>DATDHU010000092.1:0-24044 GCA_036521415.1 Acidimicrobiales bacterium
GGATCAGACGACACCGGAGGCTCGCGGGGCGGCCCGACGAGCGGAACGGTAACCGGAAGCGGCGCATTCGGGCCCAATGCCTGGCTGGTCGAGGACATGTACGACCGGTACCGGGCCGACCCCACCTCGGTCTCGGAGTCCTGGCGCGAGTTCTTCACCGACTACCGGCCGGTCACGGCCCCCGCTGCCCCGGCCCCGGCAGTAGCGACGGCGACGGCGCCGAGCGCACCGGCTTCGGGCACGGCGGCGGCACCGGTGCAGACGGCACCGGCCGGAGCACAGGGCCAGACGGCACCGGCTGGCGCCCCCGGCCAGACGGCAGGCACAGCAGTAGCACCGGGCCAGACGACGGCCACAGGGCCAGCTTCCAGCGGGACAGCAGGGGCCGGTGGCCCGGGCCAGGTGACAGACGGAGCATCGGCGCCGGGTCTGGCGCCGAAGCCGGAGGCACCTCGACAGGATGGCGCGGCCACCGGAGGGGACACCCCGAGCACCCAGGGCTCCGAAGATCCGGCAACCCCCCTGCGGGGTGCCGCCGGGCGGATCGTGGTCAACATGGAGGCGTCGCTAGGCGTGCCCACGGCCACCAGCGTCCGCACGGTGGCGGCGAAATTGCTCGAGGTCAATCGCACCATCATCAACAACCAGCTGTCCCGCACCATGGGCGGCAAGGTCAGCTTCACCCACCTGATCGGCTACGCCGTGGTCAAGGGGCTCTTGGCCGTGCCGCAGATGAACGCGGCGTTCGTGGCCGACGCCGACGGGAAGGGCACGCCCGGCGTGATCCGCCACTCCCGGGTCGGCCTCGGGCTGGCCGTGGACGTGGAGAAGCGGGACGGCCGCACCCTCCTCGTTCCCTGCATCCGTGATGCCGACACGCTCGACTTCCGGAGTTTCGTCGGTGCCTACGAGGACCTGGTGCGCAAGGTCCACACCAACAAGATCGCCCCGGACGACTTCGCCGGAACCACTGTGACCCTGACCAATCCCGGCACCCTGGGGACGGTGCAGTCGGTCCCTCGCCTCATGCCTGGCCAGGGCGTGATCGTCGGGGTGGGCGCCCTCGGTGTGCCGCCCGGCTTCGAGGCGGCCGACCCCCGCGCTCTCGCCGACCTGGGCGTCGGCAAGACGGTCACCCTCACGTCGACCTACGACCACCGGATCATCCAGGGGGCCGAGTCGGGCCTGTTCCTGGCCCACGTGGCCGAGTGCCTCCTCGGCCAGCACGGGTTCTACGACGAGGTTTTCGGCGCGCTGGAGATCCCCTACGAGCCCGTCCGGTGGCATCGGGACATCAATCACAACGACGGGACCGAGGGCACTCACGACCGCCTGGTCAAGCAGGTCCACGTCCAGACCCTCATCAACATGTACCGGGTGCGGGGCCACCTCATCGCCCACCTCGACCCGCTCGACGCCGAGAAGCCCGAGCTCCATCCCGAGCTCGACCCGCTCAACTACGGGCTGACCATCTGGGACCTGCCCCGCGAGTACGTCACCGACGGGCTGGCCGGCAAGTCGGTGGCCACCCTCGACGAGATCCTGCACACGCTGCGCGACGCCTACTGCCGCACGCTCGGGATCGAGTACATGCACATCCAGGACCTCGAGCAGAAGCGCTGGATCCAGCAGCACGTGGAAGGCGTTCCCGCCACCTTGTCCGCCGATGAGCAGCGTCACATCCTCGACCGTCTGAACGCGGCCGAGGTCTTCGAACGCTTCCTCCACTCCCGCTACGTGGGCCAGAAGCGCTTCGGGCTCGAGGGCGCCGAGTCGGCCATCGTGCTGCTCGACACCATCCTGGACGAGGCCGTCACCGAGGGGCTGGCCGAGTCGGTCATGGGCATGTCCCATCGCGGGCGGCTGAACGTGCTGGCCAACATCGTGGGCAAGTCCTACGGCGAGATCTTCGAGGAGTTCGAGGGGAACCTCGACCCCGATTCGGTACAGGGCTCCGGCGACGTGAAATACCACAAGGGGGCCTCGGGTACCTTCACCGCACGATCGGGAGGCACCATTCCCGTCTCCATGTCCTCCAACCCCTCGCACCTGGAGGCGGTCGACCCGGTGGTGGTGGGGATGGCCCGGGCCAAGCAGGACGCCCTGATCAACAAGGGGCGCGGCCACCCCGGCCCGCCGTTCCCGGTACTGCCCATCTTGCTGCACGGGGATGCCGCGTTCGCCGGTCAGGGCGTGGTGGCCGAGACCCTCAACCTGTCCCAACTGGCTGGCTACCGCACCGGCGGGACCGTGCACATCGTCATCAACAACCAACTGGGCTTCACCACCGCACCCGAGGCGGCCCGGAGCTCGGTGTACCCGACCGACGTGGCCAAGATGGTCCAGGCCCCGATCTTCCATGTGAACGGCGACGACCCCGAAGCCTGCGTGCGGGCAGCCCGTCTGGCCTTTGGCTTCCGCCAGGCGTTCCACAAGGACGTGGTCATCGACATGGTCTGCTACCGGCGCCACGGTCACAACGAGGGTGACGACCCGAGCTACACCCAGCCCCTGATGTACGCCCTGATCGAGGCCAAGCGCTCGGTCCGCAAGCTCTACACCGAGTCGCTGGTCCGCCGCGGGGACATCACCCTGGACGAGGCGGAACAGGCTCTCGACGACTTCTCGGCCCGCTTGCAGTCCGCGCTGGACGAGACCCGGGCGGCCGCCGACACGGAGACGGACGTGCAGCCGACGCTGCCCAAGTTCGTCCAGCCGAACATCCAGATCCCCGCGGTCGAGACGGGCATCGAGACGCCCGTGGTCATGGAACTGGCTCAGGCGGTGCGCTCGGTGCCCGAGGGATTCGTCATCCACCCCAAGCTGGCCCGGCAGTTCGAGCAGCGCGACAAGGTCGTTGCCGACGGCGAGATCGACTGGGCCCTGGGCGAGTCCCTGGCCCTGGGGTCCCTCTTGCTCGAGGGGACCAACGTCCGCCTGACCGGACAGGACACCAGGCGGGGCACCTTCTCACAGCGTCACGCCGTCTTGGTCGACCACAACACCGGGGCCGAGTGGGTCCCGCTGGCCGAGCTCCGCGGGGGCCTGCTCGGGGCGGGTCACGGGGGCGGGGGCTCGTCGTCCGGGTCGGGTCACGGGGGCGGGGGTTCGTCGCCCGGGTCGGGTCACGGGGGCGGGGGCTCGTCGCCCGGGTCGGGTCAGGCGGCCAACGGTTCGTCTCCCGGACGCCTGACCATCCGGGACTCGCTCCTGTCCGAGTACGCCGCTGTCGGCTTCGAGTACGGCTACTCGGTCGAGGCCCTGGACGACCTGGTGGCCTGGGAAGCCCAGTTCGGCGACTTCTGGAACGGCGCCGAGATCATCGTCGACAACTTCTTGGTCGCCGCCGAGGACAAGTGGGGCCAGCACTCCGGGTTGGTCCTGCTCCTACCCCACGGCTACGAAGGACAGGGCCCCGAGCATTCCTCGGCCAGGATCGAGCGGTTCCTGACCCTGTGCGCCCGGGGCAACCTCCGGGTGACCG
Source organism: Acidimicrobiales bacterium (assembly GCA_036521415.1). Lineage (GTDB taxonomy): Bacteria > Actinomycetota > Acidimicrobiia > Acidimicrobiales > RAAP-2 > DASXMT01. Next base: position 3,485 of record DATDHU010000092.1, read on the forward strand.
AGCCGACGACGGCGGCCCAGTACTTCCACCTACTCCGGGCCCAGGTCCGGACGCCGGTTCGCAAGCCGTTGGTGGTCTTCACCCCCAAGTCACTCCTACGGGCCCGCAGCGCCCGGTCGCCCATCCAGGACTTCACCACCGGCTCGTTCGCCGAGGTCCTCGACGACCCGGCCGCTGCGCACGAGGGATTCGATCCCGAACGGGTGGAACGGGTCGTGCTCTGCACGGGCAAGGTGGCGTACGACGCGCTGGCCCGTCGTGACGAGCTCGGCGACGCCGGCGCCTCGGTGGTCGTTGCCCGGGTGGAGCAGATCTACCCTTGGCCGGCCGACCAGATCACCGCCCTCTTGGACCGCTACTCGAATGCCCGCGAGGTCGTCTGGCTGCAGGAGGAGCCCGAGAACATGGGCGCCTGGGGCTTCGTCCACATGCGCCTCCACGCCTTGCTCCGGGAGAGCCACGCCCTCCGCCACGTGAGCCGGGCCGAATCGGCGAGCCCGGCATCGGGGAGCGCGGCCCTGCACCACCTGGAACAGGACGATCTCCTGACCCGGGCTATCGGCTGAGGGTCGGCTGGACGAGGTTGCCAAGGGGTCGCCGGGCCTCTGCCGGTGCCCGATCGGCGGCCTCCGGACGGCAATCGGGTGACCCCATATCACCAGGAGCCCCGATTCCAGGTGCTTGACTAGGGCCGATCATGCCCAACGACCCAGCGCCGAACCGACGAATCGTCGTCGACGGATCCAATCTGGCCACCGAGGGCCGCTCCTTGCCCAGCCTGGCCCAGCTCGAAGAGGCCATTCAGGCCTTTCTCGAGGAGTTCCCGGGCTTCCGCAATGCCGACGTGATAGTGGTTGTCGATGCCTCCTTCGGCCACCGGATCGACGAATCGGAGCGGGCGACCTTCGAGGACGCGCTGGCCCATGGGGAGCTGGTGACCCCTCCAGCTGGAGCGATCGGTCGGGGCGACGCCTTCATCTTGCGCATTGCCGAAAAAGCCGGCGCGCTCGTGCTCTCGAATGACTCGTTTCAAGAGTTCCATGCCGAACGCCCATGGTTGTTCGAACCCGGACGTCTCATCGGCGGCAAGCCCATTCCTGGGGTCGGATGGATCTTCACCCCTCGTACTCCGGTACGGGGGGCCGTGAGCCGAGCCACCACCAGCCGGGCCAAGAAGGCCGCGGCCACAGACGACGGGGCGGCGGTCGGGTCGGGTCGTTCCGCCGGGTCAGGCCGCTCCGCAGGGCCAGGTCGCTCGGCCGGGTCACCTGCCATCGGTGCGACCAAGGCTGGGGCGATCAAGGCCGGGCGGGGCGCGGCCGGCGGGGGTACCAAGAAGTCGGGGGGCCGACGGTCGAAAGTCAGTGACTCGCTTCCGGACGGCGACGCCGACAGCACCACGGCCTCGGGCAACGGCGACGGCGACGGCGCGGCCGGGATGGCTGGTGGGGCTGGTGAGACTGGTGCGTCCATTGGGGCTGGTGGGGTTGGTGTGCTCGACTCCGATGGCGATGCACCCGAGGAGGCCGGGAACGCAGTAACCAAAGGAGCCAGGAGCACGGTCAAGAAAACCGGCGGGAGGGCCAAGAAAGCCGCCGGCTCGGTCAAGGCCGGTTCAGCGGTCAAGGCCGGTGCGGCCACCAAAGGAGGAGCGGTCGCCAAGGGAGCGGTCAAGGCTGGTGCGGCCACCAAAGGAGGAGCGGTCGCCAAGGGAACGACCAAGGCAGCCAAGAAGGCGGCCAAGAAGGCGGCCAAGACGCCGGCGGCAGCCAAGGGGGCGGCAACGTCGAAGGAGGCAGCCAAGGCAACGGGCGCAGCCAAGACGACGGGAGAAGCCAAGGCCGTGGGTGCAGCCAAGGGCAAGGTGGCCAAGGCGAAGGCTGGTGCGGCCAAGGTTGGTGGCGTCACCAAGATCTCAGCGGGTGGGATTCCCGACGCCGGTCAACCCACGGACGCTGGAAAGCGACCGAGGCGACGGTCCAAGAAGACTTCGGCTCGAGCCGAGATGGCCCAATCAGGCGGACCAGATGAAGCTCCAGTCCCGGCCCTCAACGACCCGATGACCTTCCTCACGTTCGTGGCCAACCACCCGATCGGGAGCAAGTTCCAAGGCACGGTGACCTCCTTCACGTCGCACGGCGCCCATGTCGACGTCGACGGCATGAAGACTCACGTCCCGTTGAGCCGACTTGGCAATCCAGCTCCGAACAAGGCCAGAGACGTCCTTTCCAAGGGCGAGACCAGGGACTTCGTTCTCGTCTCCCTCGATGCGCCTCGGCGGCGCGCCGAGGTCGCCCTTCCCGAGTTCGCTCCCAGCCTCTGACCACAGGAGCGCCTGAGGACACCGGCGTCCCCTCACGCAGGAACCAATCGTTCCCCTGGTAGCCCTGGGGTGTGGGGCCCAGCAGCCCGGCCGCAGATGAGCCTGACAATGTGATCTGACCAACTGGCGTCGGGTGGCGGGTGGCGGGAGCCCTTTGCATCATGGGCTGGCCGCGTCAATTCTCGATGAATCCGGTGATTCCTATTGACTTAATGGGAAATAATCCGTATCGTCACCTTTGTTCTGAAGGCAGGCACTGCCAATCATCCAAGCCGGTCAACGGCCGGCAGCCAACCATCGACGTCGGTCGCAACTGGCGAAGCCGGCCACCCCTACTTCGCCCCGTCGCAAACCCAACCAGTCAAAGGAATTCCGTGAAGTCTCTCCGTTCCCTGTCCACAGTCGGCGTTGCCTTCTTGACCGCCATGGTGGGCGTGTCCGCCGTGACCACAGGGGCGTTCGCATTCTCTGCCGGGAGCCCTGCCTATGGCGCCGAGAAGTCCACCATCCCGGCCGGCTTGGTGTTGCGCGTCGGCGATCAGCAGAAGGACCTGCAGACATTGTTCGCTGCATCGGGAGCTCTGGCCGGTGCGCCCTATCAGGTGCAGTTCGACCAGTTCGCGAGCGGCCCCTTGGTCGACCAGGCCTTTGCCGCTCACGTGATCGACATCGGCACCATGGGCGACACGCCGGCAGCCGGCACGGTGACGGGGAAACTGGGGCTGTCGACCGTGGCCGTGGCCAAGTGGGACGGGCCCCTGCTCGTCCTGCTGGCTCGACCGGGGATCAAGACGGTGGCCCAGCTCAAGGGGAAGAAGGTGGCTTACACGACGGGCACGGCTGAGCAGGCCTTTGCCCTTCGGGCCCTGGCCACCGCACACCTGAAGCAGGCCCAAGTCGACCAGGTGAACGTCTCTCTGCAGGAACTGGGGACCGTGCTCGAGACCGGGTCGGCTGATGCTTCGACGGTGGCCGCACCGGACGAGATTCAGTACAAGCAGACCCATCCCGGAGCGACCGTTCTAGCCGCCAGCAACACCGTCACCCCTCCTGTGTACGACTATGTGCTCGCCTCCCCGACCACCTTGACCGACCCGGGCAAGGCGGCTGCCACCTTCGATCTCGTGCGGCGACTGATCAAGGCCGAGAACTGGGTCAAGGCCCACCCCGACCAGTGGGTGCAGGACTACTACGTCGCTGTTGACCACGAGAGCACGAGCGTGGCCAAGGCACTCCTCAACACCAGCGGCGAGATGACATTCGTGCCGATCACGCCGCCGGTCCAGACCGCGCTGCAGCAGATGGTCGACCTGATGGCCCAGGCCGGCGCCATCCCATCGAGCTACAGCATCAAATCCCTGTACAGCCCCAAGGCAACCGCCACCTACAACGCCATAGTGAAGGAGACACCCCAGACATGACAACGACAACGACAGGTGAGGAAGCTGTGGACCACGGGCACAGCCCCACTCGCCCGCGGATCAGGCCATTGGCCGGACGGATCGGAGCCGAGATCATCGGCGTCGACATATCCCGGCCGTTGGACGAGGCAGCTGTCGACGGGATCCGCCAAGCCCTGGACCATTGGAAGGTGGTGTTCTTCCGGGACCAGGAGCTTGACCACGAAGGGCAGATTGCCTTTGGCCGCCAATTTGGCGAACTCACCTACGCCCACCCGCACGACGACGCCCCGCCCGATGGCTACCCAGAGATCTATACGGTCGATCCGCGACGCTTTGCCCAGCAGTACGGGGTCGATGCCGAGCAGCTGCGCAAGTACTCGTACACCAACGGCTGGCACACCGATGTGACCCCGGCTGTGAACCCGCCGGCTGGCTCGATCCTTCGAGCTGACGTCGTTCCCGAGTTCGGAGGCGACACCACCTTCACCAACCTGGTCGCCGCGTACGAGGGACTGTCCGAGCCAGTTCGCGCCTTCGTCGACACCCTGTGGGCCGAACATCGCTATGGCGCCAACCCATCCGGCCTGAAATCGGCGACCAACCGGTTCGCTGGACGGATCGATCAGAACCCACTGGTGGCCAACCATCCCGTGGTCCGGGTCCACCCCCGCACCAAGGAGCGGGCCCTCTTCGTAAACCCGGTGTTCACAGACCACGTCCTCGACGTCTCGCCCCTGGAGAGCCGCTGGATCCTCGAGCACTTGTTCGCACATCTGGCCCGCCCTGAGTACACGGTCCGGTTCCACTGGGAGCCGGGGAGCGTGGCTTTCTGGGACAACCGGGCCACAGCCCACCTCGGCCCGCAGGACATTGGCCATCTCGACGTGGAGCGGGTCCTGCATCGCGTGACCCTGATCGGCGATGTTCCAATCGGCCCGGAGGGCCGGGAGTCCGAGCTCGTGGAGGGAACGCCGTTTCGTAGCACGGCGCTCTTCGCCAACTAGGCCCCCTGAGGCACGGGGCGCTCTTGTAGGAGCTCTTGTAGGCCAACGAGTAAGGGCTTCGGGGTAGCCCTGGCGAGGTGGCGCCAGGGCTACCCGATCACGCCGCCCCGGAGCCTCGTCGCACCCGCCATCGGCGGGCCCGGAACCTCACCTGCCGACTTTGGCCCGATTTCGGCTCCGACCGCCCCGGACCGAGACCCGCCGATCGGCACGCCAACCGCGACGGGGCCATTCCAACCCAGACCACCCCAATTCGACCAAAGGAGACGCGATGAGCGTCACCGATCTCACCGTGAGCCAAGAGCAGGGACCTGGCGACGGCGCCGAGATGGAGTTCCGGACTCCGGATGCCGACGCCGAGCGGGGGGCCTTCGCGCTGGTCGATCCGAAAGCCCTCGAGCGACGCCGTCGGGTCCGCTTACGAGTGCCCCGGCTGACGGTCCGCATCGTGGGTCCTCTCCTAGCTCTTGGGCTCTGGCAGCTCCTGTGCACTGTCGGAGTCTTCGATTCGAGCACCATTCCTTCGCCGGTATCGGTCGTGCGGGCGGGGCAGCAGCTGTGGACCAGCGGAGAATTGCAGTCGAGCTTCGCCATCTCCCTCGAACGGGTCGCCATCGGGTTGGGTATCGGGACGGTGGCCGGCGTCGTGCTCGCCTTGATCTCCGGTTTTTTCCGGATGGGTGAGGACCTCTTGGACCCACTGATCCAGATCGTTCGATCGGTACCCATCTTGGGATTGATCCCGTTGGTGATCATTTGGTTCGGAGTGGGCGAGGTTTCCAAGGTCTTCTTGATCGCGCTCGGCTGCACCTTTCCCATCTACATCAACACCCATGCCGCCATCAGGGGTGTCGACGCCAAGTTCGCCGAGATGGGCTCCACCTTTGGACTCTCCCGCCTCGGGATGGCCGGCCGGGTCGTGTTCCCCGGCGCCATCCCGGGCTTCCTGGTCGGGCTCCGTTTCGCTCTCGTCGGCTGCTGGCTGATCATCGTGGTGGCCGAGGAGATCAATGCGCAGAGCGGGCTCGGCTATCTGCTTGCCCAGGCCCAGAGCTCCTATCGGACCGACATCATGGTGCTGGTACTGGCCATCTACGGCATCCTCGGGCTGGTTGCCGACATGCTGGTTCGATTGCTCGAACGCAGCCTCCTCGGCTGGCGCCGCGGCTTCACGGCGTCGTGATCCACGGGTCGACAGAAATGGTGGGCATCGGGCCTGGCCGAGCGGTGGTGGCTCGGGACGTGCACCGGAGCTTCAAGGACCACGAGGTCCTTCGCGGCGTGGACCTGGAAATCGATCCGGGCGAGTTCGTTGCCATTCTGGGCAAGAGTGGCTCGGGCAAGAGCACCTTTCTGCGCGCCCTGTCCGGGCTGGACGTCGACTACGAGGGCGAGGTCCGGGTTCCCGATCGTCGCGCCGTGGTCTTTCAGGATCCCCGACTGCTTCCCTGGCAGCGGGTCCTCACGAATGTCACCCTCGGGTTGCGCCGAACCACCGGCCAGAAGAACCAGGCGGTGGCGGCTCGAGGCCGATCCGCCCTGGGAGAAGTTGGCCTCGCCCAACATGCCAATGCGTGGCCGGTGACGCTGTCTGGTGGTGAGGCGCAACGGGTGGCGCTGGCCCGGGCGCTGGTGCGGGAGCCGGCACTTCTCCTACTCGACGAGCCGTTTGGCGCCCTCGACGCCCTCACCCGGACCAAGATGCATGCCCTGCTCCAAGAGCTCTGCCGGCGTCATGAGCCTGCCGTCCTGTTGGTCACCCACGATGTGGATGAAGCCATCCTCCTCTCCGACCGCGTCGTGGTACTGACCGATGGCAGGCTGTCTCTCGACATTCCCGTGGATGTGCCCAGCCCTCGATTGCGAACCGACCGGGCCTTCGCCGGATTGCGGACGAGGCTGCTCTCGGAACTTGGGGTCGACGAGCGCGCCGAGGGCCTCCACGTCCCATCCTGACAAGTCCGGGTCGACTGGGGTGTCCTACCCTTCCGGGCCGCTGGACGGCACTATGCCCGATCACCAGCTGGACGTTCGCGCTGCTGTGGCGGACGAATCTCGGCGCCTGCTGGACGATTCCGAATGACTTGCCGGACGATTCCGACCTGCCTGCCGGTTGACAGCGTGTCGCCGACCGACCTGTAGTGTCGCTTCTCGTGCGCGCCGAAGACTTCATTGCTCACCGAGACCCGTTCTTGTTCGTCTCTCAGCTCGACGCGGTCGAGCCCGGCCAGTCGGCCAGGGGCTCGTGGCACCTCACCGGTGACGAGGCCTTCTTTGCCGGTCACTTCCCCGGCCGACCCACACTTCCGGGGGTGTTGATGGTGGAGGCATTGGCCCAGTTGGGCGGGGTGGCGGTCTTGGCCGACGAGCGCTTCGCCGGAAAGCTCCCCTTGTTCGGCGGCATCGAGCGTGCGCGCTTTCGCCGGCAGGTCCTCCCTGGTGACGTGCTCGACCTCGAGGTGTTCCTCGGACGCATGTCGGCCCGAGCCGGGAAGGGCTCGGGGAGGGCCACGGTGGCCGGTGAACTGGCCTGTGAGGCCGACCTCCTCTTCGTGCTGGTTGACGCAGAAGCGGACGCTGATGCTGCCGCTCAGCCCGCGGTAACACGGCCCGGCGCCGAGCAACCCGGCGCAACGCGGCCTGGCGACACGCAACCCGGCGCGACGCGGACCGGCGCCGAGCAGCCCTGAGCGGGCGGAAAGGATCCACGACGACATGCGAATCGCCACCTGGAACGTCAACTCGCTGGGAGCCCGGCTTGGCCGAGTCGAGGAGTGGATCGGTTACGCCCAGCCCGACATCCTCTGCATGCAAGAAACCAAGCAGGCCGATGCCGTCTTCCCCCACGGCGCCTTCGCCACCCTCGGGTACGAAACGGCTCACCACGGCGACGGCCGATGGAACGGTGTCGCCATCGCCTCCAAGTTGGGTATCGAGGACGTGTCGGTGGGCTTCAACGACGAGACCGACTCCCAGGGAACCCGTCTCATCGCCGCGACCTGTGGGGGAGTGCGGGTCCACTCCGTCTATGTCCCCAACGGACGGAGTCTCGACAGCGACCAATATCCGGCCAAGCTCGAGTGGTTCGCTCGATTACGGCGGCTTCTCGAGGAGACCTGTGATCCCGGTTCACCCATCGCGGTGTGCGGGGACATGAACGTTGCCCCTGAGGACCGTGACGTGTGGGACCCGGCGAAGTTCGTGGGGGCCACCCATGTAAGCGAGCCCGAACGCGCTGCCCTGGCCGATCTTGAGGCGTGGGGCTTGGTTGACGTATTCCGTCAGCTCTACGACCAAGACGGGCTCTTCAGTTGGTGGGACTATCGTGCCGGCTCGTTCCATAAGCGCCAGGGGATGCGGATCGATCTGGTACTGGTCACGAAGGTCCTGGCCGAGCGGGCCACCTATGCCCTCATTGACCGAAATGCTCGCAAGGGGTCCAAGCCCTCCGACCACGCTCCCGTCTTGGTGGACTCGTCCATCGAACGGGACTCGGTCTGACAGCGCACCGTCAGGACGGCGCTCCGTCGGAGGTGGGCACCGTCAGGACTGGATGAAGTTCCAGCTGGGGCGACGCCGATCGTCTCGGTCCCGGTGGTCGGCATGGCGGGCGGAAACCCGGCGTGGGTCTTCAGCGTTCCGTTCTGCCAGTCTGGCGGACGAGAGGCCAGCGTCGGCGAAGGGCACGGTCTGGTCGCCCGAGTCAGGTGCCGAGACCCGCCCGCAACTCGGCGATGCGTTTGCTGGCGTCCATTCGGGCGGGTTGGCTCGCCATCGACGCGCAGGCCCTGGTGATGGCCCCGACCCAGATGGAGGGCTCTCGGTCTGAGCGCCGCCCGCTACTGCTACTACGCCTGCTCTGCGCCCAGGTGCAGCAGAGTTCGGACGAGGCGCGGGTGAGAGCCACGTACAAGAGGCGTCGTTCCTCGTTCCACGCCTCGGTAGTGCCGGCGTGGGAGATGGGCACCAGCCCGTCCTCGAGCCCGATTACGCATACCGAAGTCCATTCCAGACCCTTGGCTCGATGGAACGTCGCCAGCTCGACGGCCGAATCTTGGTCGTTGGATCCGCCGCCCGCTCCGGTCCGCTGCCCGCCCGCTTGCCCGATCGGCTGGCCGCGGCCCGCTCCGGTCCGCTGCCCGACGGCCCGCTCGACCGCCTGCCCGACACCTCGGCTGGACGCCTGCTCGACCCCCTGCCCATCCGTCTTCCCGGATTCCCGTTCCCTTGCCTCCGGTCCGGGAGCGAGGCGATATGGGATTCGGGCCCGTCGCAGCGCGGCGGCCACCAGCGCGAGCTGGTCGTTGGTCCGGGCCAGCACGGCCTGGTCCGACCACGATCGCCCACTGGCTGACCAGGCTTGGAGTGTGTCGACCACGCCCTGCGCCTCGGCCGTCTCGTCCGAGAATGCCCGGATGACGGGCACCGGGCCGTCGGGCCGCGTCGACCGCGGTGTGCCGCTGACCCCAGAGCCCAACGCGGCGACCGCCGCCCCGACGACCTGTGGGCTCGATCGATGGTTGTCGTCCAGATGGTGTACGACGATGCTCGGGATCAGTCGGGGCAACCGGAGAATGAGGGTCGGGTCGGCACCGTTCCATCCGTAGATGGCCTGGTTGGGATCACCGACGACGAACAGGTCGGTCCGGTCACCCAGGATCGTGCGTACCAGCCGGTATTGGGCCGGATTCACATCCTGGAACTCGTCGACCGAGAGATGCCGGTACCGCCACCGAACGGCGTCGGCGAACCCCGGATCCTGTTCGATGAGGTCGTGGGCTCGGAGCAGTACGTCGTCGAGATCGATGACACCGCGTCGCCGAAGGGTCTCCTCGTAGGTCCGGTAGTGCCCAGCCATGACCTCGACGGCCTCGACGGCATCGACCGAGGCCCCGGGTCCATCGGCACCGCTCGGCCCACGCGTGCCGCTCCAGCCGCCGGGCTCCCCTGCATGCTCGACCGACGACCCATGCAGTCGTCCTGCGAGCCTGCCCGCCGGTCCGGTCGTGCCGGCGGCCGGCCCGCTCGGGTCGCCGGCAAACCCGCCCGGCGACCGCCCGGCCTCGAGGGCGTGCATCGCATACTGGTCGGGCGAGAGGGATCGCGACTTTGCCCAGGTGATCTCGGTGTCGACCATCGAGGCCATGGCCTGGTCGCCGACGAGGGTGGTGAGCAGCCGGAACCTGTTCTGGGCGAGCTGAGGCGGTCGCTCACGCGCGTCGGCCGCCCGTCGGCGCAAGAGGGTCAGAGCCAATTGGTGAAGAGTCCCCGCCCGCACCCCGGGTCCGGTCGATCGACGGGTGTCCGGGCCCACCCTGGCGTCGGGACTCACCGGTGCGTCGAGTCCCATTCCGGCGTCGAGTCTCACTCCGGCGTCGAGGTCCACCCCGTCGTCGATGGACGCCGCCCCGCCGGCCTGAGTCGGCCTGGAGCCTGGATAGGGCCTCGTGGTCCGGGAGGCCAGACCGGGGGTGACGGTAGGAACGCCGAACGCACGCAGCCTGGCCCGCAGATCCGCCGCCGCCTTCCGGGTGAACGTGCACACGACGGTGTGGTCGGCCTCGGCCTCGCCATCTCGGATCCGGCGTGCCACCCGCAGGGTGAGGACCCGCGTCTTGCCTGACCCGGCCCCGGCCAGTACGCACACCGCTTGAGCTGGTTCGTAGACGGCGAGGCGCTGTGATTGCGTCAGCGACTCGAGGGCGCGGTCGAGGTCGAGGCCCACCTACCGTTCACCGTGTCCACACGGGTACCGGGACCCGTACACCGACACCTGGAGCTGGTGCTTTGGACCTGGACAGCGCTCGAAGTGCTCCATGTTGGGCGAGGCTATCGCTAGGGTATGCCGGTGCTGAAGTCATTCGCCGACGGTCACCTGTTCGGGCGGACCTGGGGACCTGGAGCGCCCTCTGTGCTCGCCCTCCATGGCTGGAGGCGCAACCATCTCGACTTCGACCCGGTGTTCGCTGTCCCCGCGTTCGAGGGCAGCCACGCAGCCATGGCTGTCGACCTCCCCGGATTCGGAGCGACCCCGCCGCCGCCAGCCGGTTGGGGGAGCCTTCAGTACGCCGAGCACCTGGTGGCCCTGTTCGACGACCTGGCCGATCGGGTCACAGTGGTGGGCCACAGCTTCGGCGGGCGCGTCGCCCTGCATCTTCCCGGCCTCCTGCCCGGCCGGATCGATCGGCTGATCCTGACCGGCGTGCCCCTGCTCGACCGGGAGGGTCGCCGGCGCCGCCCGAAACTGGCCTTCCGGATGGGGCGACGCCTCCACCGCATCGGCCTCGTCAGCGACAAGCGGATGGAGGTCCTCCGGAACAAGTACGGTTCCCCCGACTACCGGGCCGCCCAGGGTGTCATGCGAGAGGTCTTCGTCCGGTTGCTGTCAGAACAGTACGGAACGCTGCTCGAGCAGCTGGACCTCCCGGTGACACTCCTGTGGGGAGGGGACGACACGGAGGTGCCGGTCGAGGTAGCCGAGCGGTCCGCCGGGTTGTTGAGGACGTCGGAGCTGATCGTGCGTCCGGGGGCCGGGCATCTCACCCCCACCGAGATCCCCACCGACCTGCGCGCCGCCGTCCTCAGCGGTTTGCCGGCGTGAGTGAGGCTGCGTGACCGCGGCCGATTTCTCCGGCTACCACGGCACATTCGGCTGGATTGTCGTCGCCGCCTGTCTCCTGGCTCTCGCCCCGTCCGGGTTGCGTTGGCTCCGTGTGGCCCAGCGCGAGCACTACCTGGCCGGCTCGAGCACCCGGTTCGCCGCCCGGTGGTGGACGGTGACGCCGCTCAACGCCGCACTGGGAGTTGTGGCGCTGGCCGGAGCGGTGACCTCCCTATGGTGGACGCTCGCCGGCCTGGCCACCGCCGCCGTCGTCGCCGTCGGCCCGATCGGGCTGGGCGTGCGGGGCCGATCCTCGCCCCTCGCCTGGACCCGCCGCCTCCGCACCCTCGCCGCGGTATGGGTGGTGGCCCAATTCGTGCTCGTGGTGATCGGCATCGTCACCGGCCTGGCCTCGCCGCTGGCCCTCCTCGGCGCCCTGCTCGTGCCGGCGCTGGTCGATGGCGCCTGCGCCCTCACCGGTCCATTCGAGTCCCGGGCGGCCTCCCGCTTCGTGCACCAGGCTTCGGCCAGGCTGGCTCAAGTGGCGCCCACCGTGGTGGCGATCACCGGTTCGTTCGGCAAGACGTCGACGAAGAACCACCTGACCCATCTGATCGCTTCGGAGCGCTCGGTGGTGTCCAGCCCGGCCAGCTTCAACAACCGAGCCGGGTTGGCCCGCGCCGTCAACGAGCACCTGGCCGACGGCACCCAGGTCTTCGTGGCCGAGATGGGCACGTACGGGCCCGGGGAGATCGCCGACCTGTGCCGGTGGTGCCCGCCTGAGATCGCGGTGATCACCGCTATCGGCCCGGTGCACCTCGAGCGGTTCGGCTCCGAGGACCGGATTCTCGAGGCCAAGGCCGAGATCACGGTGGCCGCCTCGACCGTGGTCCTGAACGTGGACGACCGGCGGCTGGCAGCACTGGCCGATCGCCTGGTCGATCAGGGCAAGCGGGTGGTGCGCTGTTCGGCGTCCGATGCCGATTGCGAGGTCAGCGTGGTTCGGGACGCGGCCGCGAGGATGACGGTGAGGATCGGACCAGCCACGATCGTTGCCCAGCACCTCGTCGTGCCCGCCGGCGTGCAGCCCGGCAACCTGGCCTGTGCCATCGGCGCGGCATCTGCCCTCGGCCTGGGCACCGCCGCCATCGCCGCTCGGCTGTCCGATCTCCCCGCAGTGGGCCACCGGCTCGAGGCCGGACGCTCGCCGGCCGGGTTCATCATCCTCGACGACACCTATAACTCGAACCCTTCGGGGGCGAGGGAGGCACTGGCCGCCCTCGTCGCCCAGACAGCCCTGGCGGCTCAGCCGGACGAGGCGATGAACCTGGCGACTCCTCCAGGCGAGACCCGGGATCAGGCGACCCCGGCGTCCCAACGCCTGGTCGTCGTGACTCCGGGCATGGTCGAGCTGGGGCGGCGTCAGGCCGAGGAGAACCGCTCCTTCGGGGCGGCCGCGGCGCTGGCGGCCACCGACCTGGTGGTGGTGGGCCGAACCAACCGGCGGGCCCTGGTCGCTGGATCCTCCGTGCCCGAAGCTGCACGCCTCCACCTCGTAGCCGACCGCGAGGAGGCCGTCGCCTGGGTGCGGGCCACCCTCGCTCCCGGCGACGCCGTGCTGTACGAGAACGATCTTCCGGACCACTACCCTTGAGCGTCCGGGCGGACTCGACAGTCATGTCGTCGGGCCGTTCCGCATCGACCGGCCGAGCCGCTGGTCAGACCGCCTGAACGGAGGAGAGAACCACCCGTGCCCGATGTCGCCGTCATCCTCGGAGGTCCGTCGCCCGAGCACGATGTGAGCGTGCTCACCGGGCTGCAGGCCGCCCGCGAGCTCCAGAAGTCCGGAGCGGGCAACGTCCACGCCCTGTACTGGTCGAAGACGGGGGAGTGGTTCGAGGTCGACGTCTCTCTCGAAGCAGAGGCATTCGTGGACGGGGTGCCGCGGGGGGCGACGCCGCTCCAGCTCGTTGCCGCCGCCGGCGGGGGTTTCATGGGCTCGGGCGGCCGGTTGGGACGGCCACGTCCCATTCCGATGGACGTGGCGGTCGTCTGCTGTCACGGTGGCCCCGGCGAGGACGGCTCCCTCCAGGCCGCGCTCGACCTAGCCGGCATCGCCTACGCCGGGCCCACGGTGGCCGGGGCCGCGCTGGGCATGGACAAGCTGGCCTTCGGGGCGATGGTGGGCGCAGCCGGCCTGCCGGCGCTGCCCCGGGCGTTGCTCACTGCGTCCGGCCCCGCTCCATTCGGCGGTCCCTACATCCTCAAGCCGCGTTTCGGGGGGTCGTCCATCGGGATCGAGGTGGTGGAGGACTACGCCACCGCCCAGGCGCGCCTGGGGGCCAACCAGCACTTCCACGACGGCGCCGTGGTGGAGCCGTTCCGTCCGGACCTCTGGGACCTCCAGCTGGCCGTGCGCAGCTGGCCCGAGCTGCAGTTGTCCGCCGTCGAGCGACCCATTCGCGTCTCCGACTCGGCTGAGATCCTCGGCTACCGGGACAAGTACGTGGCCGGCGAGGGCATGGCCGGTGCCCCGCGCGAACTGCCGGCGGCTATGTCCGACGAGCTGGCCTCCAGCCTTCGTGCCGCCGCCCACCGGGTCGCCGAGCTAGCCGGCGTGCGCGGCGTGGCCCGCATCGACTTCCTCTCCGACGGGAAGGAGCTCGTCGTCAACGAGATCAACACCATCCCCGGATCGTTGGCCCGCTACCTGTGGGTCGGCCCCGACCTGCCCTTCGCCAACCTGCTCGCCGATCTGGTGTCCGAGGCCCAGCGCCGTCCTACCCACCGCTACTCGGCTGCGGGAGCCGACGGCTCGGTGCTCCGCTCCGCAGGGTCCATCGCCGGCAAGCTCGGCTAGCCGCCGTGGCCATCTCCCGCCGCGTGCTCTACGAGGGGGAGCAGGTTCTCCTCGACATCCGGCCCCATTGGGTGTACATGATCGGGCCGCTCCTGGTCACCCTCGTCGTCGTTGCCGTCGCCGTGACGCTCGACATCGCCTTCGTGCACACCTCGATCGCCGCCCACTGGGTGGAGGGCGTCATCGCCGCCATACCCTGCGCCTGGTTGGTGGCCCGGTTCGTTCGCTGGCGGATGACCAGCCTCATCGTGACCAACGTGCGCATCATCGAGCGTTTTGGCGTGTTCAACCGCCGCGGCACCCAGATCCTGCTGGCGGACGTCAATCGGGTGGACGCCCGTCGGACACCGCTTCGGAAGCTGGTGGGTACCGGACAGCTCGCCATCGAAGTGGGGGACGGCGGCGTCTACGAGTTCGGCGACGTCCGGAAGCCGGTCGCCCTCCAGCGGGTGATCATTCGCCGCGCCGCCCGCTTGCACCGGATGCCAGTCGAGCGTCAGCAGGACTGGCCGACCGATCCGGGACGCACCCCTAGAGTGAGGGGGTGAGAGCACTCCGCGGCGCGCTGGGGTGCCGGGCGTTCGGGAGCCGCCCGAGCGGGGTGCTGGAGCCAACCAGCGGGGCCAGGCCCAGGAGGACAAGTGACCCAGAGGAGCCGACCGGCGCCCAGAAGGGTCGATCCGGAACCAGAAAGCCGACTGGCAACAAGAAAGGGTCGTCCGAGAACCAGAACGTCGGTCCGCACCCGGCCCTGGGCAGCCACACCGCCCATCTCGAGGCCGCGACACCCATCTCGAGCAGGAAAAACCAGTTGTCACGCGACCGGCTGGAAAATTTAATCCAGCTCATAGCTGGTGTTGATCGAAAGCTTATGTAGAGCGAGTTTCCTTGAAAGTGCGAGGAACGGACAACTGGGCTCGGCCTCGTCCTACTGGAGGGAAATGATGAGTCAAGACGGGGCAGATCCAACCAACGGGGACGGGTATGGGGCAACAGCCCCTATCCCAGCATCCACACCTGACGACACAGCCAAGCACGCCATCGAACTCCCGGCGGCGGGAACGGAACCGGGCACGACGCCCGGGACGCCCGGCCCGGCCGGCGGTTCACAAGAAGTCACCCCGTACGGCGCCGGTTATCCCGGTCCCGTACCGGAGCATGCCCCTGGGCCACCATGGACCCACGACGTCCGGGCCGAGGACGTCTCCGTGTACCCGGGTGGCCAACCCTACGCACCGCGCTCCATGGCCGCGACTCCGGGCTTCGCCGCTCCTCCGGGCGCCGCTGCCGCGGGAGCAGCCGCCGCCGGAGCGGGCGCATTTGGATCGTCCGCCGCCGGATCGGCGACCCCTGGATCGGGTGCCGCTGGATCGGGCGGGTTCCCACCGCCCCCCGGGCAAGGATGGATCGGAGCGGGGTCGGCCGGATGGGTCGGACCGCCTCCCAAGTCCAATCGTCGCCACGCTCGGACCGCGGTCGTCGCCTCCGTGCTCGCTGTCCTCGTGCTGGCCGCAGGCGTGGGTATCGGCCACGTGACCTGGCAGCCGACCTCGAGCACGAGCGCCAATGCGCCTGCATCGGGGAACTCCGGCAACTCCGGCAACTCAGGGGTGTCGCCCTTCGGCAACTCCGGCGGGTCGGGCTCCTCGGGCTCGGGCTCGTCGGGCTCAGGTGCCTCGGGGGCCACCGGCGCCGGTGGCCCGAGCGACGTGTCTTCGATCGCCGACGGGGTCAATCCCGGGCTGGTCGACATCAACACCACGCTCAGCTACCAGAGTGAGCAAGCGGCAGGGACCGGCATGGTCCTGACCTCGTCCGGTGAGGTCCTCACCAACAACCACGTGATCAACGGGGCCACCAGCATCACGGCCACCGACGTGGGCAACGGGAAGACCTACACCGCCAGCGTGGTCGGCTATGACCGGTCGCATGACGTGGCTGTCATCCAGCTGCACAATGCCTCAGGGCTCCAGACCGTCACTCTCGGCGATTCGTCCAACGCATCCTCCGGGCAAGCGGTCGTGGCCATCGGCAATGCCGGCGGCACCGGTGGGACCCCGAGCGCGGCTGGCGGAGCGATCACTGCTCTCAACCAGTCGATCACGGCCAGCGACTCCGGTGACGGGACGTCGGAGACCTTGAGTGGCCTGATCCAGACGAACGCCAACATCCAGGCCGGTGACTCCGGTGGTCCGTTGGTCGACACATCGGGCCACGTGCTCGGGATCGACACCGCCGCCTCGGCCGGCTTCTCCTACCAGGCCCCCGATCAGTCCTCGGGCGCCCAGGGCTACGCCATCCCGATCAACACGGCCAACTCCATCGCCAAGCAGATCGTGGCCGGCAACGCCTCGTCGAGCGTCCACATCGGTGCCACCGCATTCCTCGGTGTTGAGGTGCAATCCTCCTCGAGCCAGGGATCGGGCTCTGGGTTGGGTGGCGGCTCCGGTGCCGGTGGCTTCGGTAGCGGCCAGGGCGGCTCCGGCTTCGGTAATGGTTCGGGTGGCTTGGGCTCCGGCTCCTCCGGGTCAGGCAACTCGGGGTCCGGTAGCACGACCTCGGGTGCGTCGATCGCTCAGGTGATCACCAGCTCGCCGGCTCAAGAAGCTGGGCTCGCCGCCGGTGACGTCATCACTTCGGTGAACGGTCAGAACGTTGACTCGCCCACCACCCTCACCAACCTGCTGACCCCACATCACCCGGGTGACAAGGTCACCATCGGGTATGTCGACTCGTCCGGGAATCAGCAGTCGGTTTCGGTGCAGCTGACTTCGGGGCCGCCGCAGTAACCGGCTTGCGGGGCCCGGGTCGCTTCGATCCGAGGTCCGCGGTCGCCTCCATCCGGGATCCCGCTTCGAGCCGGGACCCTCGGTCTCAATGGATCGCTGAACGGTGCCGTTCTGCCTCGCGCAGAGCGGCACCGTTTCGCGTCACGGCTCTCTTGCTGCCGGCTCTGTCAGCTCTGTCAGCTCTGTCAAGCTCTGTCAGCTCTGTCAGCTCTGTCAGCTCTGTCAGCTCTGTCGGCTGTGTCGGCTGTGTCGGCTGTGTCGGCTGCGTCGGCTAGGGGCCCGTCGGGGGGGGGCCCGGGCCGGGAGCCGGGAGCCGGGGGCCCGGCGCCCACGAGGGCCCTGCTGGTGGGACTCTGGACCGCGGCCACTGCTGCGGTCGGATTTGGCCCCGCTTCGACCTGATCCCGGCCCAGCTGCGGCCCAGCCCGTCCCGGACCCTGCCACCGTGCCTGGCCGTACTTGACCCGCAACTCGGGTAGAGACCAGCATCCCTGCATGCGGATCCCACTCTCACAGGCCAGCATCACCGCCCTCGTCCCCGCGTCAGCACGGGAGGAATCGAGTCCTCGGCCAGGTGTTCGATGACCGGCCCGCTTGCCGGTCTGCGCATCGTCGAGTTTGCCGGGATCGGGCCGGCACCATTCGCCGGGATGATGCTGGCCGACGCCGGGGCCGACATCATCCGGATCGACCGGCATGACCGCGCCACCCATCCGCCACAGGAAACGGCGCACCTCGACCTCATGAACCGTGGGAGGCGATCCGTCGCCGTGGACTTGAAGAACCCCGACGGGGTCGCGCTCGCCCTTCGCCTGATCGACCAGGCCGACGGGCTCATGGAGGGGTTCCGCCCCGGCGTAGCCGAGCGTCTCGGGCTCGGCCCCGAGGTGTGCATGAAGCGCAATCCCCGGCTTGTCTACGGTCGGATGACCGGATGGGGTCAGACCGGCCCGTTGGCCGAGACGGCCGGGCACGACATCGACTACATCTCGATAGCGGGCGCCCTCGAGTCCATCGGGCGAGCCGGGCAGCCGCCCCTTCCCCCGCTCAACCTGGTCGGGGATTTCGGGGGCGGAGGCATGCTGATGGCATTCGGCATGGTGGCGGCGATCCTCTCTGCCCAAAAGACGGGCGAGGGTCAGGTCGTAGATGCGGCCATGGTTGATGGGGCGGCTGCGCTGATGACTATGATCTACACCTTTCGCTCCATGGGCATATGGCAGGACGTGCGGGGGACGAACCTTCTCGATACCGGTGCACCGTTTTACGAGGTCTACGAGACCTCGGACGGAAAGTTCATGGGTGTGGGTGCGATCGAGCCGCAGTTCTATGCCGAACTCATCCGCTTGCTGGAACTGGAGGACGAGGCGCTGCCCGACCAGAACGACAAGTCACAGTGGCCCAAGCTGAAGGAGCGGTTCGCCACGCTCTTCCTGACCAAGACTCGCGACGAGTGGCAGGCCATCTTCGACGGCACCGACGCATGCGTCTCACCCGTGCTCTCGATACCGGAGGCCTCCAAACACCCGCACAATCAGCACCGCGGCACGTTTACCGAGGTGGCCGGGGTGATACAGCCGGCACCTGCTCCCCGGTTCGAGGGCACGCCGGGCGCGATCCGGCGTCCACCCCCGAACCCGGGCCAGTACGGCGACGAGGCGCTGACTGACTGGGGGATCGATTCGGAGCAGATCGCCAAGATGCGGGCGGCGGGGGCCATTACCTGACTGGCACTGGAGGGTGTGACTCTTCTGGAGCCATGCCACGTACCATGCCCTCGTGAGCGTTCGGGATCGAGGCGACCAGTTTCGGCGTCTGGTGCGTTCCTCGTTGGCCGACTTGTTCGACCAGCGCAAGCCGTTCGGGCGGCTGGCCCTGACCCACGTGCTTATGACGGCGGGGGACACCATGTTCGCCGTCTCGCTGGCCGGATCGCTCTTCTTCTCCATCTCGCCCACGGCGGCCAAGGACAAGGTGCTGCTGTATCTGCTGTTGACCATGGCGCCCTTCGCCGTGGTTGCTCCAGCACTGGGCCCGCTTATCGACCGCAGCCGAGGGGCCCGGCGGGCCATGGTGGTCGTGTCCGCCCTGGGTCGTGCTGCACTGTGCCCGCTCCTGGCGCGGGATTTCCATTCGTTGTTGCTGTTCCCCGAAGCCTTCGCCATGCTCGTCCTGTCCAAGGTCTACCTGGTGACCAAGGGGGCGCTCGTTCCCGAAATGGCCGCACAGGGCCTGCTCGACTCAACGACGGGGCTGGAAGCTTCCAGAGAGTCCGTGGTCGGGGCAGCCTTGCCGTCCGACCAGGCCGGTCATGTGGGCCAGCGAGGTCATGTGGCGCAGAGCGGGCAAACCGGGCAGGCGAGTCAAGCAGCTGAGGCAGGGCGCGTAGGTGAGGCAGGCCGGGTGAGCCAGGCAGGTGAGGCTGGGCACGCCCCGGAGGTCGACCTGGCCTCCCTCAACGCACGACTGGGCCTCCTGGCGTCGTTGGCCGGGTTCGCGTTCGCGCTACCCGCCGTTGCTGCGCTGAAACTGGGCGGGGCCCCCTGGGTCATCTGGCTGGCCATGGTGGTGTTTGCCGCTGGGGCTGTGGCCGGTCTGCGATTGCCTGTTCGCCGATCCCGGTCGATCCGGGGTGCTCCAGCCGGCCCTGAGCGGGGCTCGGCCGTTGGATCCACCGGCGCCGATCTGGTCGTAGCGACGGCGTCGGACCCGACTGCACCGATGCTCGGCCGTCAGTCGTTCGTCGACGACCTGGACGACGACGAGGACCTGGCTCCGTTCCGTCCCATCGCCAACGGCGAGGTGCTCCTGGCCCTCATGCCGATGTCGGCACTCAAGGCGCTGGTCGGTTTCCTCACCTTTCTCTTTGCCTTCGGCCTTCGGCGTGAGGGAGCAGCCACCTGGTGGTTCGGGCTGTTGCTCGGGTCCATCACCGCTGGAGCCCTGGTCGGAGTGCTCCTGGTCTCGCGGATTCGCCGGGTGCTCAGCGAGCAACAGATCCTCGCCGCCTCGCTGGGGTTGGTGGCGGCATTCGCTGCATTGGGAGCACTCGAGCAGGCTCGCTTGTTCCAGACCGTGGTGGCATTTGCCGTCGGGGTTGCCGGGGCGGTGGCCAAGCCGTCGTTCGATGCCCTTGTCCAGCAATTCGTTCCCGAATCGAACCAGGGCCGCGCCTTTGCCCGATTCGAGACAAGACTGCAACTGGTGTGGGTCGTCGGGGCGTTCGTACCTGTGGTCCTCACCCTTCCGATTCCAGCTGGAGATCTAGTCATGGCAATCTTCGCTGCGTTGGCCGGGATCTTCTACCTGAGCGGTCGCCGGTCGATCCGCGACCACGCCTGAGGCGAAGGCCCCTCGACGCCGTCATCCGAGTGGCTGATTTGGGTCGCGTTGGTCAGACGTTCGGGGACCGATGTTCCGGGCGCGGTGACGACGTGGTCGGATGATCGGGTTGTCACGCGCCGGCGCGTTGCACCTGTCACACGGGAGATCCGGCCCGGCGGCGGCCTACGGCCTTGCCGGCTCTATTCCAGGCGGAAGAGCTGGTCCGGTTCGGCGGCGGTGTTCGAGGCGTTCGACG
>DATDHU010000093.1:0-46007 GCA_036521415.1 Acidimicrobiales bacterium
GAGCTCACCTGCACGATCAAGCAACATGGCAACACCAACGACGTCAGTATCTCGTCGCCGTACGCCTGCTCGGTGAGTTGGACGGACTCAGACCCGCATTCCATTGACCCCCAGCCGCACTGGAGCGTGACAGATAAGCCTACCCTCGTCTACGACGCGTCGACCTTGTCACCCGGCCAGTTACAGACTGTGAAGGAACAGATCCTGGCGACCTGTGGGGCGGGCAAGCCAGAGTGCACCTACGACGCAACGAGCCAAGGGGTCAGGACTACCCCCCGGTCGGAGTGGGAACCGCTTGGCGCGCCTGACGCCAACAGCACCGATCATCCCGACAAGACCTACGAGGTCGACAGGGGCTGGAGCTTTAGCTGGCAAACGCAGTGGTCAGTGAAGGCGGGGGTGAGCCTGGCGTTCCTCGAGAAAATCATCACTGCCAAGTTCGAGGCGTCATTGTCACACAGCTGGTCCGAGTCGCAATCTGTTTCGGAGAAGCACACCCAGAAGATACCCTACGGATGCACAGGCGCGTTCTACGTCGAGAAAGGTGAAGTCGAAATCACCGGGACCTTTCAGATCGTGAATCCGAGCAGTGTCGACATCATAAAGAACTTCACCGTCGTGTTCCCCCTGGCCAACGACTACAATCCGCCAAACGACTTGCCGGTGGTCCACATTGGGGTTGTACATTCGGTTCAATGGCCGATCAAAGGTATCAATCCCACTCCAACGTGCAACGGAGAACCCCGTTCGTCTCCGCCTCCGGGAGTGCCAGCTGTGTCGGTCTACGTCGGATAAGTCAAGGTAGCCGGCGGTAGAACCGGCTCGAGCTGGTGCCGGAGGGCGAACTGGCACCGCGGAGCCGGAGGGCGGCCATCCCGCACGAGATCCAAGGCCCCGTTGTTGCTCCGGCAGAGGGCAGCGGATTGGATCTTGGGCCCTGTCGTGGAAGCCGCAGCACGCATGTCCAGGACTTACCGACGACCTGGGAGGCACTTGCCGGGTACAACCCACTCGGCGACGCCCCAAACGGGTAACTTCAGGTTCCAACGGCTGGTCAGCCTTCGAGTAGAACCCGTGTTCCAGCTTCTATCCGCCGATGTTTGAAACCAACGCGGAGTTGTCAAGTTCGAGGAGATCGGGCACCAGGAGGTAGCCGCCGACCCAGTCTTTCAGCGTCGCCAAGTCCCACTCCAAGACGAATT
The DNA here is from genome assembly GCA_036521415.1 of Acidimicrobiales bacterium. Taxonomy (GTDB): domain Bacteria; phylum Actinomycetota; class Acidimicrobiia; order Acidimicrobiales; family RAAP-2; genus DASXMT01. Next base: position 1,203 of record DATDHU010000093.1, read on the forward strand.
GGAAGTGCGTTGGGTAGAGGCTGGCGAGTTGGCTGGAGCTGAATGGGATCGTGCGACCGAAGAGAGCGCAAAAACCCCCAAGGCCGCCGCTGTTCCCGACGCCGCTCAATGTCGCGATGGGCACATCAACCTGGGGTGAACGGACACCGCCCAGGACGTTGCCATTGGCGTCGGTGGCGAAGACGACGGGCTCGCCCGGTGTTGTCGTGACCTGCATGAGCGGAGGAACGGGAGGCGCGAGGCCGTTGACCACCCACCGGTTGAGCCACCAGACGGCTGCGTTCAAAACCCAGTGGGTGCCAGAGGTGTTGATCGGGTTGGTGCAGGTGCCCAAGCCCGAGACAGTGCTCGGTGGGCTCTGCATCGCGGCCAGGTTCGAGATGGCCCCCTGTCCGTTCCCGGTGTCAGTCGGTCCGACAAAGAGACCGTAGTAATCGAAGTGCGAACCCCCTGGCACCTCCCAGAGACGGAACTGGTTCGTATTGGGCTGACGATCGTAGAGCGTGGTGCCCGACACATCGGTCTCGGTCTCGAATTCGAAGACAGGGGTGCTGAGGTCGGAGCGAAACTGAACCGACGTCGGAACGGTGACCGGGGGCTGTGGAGATTGCGAGAGGGACGAGGGAGATCCAATCCGGCTATGCACCAGGTACCCGTTGTACACGTTCACTACTGGCGCCACGCCGTCGATGTAGGTGGTCAGACGGTCTGCCGACTGCGACTCGCCCATGGCCATGACGTGCTGCGCGGTCAGTCCACCCAACAGTTGCGCCGAGCTATCCCAGACTGCCTGCCCGGCTTGGGAGAAGATGTCGTACGAGTAGCTGTCACCGGGGTCTGAGAGTGGCCCGTAGCGGGTGGGATCGCTGGACTTGAGCGCGTTGATCCCGACTGACTGGGCCGAGACACCGACCCACGCGAAGCCATCTCGGATCAGCTCATTGTGGGTGAGGACCCAGTCGGGTGCGTCGTCAAGCCCACCGGAGACGTTGAGCCACTCGACCAGGACCGTGCCGTTGAACTTGCGGGGGTCGATCGGACGGTTCACCACGACCCGGGTTTCGTACGGTGCGGTCGAATCCGGCGTCACCGACCATCGTCCATCCAGCGTCAACGGACTGGTCGGCACATAGCTGGTGGCCGTACCCGAGACGAAATATTCCGACTGCTCGTAGCCCACCTGTGACAGGGGGAACGTCGTGCCGAGCGTGGCGGGTTCAATGCCGCTGCTGGGCAGGATCGGGTCGCTGACCGTTGGGTCTGCCGCCGTTCCGTGCGCCGACGCGCTCGAAACGCTCGTCGGCAGCACAACCGCCAGGGTGGTTAACGCGATCATCACTGCAAGTGCGACGCGAACGGGAATAGCCAAGCTCGATGGCCTCATCGGTCCCCTCCTGACGCGTGCACGTTGTGCGCGCTGACACAATTTTCACACTAGTGCGACGAACTTTCGCCGTCAATGGGCCATAGCAAGTGCTGTAGCCGACTTGGCGCTCAAAGGTAGGCAGCGCCGGCCCCTCGCGGCACCACATGATCCACGTGCAGTGTGTTCGGTTCACCCAAGCGAGAGAGCCGATGCTCGCCAGAGATCGTCGCCATATACGAGGACGAGCCCGGTGGCAGCGTCGGTCACAAGCTCAAAGTCGTAGTCACCCGACTGGTACCGCCAACGATCGCTGGCCAGGCGCGTGTACCTCTGCTCGTTTCTCACAACGTCCAACTCGGGAAACCGCACCCAAACAGCGGTGATGCTCGACGTCTCGCCGACTTCGAGCTTCAGGCGGCGGATCGGAATGGTATTGGTGGCGGGCGTCCAGCCGAGATCGATGTCGGCGCAGTCCCCGAGGTGCGGAGCCGGGACGCCGTCCAACTCCCACCCGTCCCCATGGCGTGATCGGAGATGGATCTCTCGAACGCCTCGAGGCGTCACGATCTTCGCGTGAGCCTCGTGGGGTCGCCACTGCCGATCAACAGACAGGGCGTAATCGATATGGCACGGAAGGTCTCCGAGCGGGACAACAACGACGCCCTCAAATTGGTGGCCGTCTTCGGCTTCGAGCAAAGAGGCATGTTCACTGCTCGAGAGCAGCGAGCAATGCCAGAGCACATGGTGCTCACCTTGAGTCATTCCCAAACACCAGACATGGGCCGAATGCCACCGAGCATATTGGCGGGGGTCGTTCCGATGACGGGAATTGTGCATCTTGACCGAGGCGCGAGGTTCCCAGTCCTGCACCCCCCACCAAGACGTTGCCAATGCCGGTCCGCCTACTTGACAGGAGGCCACTGTCGGGGCTGGCGGCATTCACCCCGGTCCGATGAGGCTCTGCGGCCCGGCAGGTGGTGGCTGGTCAGTTCAGGCTGACATACCGAGAGCCAGCCCGCCGATGACGAAGCTCAGGAAGAAGGGAATGATGATGTAACCAATGGTGCTCACGAATTGCTCTCCGTCTCATCCTCCACTCTGAGGATCTCGGTCTCCATCGTCGCGGGCTGCCTTGTACTAGGCGTAAGAGATTCATGTGAGGAAGCTAAGAACGTGTGGCCAGCGTGGACATCGACCCCTTCTTCGAGATCTCCGACCGGTTGCTGGGCGAACCCGGCGTCGCCGAGGGCACGGGCTCCGCCCCCGGGCTGCGGGTTGCGGGTTGCGGGCAAGGTCTTCGCCATGTCCAAGGACGGGGAGCTCACCGTCAAGCTTCCTGCCGATCGCTGCGCCGAACTGGTCGCCTCGGGCTCGGCGAGACCCTTCGACCGGGGGCAAGGCCGCCCCTTGAAGGAGTGGGTCGTGGCGGCGAACACCCCCGAGCACGACTGGTTCGAGCTCGCCAACGAGGCCCTCGCCTTCGTCCGGCCGCGATCGTGACGGCAAACAAGATGCCCTCCTGACCGGCCGTGGTCGACCGGCAACTGGCCCGTCATCGTCGCTGGGCGCCTGCCATGGTCGACCACCCGGCCTGGACAGGCCATGCTGGGCCCATGGACCAGTGCGGCGAGTGCGGGTACGTCTACGGGAGTGTCGCCAGCGGCGACATCCCTGACACCCTCAGAGCGATCGGTGACCGGTACCGGGATGCGATTCTCGACCCTGCGCTCGAGGGCCTGGTCCGGATCAGACCGGCACCGGACGTCTGGTCGGCGCTCGAGTATGCCTGCCACGTCCGGGACGTCCTCCTCATCCAGCGGGACCGCGCCATCCTGGCCCTGGTCGAGGACACGCCGAGCTACGCACCCATGCACCGGGACGAGCGAGTCCTCCTGGCCGGCTACGAGAAGGAGCAGGTGGCCGAGGTGGCGAGCGAGCTGGTCATGGCGGCCAACCTCATGGCCAAGCTGTTCGAGGGCCTCTCACCCGAGCAGTTGACCCGCCCCTGCATCTACAACTATCCCGAACCGACCGAACGGGACCTGTCCTGGCTCGGTCAGCACACCGTGCACGAGGCCACCCACCATTTCGACGACCTCGAGTCCGTGCTCGGCCGGGTGTCCTCCCCGTAGGGCCTTACTCGGGCCCCTGGGGCATGCCGAGCGCTTCCCGGGCCCACTCCGGGACTTCGAGGTGCCGGGTCCGGGGCTCGTCGTCCCACTCGATGTCGTCGTAGCTCCCGATGATCCCTGCCCAGGTGGTCCCGAGAGTGACAGCCGACGCGGTGCCCTCCCCGATCCACCAGAAGCCACCGTCGTAGTCGGCAAAGATCTTCACCTCGACCGAGGGCGGCGGTTCGTCGCCGGCACCCGGTCCCTCCGGGTCGGCATCCCGTTGGCCCCACGCCGCCTCTGCTTCCTCGGGGGAGGCGAACAGCGGCGGCCACATGCTCTCTTCGGCCGGGTCGTACACTCCGTAGCGCACGCTCCCGTCGGGGAACCGGACGGCGGCTCGATTGCTCATGCCCCATTGTGGCAAACGCGGTGTCGGTCCCGACCGGTGCGTGGCGACCCGGATAGGCCGTGGAGAGGAGAAGTGGCAATGACCGACGAGATCACGCCGTTCGAGCTGGCCGTTCCCGAGAGCGTGCTCGACGATCTCCGGGACCGGTTGGGCAACACGCGATGGCCCGAGCCCGAGACGGCCGAGGGTTGGTCCCAGGGCATCCCGCTCGGCTACGTCCGGGAGGTCTGCGACTATTGGGCCGAACAGTATGACTGGCGGACGGTCGAGAGTCGGCTCAACCAGCTCGGGCAGTCACGCACCTCGCTGGACGGCCTCGGGATCCACTTCCTGCATGTGCGCTCACCCGAACCGGACGCCTTCCCGCTGCTCATGACCCACGGGTGGCCGGGGTCGGTGGTCGAGTTCCTGAAGGTCATCGGGCCGCTGACGGACCCGGTCGCTCACGGCGGCGAGGCCGGCGACGCCTTTCACGTGGTGTGCCCTTCACTCCCCGGCTACGGCTTCAGCGACAAGCCGTCGGTGTCGGGTTGGACGATCCAACGCATCGCCGGCGCCTGGAGCGAGCTGATGCGGCGCCTGGGGTATGACCGCTACGGCGCCCAGGGCGGCGACTGGGGCGCGGCCGTGACCGGATTGATCCCCGACGCCGACCCCGCCCACTGTGCTGCCATCCACCTGACCCTGGCCATGAGGGCGGCGCCCAAACCGGGGGAGGAGCTGTCCCCGGCCGAGCAGCAGGCGTGGTCGGCCCGGGAGGACTTCATCCGGAGCGGGAGGGGCTACTCCTCCCAGCAGTCGACCCGGCCCCAGACCCTCGGGTACGGGCTGGCCGACTCGCCGTCAGGGCAGGCGGCCTGGATCCTCGAGAAGTTCCAGGCCTGGTCGGACTGTGACGGCCATCCCGAGAACGTGTTCAGCCGGGACGAGCTGCTCGACAACGTCATGTGCTACTGGATCCCCAACACGGGAGCGTCGTCGGCCCGGCTCTATTGGGAGAGCTTTCGCAGTCCGGGCGTCGATCCGGTCACGGTGCCTGTCGGTTACTCGCGCTTTCCCAAAGAGCTCATACTCCCGGCGAGACGTTGGGTCGAGGCCGTCTACCCCAGCCTGAGGTATTGGAACGAGCTCGACCGAGGTGGCCACTTCGCGGCCATGGAGCAGCCGGACCTCTTTGTTGGGGAGCTACGGAGCTTCTTCGGCCAGGTCCGATGAGCCTGCGTGGGTCACCCGGGCTGGCAACGGCTACCGAGGAGCTCGGGGCATGCCAAGGCCGACCATGGCGATGATGTCGCGCTGGACCTCGTTGGTCCCACCGCCGAAGGTGAAGATGGTCTGGCTCCGGGAGTTGCGCTCCAGCCGGCCCTTGAGGACGGCTCCGGGCGAGCCCTCGGGCAGGTAGCCCGCCTGCCCGACGACCTCGAGGAGCAACCGATAGGTCTCGAGGGAGAGCTCCGTGCCGTAGACCTTGGTGGCCGAGGCGTCAGCCGGGTTCAGTCCCTTGTCGGCCGCCCACGCCACCTTCCAGTTGAGCAGCTTGAGCACCTCGACCTTGGCATGCACCCGGGCCAGGTGGAGCCGCACCCATTCCTGGTCGATGACCCGCCGCCCGTCGGCCAGCTTCTCTTGTTGGGCCCAGGTCCGCACCTCGTCCAGGCTCCGGAGCAGCCCCGAGGCGGGGCAGAGAGCCACGCGCTCGTGGTTGAGCTGGTTGGTGATGAGCTTCCAGCCTTGGTTCTCCGCACCCACTAGGTTCTCGGCCGGCACGCGCACGTCCTCGTAGAAGGTGGAGCTGGTGATGTCGCCTACGATGAGGTGCAATGGGGTCCAGTGGAACCCTTCGGCATCGGTGGGGACGATGAAGACCGACAAGCCTTTGTGCTTGGCGACGTCAGGGTCGGTTCGGGTAGCCAACCAGACGTAGTTGGCCTGGGCGATGGCGCTGGTGTAGAGCTTCTCCCCATTGATGACGTACTCGTCGCCATCGCGAACCGCCCGCGTCTTGAGGGAGGCCAGATCGGTGCCGGCCGAGGGCTCGGTGTACCCGATGGCGAAGTGCACCTCTCCGCGCAGGATGCCGGGCAGGATACGGGCCTTCTGCTCCTCGGTGCCCAGAGCCATGAGGGTGGGCCCGACGCTGTTGAGGGTGAGGAGGGGCAGCGGGACGCCGGCCCAATGGGATTCTTCCACGAAGATCATCTGGTCGATCGGGCCGCGGGCCTGGCCGCCGTACTCCACCGGCCAACCGAGACCCAGCCAGCCGTCTTCGCCCATACGGCGGATGTAGCGCGTGTAGGTCGACTCCTGGTCGCCCGACCCCTCGACTTCGTCCACCAGGTCGGCAAAGTACGAGCGCAGCTCGTCTTTGAGCTCTTCTTGCTCAGCGGTCAAGGCCACTTGCATGGGACCCCCTTCATCCCCGGCACGATAACAATCGTTCTGCTCCGGATGACGGGTCCTGCCCGTCCATGTGGCCAGTCGCGCACGTTGTCATCCGTGCAGTCGCCGGCAGTTCAGCACCCGGCCCTTGGACCGGCAACGACAACCACTAGCCCACGACAACCACTAATTGTGATGGTCCATAGACTATATGCGAGAAATCTCTTAAGGTTCTCTTAGGAAACCCGGACCGGGTTTCACAAAGGGGCGGGGACTATGCGCTTTACTCGCAAGTGGGCTGTGGCGGCGATTGTGGCGGTAGGTGTGCTCGCCGCCGGGGGTAGCGGGGCGGCGGCCAGCGCCGCTCCGAACAGCGGAGGAACGGTCCCCGGACCGGACGGCGTCATTCACTCCTGCATCATTGCCAACACGTCCATCACGGTGTTGGAAGTCGTTGGAAGCAATACCCACTGCCCGAATGGCTTTGCCACCCTCAATTTCAACCAGACCGGCCCGCAGGGACCGCAAGGTCCAGCCGGACCGAAAGGTGATACCGGAGCCACAGGCGCAACCGGCGCGACGGGAGCCACCGGCTCGGCTGGGGCCACTGGTGCAACGGGGCCGCAAGGTCCGGCGGGCACGGCGGGCCTCGGCCACGCATACGCCGCTGATCCTTCAGGTGGTCGACGGTCAAACCGACCAGCACGATGAGGTCACCGTGGCGACTCTGACTCTGCCAGCCGGAGACTACTTTGTATCAGGCGAAGGCGAGATCACCAACGCTGACGGCGACGCCCAAGACGCTACTTGCCGCATCGGGCAAGGCACTACCACCTTGTTCAATGCAACAACGGAGATCGACGGGCTCCAGACGCAGCTCGTTCCCGTCCAGGGATCGTTCAGTTGAGTGCTACCACGACGATCACGCTTGGTTGCGTCACCTTCAAGGGAGACCTCAACTTCGATGGCCTGCACTCGCAGTTCGACGCGATACAGGTCGGGGGCGTGAACTGGCCGGCAGCTTGAGTCGCCGATCAGGGCAGGCCCACCTGTTTGGGCGTCACCGGCCGGGAGGGGATGACAGCCTGGACCACCCCGGCATCGACGATCCGGTAGGGGACTCCCAGGGCATGGAGCTTGGCCACGAACGCAGTCTGGGACAGTGACGCCGGCCCGATGATGGCTTCGGTATTGGCGAACAATTGGAAGCCCTCACTGATCTTGTCGGGTGGCACGAAGAGCCACGCCGGGGCCGGGGAGGTCTCGACGATGCGGTTGAGCGACTTGTACCGGTTGGTGTCTGCGCCAGGGACGGTGGTGATGGCCAATCGCTCCTTGGACAAGAAGTCGAAGTCGTAGGCCAACCAGTACTCGGCATAGCCGGTGCGTACGCCGGCCGCCTCCAGGCGATCGATGGCCCGGATGGTGGCCGCGTTGGGGTCGCCCCAGTCCGAGAAGAAGCCGCCACTTTGGGGTGCGAACCACGAAGCCGTCTGGCGGAAGGACACGACGGTCAGCGCCGCGCTCACCACGACGACCCCGCACATGAGCAGGCGCGCCGGGCTCGAGACACCAGCCTGTCGATGGCGGAATCGCTGTGGTTGTCGTTTGGGTTCTTGTCGTCGTTGTCGAAATCTGCCGATTAGGAGGGGCGCTTCGTCGCAGGCGATGGCCAGGACGAGGGTGAGCAGTGCCCCGACGAAGACGCCATAGCGGCCGTCCTGCCAGAACCACGTGCCCGGCTGCAGGGCGAAAAGGAAGGGCAGGGCCACCGCCCCTGCTGCGATGGCCAGCCCGCGGCCACCCTTCACGACGCACAGCACCAGGGCTATGACCAGCAGGGCGTCGAACCCGAACTGGAAGCCAAGCTGCACCGAGTGGGTGAAGACCTCAGACTCCTTGTCCGGCCCCACCAGGTTCGTCTGCATGGGCAGGACGTGGTTGAAGAAGATGTCGACCCTCCCGCCGTAGCCCGGGTTCGCCTTCACCCGGCCGCCCGGGAACGAGGACGCCTTGAGCGAGCGGAACCCAGGGACGTTGACCCACAGCCAGGGCAGCGCCCCGAGCCCGACGGCGGCGAGGCCGACCATGATGCGGGGGACCCAAACGGCGATGCGATGTCCCGATGGCGTGACCACCACGGCGCCGATGAGGATCAACCCGGTGGGGACCAGGAAGTAGGCGATCTCCGGCGATGACCACCAGCCCACGCCGAGGAAAACCCCGAGGCCGGCGATGTCGAGGTATCCGCGCTGACCGTCGAGGCAGCGGAGGGCAAAGAGGAGGCACGCCAAGCCGCAGACCATGGTGATGCCCCGAAAGCCCCGCTCCACCGTCGAGTTCCACACCGCGGCCAGTGGCGCCACCCAGACCAGCACCCCAGCCAGTGCGGCCACCTGGCGGTCGCCGACCAGGCGAAGGGTGATCCGCCAGGTGAGCACGGCCCCGATCAGCGACAACAGGAGCGGGGTCATCTTGACCATGAGGGCGCTCTGTCCGAAGACCCCGAAGAGCGCGGCGGTCACATAGGGCTCGACGCCTCCGTAGAGCTGGCCGGGGTAGAAGGCGTTGAAGTGGCCGTTGAGGATGCTCTGCGCGGCGAGGCCGACGGAGCCCTCGTCCGCATTGAGGGCGTTGTGAAAGAGGTACCACAGCCGGAGGGCGGCCCCGATCCCGGCGGCAAGCACCAGCACGATCCGGACCAGCACGAGCCGATTGCGCTGTCGAACGACCGTTTGGACCTCGTCGGCCACTCGAGGCGGATCGGTGACGATCCCGATGGACACGTTCCCCCTGTCGTCTTCTGGTTGAGGCGCCGACCAGCTGGCGCACGCGGGTACGGCCACATCCGGAGTGGCGAGACGCAAATCTATTACACGGCTCGGCCACGCTCCCCCGTCGGCCCGGCCCGCGTGGGGGGTGCCGGATTCCGGGCGGCGACCGACGGGGTGGCCTCGAGCCCCTCCCACACCGGTCGGAGATCGTCGGCCAGGCGGGCCAGCTCCTCCACGTGCAGGGCGGTCAGCTGCTCGAGGGCCGCTATCCCTTTGTCCGTCAGCACCAGGCGCACCACCCGGCGGTCGTCGGAGTCCTCGACGCGATCGATGAGCCCGAGCCCCTCTGCCCGCTGGGCCAGCTCGACAGCACTGTGGTGGCGGAGCAGGAGGTAGCCGGCGATGTCGCCGATGGTCGGACCGCGGGGGTCAGTGTGGCCGCGGACGGCCAGCAGCAGCTGATGATGGCTGGGGGTCAGCCCGGCGGCATGGGCCTGCTCCTCGCTCCAATGGAGGAACCGGCGCAGCCCCGTCCGGAGGGCCAGGAGGCGCTGGTATTCCTCGTCCCTCAGAGAAGGTCGTGTCACGATATGATTTCCCTCCGTGTCTCTCGCAACACGAGCCAATCGTCCCATAGATCCTGAGGGCCCGTCCCGATCCGCGGTGCACCTGTCTGACTTCTCCATTACCCCGGAGGTACTCAGAATCCTGCCCTTGGCCGTGGTCATCGGCGGCCTCGCCGCCAGCGGGGCCCTCGGGCTGCTCGACCTGATCGGACTCCTCACCCACCTCGCCTACTACCAGACCGTCGGTGTGAGCCTGGTCCCGCCGACCACGGCCAAGCTGGGTGCCTGGACCATCCTGATTCCGGTGGTCGGGGGCCTGATCATCGGGGCCATGGCCTATTTCGGCTCCGAGCGCATTCGTGGACACGGGATCCCCGAGGCTATGGAGACGATCCTGGTGGGCGGGAGCAAGACCGAGCCGCGCCTCACTGTCTTGAAGCCGATCTCCAGCGCGGTCAGTATCGGCACCGGTGGGCCGTTCGGCGCCGAGGGGCCGATCATCCTGACCGGTGGCGCGCTCGGGTCGGTGCTGGCCCAGTTCTTCCATCTCTCGGCCATCGAGCGGCGAACGCTGCTGGTCGCCGGCTCCTGCGCCGGGATGGCTGCGGTCTTCGGGACACCGGTCGGAGCGGTGCTCTTCGGCGTGGAGTTGCTGGTCTTCGAGCTGAAGCCGCGCTCGTTGGTGCCGATCGCCCTGGCCGTCGCCGTGGCCTCGGTGGTCCGGGACGTCTTCGCCTCGCATGACCTCATGTCGGCCGTCCCTTTGTTCCCCGTTCCGCCCCATGGAGCGTTCTCCGCCGTGGCCGTGGCCGCCGCGGCCGGAGTAGGAGTGGCCGCCGGCCTGCTGGCCTGGCTGCTCACCACGGCCGTGTACGGCATGGAAGACGCGTTCAACCGGCTGCCCCTCCATTGGGCGTGGTGGCCGGCCCTGGGCGGAGTCGTGGTGGGCGTCGGCGGCCTGATCGACCCGCGGGCCCTCGGCGTGGGCTATGCAACCATCGGGGCCGAGCTCTCGGGAAAGCTGGCCCTCGAGTCGCTGGCCCTGTTGCTCGTGGTCAAACTGGTGATCTGGTCGGTGGCGCTCGGATCGGGAACGAGCGGCGGCATCCTGGCGCCCCTGCTCATGATGGGAGCAGCCCTGGGGGGCATCATGGGCTCGCTCCTCCCCGGGGGCGGGTCGACCTGGGCGCTCCTCGGGATGGCCGGGGCCTTTGCCGGGGTGACCCGGTCTCCGCTCACCTCCATCGTCTTCACGTTCGAGTTGACCCACGACACCGGCTCGCTCCTGCCCCTCTTGGTCACCTGTGCCATCGCCCACTTGATCAGCACGGTCATCCTCAAACGGTCGATCCTGACCGAGAAGGTGGCCAGGAAGGGCTTTCACGTGGTCCGGGAGTACGCCGTCGACCCCCTCGAGGCCCTCTTCGTGCGCGAGGTGATGGACACCGACGTTGTCTCGGTCGGTCCCGACGAGACGGTGATCGAGGCGCACGAGCGGGTGGCGGCCACGCCCGGAACGGCTCGCCAGCACCTGGTTCCCGTCGTCGACCGGAACGACCGGCTGCTCGGCGCCTTGGATGTCGCCCGACTGGACTGGGAGCGGCGCAACGGCCGGGCCGGCCACGCCACCGTTGCACTCCTCGAGGATGCGCCGGTCCTCGCCCACCCCGACGAGCCGCTGCGCCGCGTGGCCGACCGGATGGCCGAACAGGGTGTCAGCGCTCTTCTCGTCGTGAGTGGCGACCTGCGGGGGATGCCCGCCCTCATGGGGGTCGTCACCGTGGAGCATCTACTGGCCGCCCGCCAACGTGAACTGGTCCAGGAGCGCCACCGCGAGCGTCCGCTCCGCCTGCGTGGATGGTCCGGCCTGCGTACCGATCCGGTCGCGTCGGAGCCGCCCTCGACGTGACTCAGCGCCAGGCGGCCAAAAAGGCGTGCACTTCGGTCGCCACGTCGGTCACCCTGGAGTACGTCGAGCGCCATGACGACCCGGCCGACAAGCGCCGCGTCGTCCTCCGGCTCTCGGATCTGGGCCGGTCGGCTGCTGTGGTCATCGCCGACGCCTCAGCCGCGGCCGAGGGCGAGGCCACGCGCCGCATCGGCTCGGGGACCATGCTCGAGCTTCGCTCCGCATTGGAGGGATTCGTCGACGGGTGATGCCGACCGGTCCTGTGGGTGAGTCATTCCGGCGGGCCCCAGTCGGACAGGACCTGGCGGTAACGGGCATCCCATTGGTCGTAGACGGCGCGCAGGCGCTCGCCCGGCCAGTCGGCCGGGAGCAGTTCGGGCGGGAGGAGGGGATCGGCCTGGAAGTGGCGGAGGACGCTGGCGGACAGCACGAACCCCGGCTCCAAGTCGGTCCAGTCCCGGGGTGGGTGGGCGGCGAGCTGGTCGCGCAGGTGCTCGGCCCTCTCCGCCCACGCCGTCGTCGGCCACAACCGCTTGACCACTTCGTCGGGATCATCGGGTCGGCCCGACAACCGGGTGGTGTCGGGCCCGAGGCCAGCGGGGAGCTCGACGTCGAGATTGTCAGGGCGGAGCCAGACCCCGTCACGCAGCTCGGCCAGCCGGGCGAAGGTCAGCGCCCTGCGCCGGTGGTTGCGGACCTCGGCCGTGCTGCCCGAGGTGGTAATCACCACCACCAACCAGTCGCCTCGCCACCGGCGGGTGCGGCCCGACCGGCTGGCGGTCTGGCGCCGCTGCCGGTCGAGGAGGTGGCCCGCGAGGCGGTACCGGCCGGCTCCGTCCGTCGTCACCTCGCCGGAGGCAACCATGCGGCTGAGGGCCACCCGGGCCCGGTTGGCGTTGATGCCGAACAGGGAGGCCAGCTCGACCAGGTGGGCAACCGGCAGCTCAGGGGGGTCGGCGCCGAGGAGGGTGCTGGCCAGCACCGACCTCGCCGTCAATCGTCTATTACCAGTATCCACCATCTGAGTGGATAGTGTAATGTCGCAGACATGAGCGCCTCGGTCGTCCCGGCACCGGCCACCCGGCCCGAGGTGCTGCCCACCGACCGCCTGCTGGCCAACGGCATGTGGGCGCCGGAGCTTCGCCCGGCCATGCGGCACATCGACGACCGGCGCAACGCGCTGTCGGTCGCATCCCTCTGGTTCTGGGTCGTCGCCGTCGTGGCCCTGGCCGTGTGGGTCGACAACATCGCCGTGTACGTGGCGGCGTTCATCGTGATGGGCCCGCTCTATGTCCGGTTCGCCATACTCATGCACGAGGCCGCCCACAAGCTGCTCTTCACCGACAAGCGGGTGAACGACTTCGTGGGCACCTGGCTCATCGCCTACCCCGCCTTCACCCCGATCGGTCTCTACCGGCGCGGCCACATCGCCCATCACCGGCAGGAATTCGGTCCCGAGGAACCGGACATGTCGTTCTACGGCGGCTATCCCTGCACGCGTCGCGATCTGCGCCGGCGGCTGTTCCGGGACGCGGTCGGCATCTCCGGTTGGAAGAACTTCAAGCCGTTGGTCTTGTCGGTGCGGGTCGCCGCCTCTCGCCGGGTGGGCCTGTCGATCCTGGGCATGCAGGCGCTGCTGTGGGCGGCCGCCTGGGCAGCGACGGGGCGCTGGTGGATCTACCCGGTGCTCTGGTGGCTGCCGTGGATGACCCAGTGGCGGGTGCTCAACCGGTTGCGGGCCATTGCCGAGCACGGTGGCATGACGGCGGGCGCCGACCGACGAGTGACCACCCACGCCGTGCGCCAGTCGTGGGCCGCCCGTTTCTGGCTGGTTCCCTACAATACGGGATGGCACCTGGCCCATCACGTCGACATGGGCATCCCCTGGCGGAACCTGCCTCGCTTCCACGCCGAGCTCGAGCGGGCCGGCTATATCACCGCCGAGCTGACCTACCCGTCGTACCGGGCCTTGTGGGCGGCGCTGACCGCAGCCTGACCTCTTCGGCCTACGGGACCTGTGCCTCCTCGAGCCGTCCGCCCCGGCTGGCCGCGGCGGCCGACTCCCAGCGGGATTCGATGCTGGCGTACTTCCACACGGCCAGGGCCACCAGCCAGATCACCAGGAACAGACCCACGATGATGAAACCGGCCTTGTTGATGTCGAAGTTGGCCATGAAATCCCAGAACCCGCCGTGCAGGTGCAGCTCGCTGGTGAGCAGCCCCACGATCTCGATGGTGCCGATGAGGAACGCGGCGGCGATGGAGAGACCGGTGATGACCAGGTTGTAGTACACCTTACGGACCGGCCGGGCGAAGGCCCACCCGTAGGCGAAGTTCATGAAACAGCCGTCCAGGCTGTCGAAGAGCATCATCCCGCCCGAGAACAGCAGCGGCATGGCCAGCACGGCATACCAGGGCAGCCCCTGGGTGGCGGCGGCGGCGGTGGCCGACAACAGCAACACCTCGGTGGCCGTGTCGAAGCCGATGCCGAAAACGAGCCCCACGAAGAACATCTGCCAGGTGTGGTTGATCCCCCGCATGAACCGGCCGAAGAACCGGTACATCAGGCCGCGAGCCTGCAGCTGGCGCTCGAGCTCATCCTCGTCGTAGAGGCCCCGGCGCATGTCCCGGAACACCTTGACGATCCCGACCAGGACCACGATGTTCAACAGAGCGATGAGGTACAGGAACGAAGCCGCCAGCCCCGTCCCCACGATGCCTCCGACCGTCTCGTACCCGGAGTTCGGGTCGACCACGGCCCCGAAGACAGCCTTGGCGGCAATGGAGAGCCCCACTCCGACCAGCACGATCACCGTCGAATGTCCGATAGCGAAGAAGAAGCCGGTGCCCAGCGGTCGTCGGCCTTCGCTCATCAGCTTCCGGGTCACGTTGTCAATGGCCGAGATGTGATCGGCGTCGAAGGCGTGGCGCATCCCCAGGGTCCATGCGGTGACGCCCAGTCCGATGCCGATGCCCAGTCCCTTGTAGTGGAAGTGCTGGGGCACGACGGCGAGAAAGAAGATGGCCCAGCCCATGACGTTGACGACCACGACCACGGCACTCATGCCGCCGAGCCGGCCCCACTCCTTGGGTGTCAGCGCGTGGCGGATGCGCCGGGCACGCGTCGAGACGCTGTCCATCACGTGGGTCTCGCCCGGGGACCAAGGCCTAAGGGGAACTCCGCTTGGCCCTCGCTCTCGATCCAGAACCTCACGAACCACCCCTCCCTCGGGAGCCGGCATCGTCGGCGCAGAGCGAGGCGACCGGACTCGTCCCCTTGAGGGGCTTCACCGTTGCGGGACAGTGCCGGGATCTCACCGGACTTCGCTGGACAATGCGCCACTCCGCAATCCACGGAGCGGCAAGACCCTACGACCGCATCGACCGGGGGTCAAGGTTCACGACGCGCTCCCGCAGGCCACGCGTCAGCGGGAGTGACGGTCGTCAGGGTCTACGTCCAACCAGCCGATGGGTGCTTGCGGACGTGGGCCTGATGGGCCCAGCCCATCCGGGCGCCGATGATCCAGGGTAGGTGAGCCAGGGCGTCGAGGAGCAAGACGGCGCCCACACCCACGCAGGCCCCACCGAGGGCGTCGGTGGGGTAGTGCCAGCGGAGGACGACCACGGCGGCACAGATTCCGACCACCAGGGCGGCGGCCAGGACGGCCGCTACCGCTCGAGCTATCGGCGGTGCCACCAGCACGGCGCCCGCGGCTAGGGCGGCCACCGCCGTCACCGTGCCGGACGGATAGGAGCCGACGGCATCGCCGATATGGCGGTGCACGAGGGGCTTGGCCACCTGGTCGACGATGAACACGGCACCGAGAGGAGCGACGGCGCAGGCCACGGCGCGCACCCAGTCGCGGGTCAGCCCGACGACGAACAGCACGACGATGCCGATCAGCACGCCCGAGAGCGAGCCGACCTGGGTCAGGTCGTGGGCCCACTGTGCCCCGTAGCTGACAGGAAGGAGCTGGTTCCCCAACGTATCGATCGGGTTGGGCGCGGGGGTTCGGACGAAGAACAGGCCAGCCAGGGTGGCCACGGCCACGAGGGCCGTTCCGGTCACCAGCTCCATGGCGGTCCAGCCCGTTCGGGCCGCACCCGGTCCCCGGGTCGTGATCGATGGCGCTCGGGATGACATGGCGCCGAGCGTACGGGCATCGGCGCGCCGATCGGGCGCGGCCCGGCCTTGGGTTCACAGGGTGCGCTCATGTGGCCGCCTCAGACCTGGAAAAGAGCCCCCCGCCTTACCTGTTGAACGTCCTCGTCAACTCCGCCGCGTCGCCGAAGAGGGTCAAATCCCCCGGTTGCCCGGCAGGAGAGGCCACAATGGGGGGGCGGCAACAACGGCCGTCTGTCATCCCATCACCTCAAGGAGAGTCTCACCCCGTGAACAAGTCTGAACTGATTGCCGCCGTCTCGACCCACACCGGCGTCGACGCCAGATCCGTTGCCGCCGTCTTGAACGGCACCGAGGATGTGGTCACCGCGACGGTGAAGAAGGGTGAAAAGGTCCTCATCACCGGCTTCGTCTCGTTCGAGCGGGTGGATCGCAAGGCCCGCACCGGGCGCAACCCCCAGACCGGTGAGGCCATCAAGGTGAAGGCGTCCAAGGCGCCTCGGCTGGCGGCCGGCGCCTCGTTCAAGAAGGTCGTGAACGGTCAGGCCCCGGCGCCGAAGCTGGTCACCAAGAAGGCGAAGTAGGGCCGTCCCCGGGAGGGCAGCGGCCGCGGCTCACTCCGTGGCCGGCCGCGTACGAAACGTCGCTACCCGGGGGTAATGTAGGAGTCTGTTCTGCCCCGTGAGCGCGGTTCCCGCCACCTGCGCTCCGGGGCAGGACTTTTTTTGTCCTGACCAGGACAATGGTGGCCATGGACCCCTTTGGCCGGGAACCTGCGACCGGACCGGGGACGCTGTCGTCCTCCCCGCTCACCGCCTGGCGAGCGGCGTCTTGCGTGCGACTGCGGCGGCGGCCGATCGGGCCTCGTCGAGTGCCGACTGGAGGCGATCGAGGGTCTCGTCGAGGTGGCGGTCGCCGACGAGATCCGCCGCCTCGCTAACGAGGTCGCGGGCGGCACTGGCCGCCTTGCCCAACGCGTGCCCTCCGGCCCCCCTCGTCTGTTCGGCTGCTTTGGTGACGGCTTCGGTGCCCGCGGCCCGCCGCGAGCGCTTCCTTCTCCTGACGAAAAGGGCCACGACGAGCAGGACGACGGCACTGGCACCGAGGAGGGACGCCGGTTGACGTGGGCTTGCGCTGGGCATGAGCATCTCCGATCCGGGGGCGCTGGACACTGACTGCCTTGTCTTCGCGCTTGTACCCAGTGCGGCCGATGTCCATGCGCACCCACGGGCCCACCCGGCCAAGATGTCCGGCGAAGGGCCGATGTGCCATGATGCGGTCTCCATGGACAACTCCGACACCACCTCGCCGACCATCCACCGCTGCGGGCTGTGCGGAGGTCTGGTCCATCCCGGGGACAACTCGGCCAATGCGGCCTGGTGCCGGAGATGCAGCCGTGTCGTGATCACCCGGCGCGACGGCGGCATGTCCTCGGTCTGACGAGGACGCGCATGCCTGCGATCGAGCTGTCGGCGCTGCTCGACGCCATGCCCTTTGCCCGGTATTGCGGTGTGGAATTGGTCGCGGCCACCCCCGATGAGGTCGAGGGTCGGCTCGCCTGGTCCGAGGATCGCTGCACGGCCAACGGTCGCCTGCACGGCGGTGCGCTCATGACCCTCGGCGACACGGTCGGGGCGGCCTGTGCCTTCGTCAACCTTCCCGACGGCGCGTCGACGGCGACCATCGAGTCGAAGACCAATTTCATCCGTGGCGTCGATCGGGGCACGGCGACGGCCATCGCCCGGCCGCTGCACGTCGGCGGTCGTTTCATCGTGGTCCAGACGGCCATCACCGACAGCGGTGGAGAACTGGTTGCCCAGATCACCCAGACCCAGGCCGTCCTGCGCTCGTAGTCGGCCGGCAGGCCGGGAGCGGTGGCTCCCGGCCCATCCCCGAATCGGGCAGGCTCAGGGGTCATGACAGGGCCAGGCGCTGCCACCCCCGACGAAGCCAGTTCGACGCTGCGCCGGGTCCTCGGGTCCGAGGCCACCGGGGGAGTGGTCCTGACACTGGCCGGGGTCGCGGCGCTGGTATGGGCCAACAGTCCGGTGCAGACCACCTACGAACAGGTGTGGGAGCACAGCGCCCGCCTTGGCAGCGGGAACTTCTCCGGCCTCACGACCGTTCGGGGCTGGGTCAACGGCGGGATCATGACCATCTTCTTCTTGGTGGTCGGGCTCGAGATCGCTCGTGAGAGGCGGGACGGCGCTCTGTCCGACCGACAGACCGCGGTCGTGCCCGTGGTCGGCGCGCTCGGCGGCATGGTGGGCGCCGCCCTGGTCTACGTCATCGTCAACCACAGCCCGCCCGGAAGCCGGGGGTGGGGCATACCCATGGCCACCGATATTGCCTTCGCCATTGGGGCACTGGCTCTGCTCGGACGTCGGGTACCCAGTGGGCTCCGGCTCTTCCTGCTGACGCTCGCCGTCGCCGATGACATCGGCTCGGTGGTCGCCCTGGCCGTGTTCTATTCGAGCAAGGTCGATGTGTGGGCGCTGGCCGGAGCCGCATTCGTTGTCGTTGGGCTCATCGTCGCCCGGCGTCGATGGACCGGTGCGACCTGGCCATATCTGGCCGGAGGCGTGGTCCTGTGGGTGCTCATGGCTGCGGCCGGGGTAGAGCCGGCCCTGGCCGGGGTGGTGGTGGGTGTCCTCATTCCCTCGGGCGTGGCCCTCACCAAGCCCGGCGTGGCATCGGCCAAACCCGGCGTGGACACGGCGAGGCTCGGTGTGGACCCAGTCACGCGAGACCCGGCCGAGCGGCTCGAGTCGAGGCTCGGGCCGCTGTCGGCCTACGTGGTCCTCCCGCTGTTTGCGTTGGCCAACGCCGGGGTGACCATCGAGTCGAACATGCTTGCCCACCCCGGTGCGACCGGCGTCTTCGTGGGGATCGTCCTCGCTCGCCTGTTCGGCAAGATGGCCGGCATCACGTTGGCCAGTCTGCTCGTGATCTGGTTGGGAGTGGGGCGTCTTCCTGCCGGCGTCACCCGGGGCCACCTGGTCGGTGCGGCGGCGGTGGCCGGCATCGGCTTCACCGTCCCTTTGCTCTTCGCCGAGCAGGCCTTCCTCGGCCGGCCGACGTTGGTGGCCGCCAGCCAAGCGGGGCTGCTGGCCGGATCGGTCTCCGCATTCGTGGTCGGGGCCGTAGTCCTGATCGTCGTCGATCGCCGACGTGGCGGGGGGCAGTCGCGGGGATCGTATGCTGGCGACGCCGGCCCCCCTTCTGGCGGAGGGCTCGCCCCGACCCGGGCGACGAACGAGGAGACTCCATGACCATTGCCATCGGTGACCGCATTCCGGATGTTCAGGTGATGACCAGCCGGCCCGAGGGTCCTGTGCCGGTCCAAACGGGGGAGGTGCTCGGCCATGGCAAGGTCGTACTGTTCGCCGTGCCCGGTGCGTTCACGCCCACCTGCTCCGACTACCACCTCCCGAGTTACGTCATCCGCTACGACGACCTGAAGGCCAAGGGGGTCGACGCCATCGTGGGCATCTCGGTCAACGACGCGTTCGTCATGGGGGCGTGGGGAGAGGCGCAGCACGTCGACGACCACGTGCTCCTGCTGGCCGATGGCAACGGGGCCTTCACCAAGGCGATGGGCCTGGAGCTGGACGGAAGCGCCATCGGGCTGGGAACCCGGTCGCAACGGTACGCGGCGATCATCGAGGACGGGGTGGTCACCAGCCTGCAGGTCGAGCCCGGGCCGGGGCTGACGGTGAGCGCGGCGGACTCCATACTCGAGCTCCTGTAGGTCTCCCGGCTGCCCGCTGCGCGTCGCGGCTCTCGCCGCCGGCCACTACCGTCGGGCTGTGGAATTGATCGAGACCCTCAGGACCACCGGCGCCGTCCGGGAATTCGAATCGGAGCCGGTGGCCGACGATATCGTCGAGCGGATTCTGGAGACTGCACGGTTCGCACCGAGCGGTGGGAACCGACAGGGTTGGCGGGTGGTCGTGGTGAAGGACGGCGGAGTCCGTGCGGCCATCCGGGACTGCTATCTGGAGGGATGGTACGAGTACCTGGCCCAGGCGGCCGCCGGTCTGGTCCCGTGGGCGGCAGTGACCGATCGGGAGGCCGAGCGGCGGGCGGTGCTCGGCGCACCGGCCCTGGCCGCCGAGGCGGCCCGCGGGCCGGGGGGACTGGCCGAGCACTTGGACGAGGTCCCGGTCATGTTGGTGCTCCTGGCCGATCTTCGGGCGCTGGCCTCGGTCGACCGGGATCTCGGGCGGTACACCCTGGCCGGCGGGGCGTCCATCTACCCGTTCGCATGGAGCATCCTGTTGGCGTCGCGCACCGAGGGCCTGGCCGGCGTGATCACGACCATGGCCATCCGGGAGGAGGCGAGGGTGAAGGCGATCCTGCACGTTCCCGAAGACCTGGTGATCGCGGCGGTGATCGTGTTGGGGCACCCGGTGCACCAACCGACTAGGTTGCGGCGGGCGCCGGTCGGTGCGTTCGCCACCGTGGACCGAACCGACGGCCCTGCCTTCGGGCAGGCGTGATCGCGGACAGGGGTCGACGATGAAGGTGCGGATCGGAGTGTCGTTGGGCGTCGGGGCCACGACCGACGTGGGTGCACTGGGCCAGTTGGTCGACGATCTGGACGAGCTCGACTTCGACTCCCTGTGGCTCCCCGAGGTGTTGTCGGCTCCCGCCCTCGACCCGCTCGTGGCGCTGGCGTTCGCTGCCGCCCACAATCCGAGGCTGAAGTTGGGGACCACCATGGTCCTCCCGGGACGGAACCCGGTTCGGTTGGCCAAGGAACTGGCCACGTTGGACATGCTGTCCGGTGGTCGTCTCCTGGTCACCTTCGTACCCGGGCTGGCCCGCTCTCCCGAGGTCGACGCCGTCGGCGTCCCTACCGCGGAAAAAGGGTTGGTCATGGACGAGGTGCTGCCGCTGCTTCGCCGGTTGTGGAGCGGCGAGCAGGTGTCCCACCACGGTGACGCCGCTGCCTTCGACGACGTGGTGGTGTCGCCCAAGCCCATCCAAGAGCCCTTGGAGTTCTGGACCGGCGGTATGGTCCGGTCCGCCTTGCGGCGATGTGGTCGCTTTGCCGACGGCTGGCTCCCGTCGGCCTGCACGCCGGACGAGGCGGCAGAGGGACGCGAGGTGATCCATGAGGCCGCCGATGAAGCGGGCCGTTCCATCAGTGCCGAGCATTTCGGGGTCTCCATCGCCTATGCCCACGCGCCGCTGTCACCCAGTGCCTTGCAGGCGTTCTCGGCCAGCCGCCGTGGCGCCGACCCCGAGCGGGTCGTCCCGGTAGGCATCGATGCGCTCCGGGACCACCTCGAGCAGTTCATCGCCGTGGGCTTCTCCAAATTCGTCGTGCGGCCGTTCCAACCGGCGTCTTCCTTCCGAGCCGAGCTCGAAGCGCTGGCCGAGGGCGTCGGCGACCTGCAAAATTGATGCACGGTCGGACAGCCGCGACGCCGAGCCGATGACGCCGTCGCGGGGCCGATGACCCGTTCACGACCCGAGGAGATCGAATTCCGCCCCAACCACCTCGGCGCGGTACTGGCCCGCATGGCTGCGATCCGCATAGCGTCGTCCGGCTGGGTCAACGTCCGTCCCGTCGTCGAGCCCGAGGACATCCCGCCGCCGCCCGGGCTCTTCTCGATCTTCGGGGGATCGATCCACAAGGTGCCCACGGCCACCTGGATGCCCGGCAAGGTCGAGCGCTCTGGGTCCGTGGGCGAAACCAGGATCGGGCTCCAGCACAGCAGCGGCCCACGGGTGGTGGCCCGGCTTCGCGAGCTGGGGTTGGCGCTGCCCGACGGTTGGCGGGTGGTCCAGGACCATCCTCGGCGCGGGCTGGTGGCCAAGGTTCCCGCCGATGCGGACGATGCCGCCATGCTCAAGTGGCTCGTACAGGCGGCCGATGCGCTGTGCGCCGTACCCCATACCGGGCGGTGGCGGGCCGACGTGTTCACGACAAGGAGCGACGGACGATGACCGACAAGCGGGTCGAGCGACCTGACCGCCCGAGGATCGCCCCCATCGGCAGCCCGTCGGCCGAGGCCCTCCGGGCGCTACAGGCCCTGGGGGCCATCCGCGCCGACGCCCCGACGCTCAACATCTTTGCCACCCTGGCCAGGAATCCGCCCCTGCTCGACCAGTTCGGCCGGTTCGCCACCTACCTGTTGAAAGAGGGAGTACTGCCCGGTCGCGAGCGCGAGCTGGTCATCCTGCGGGTCGGGTGGCGCTTGGGCTCCGAGTACGAATTCGGCCAGCACACGATCGAGGGACGGCGAGAGGGGCTGACCGACCCGGAGATCTCGGCCGTCGCGAAAGATGGCACGCAACCCGACCGCTGGAGCGCGGACGACCGGGCGCTGTTGACCATGGCCGACGAGCTCTGCCTCCACGACGGCGTCAGCGATGACACCTGGGGCGCCCTCAGCCGGCGCTGGAGCGAGGCCGAACTGCTCGAGCTGGTCGTCCTGGCCGGGGCGTACCGGATGGTCTGCGGTCTCCTGACCGCCGTGGGCATCCAGCTCGACGAGGGGATCCCGGGTTGGCCGCAGCCCGTCGAACCGCCGGCCCGATGAACGAGTCGAACAGGCAGAGGGCATTGTCGGCGGGCGGGGACGATCGCCCGCCTCAATCGGGGCCGTTGCCCAGGTGCCAGCCGCCGCAGTACGGGCACGGGTAGGGATCGAGGTCGGCCCCCTCCTCCAGTCGGAGGCGCAAGGAGGCCCGGTTGGCCGCGTCCTGGGTGGGGAAGCGGGCCTTGGGCTGCCCGTCGGCTCGCCAGTGGTCGAGGCGCGGCGCCGAATCGTCCCCTCCCCGGTCCCGAGGCGGACGGCGCCGCCGTGCCTTTGCCATGGTCGACTCCCCGCTCCGGCGCCTTATTCGTCGTAGACCGGCGGCCGCTTTTCCCGGAACGCCGCCGATGCTTCGGCCAGATTGCCGGTATGCCCGGCCAGCAATTGCGTCCGGTTCTCCAGGGCCACGGCGGCCTGGAGGCCGCTGACCTCGAGGGCCGACCACAGCGAGTCCTTGGTCAGGGCCAGCCCGAAGGGGCTGAAGGCGCACATGCCCTCGGCCATCCCGATCGCCTCCTCGACCACCGAACCATCAGGGTGTACCTGGGAGACGAGGCCGATCCGGAGGGCCTCATCGGCTCCGACCCGCTTCCCGGTCAGCAGGATCTCCGACGAGTGGGACAGGCCGACCACCTTGGGCAGGAGCCAGCTGACCCCGAGCTCGGTCCCGGACA
Organism: Acidimicrobiales bacterium; assembly: GCA_036521415.1. Classification (GTDB taxonomy): domain Bacteria; phylum Actinomycetota; class Acidimicrobiia; order Acidimicrobiales; family RAAP-2; genus DASXMT01. The sequence continues at coordinate 24,068 of DATDHU010000093.1, forward strand.
GCCCGTTGCTGATCCCCGCCCCGCAGAACACGGCGGTCTCCGAGGCCAGGCGGATATCGGCGCCCAGCGTGAGGCACATGCCCCCTCCGTAGGCCGGCCCGTTAACGGCGGCGATCACCGGTTGAGGGAGGGCTCGCAGGGCGGGCACAATGCCACCCATGAACTCCATGGCCCGCATGCCCAACCGGTGGCGACCGAGGTCATCGGTGCCCGGCGGGAGCCCGGCGTGCTCGAGCTCGAGCCCGGAGCAGAATCCACGGCCGGCCCCGGTCAGTATCACGACCCAACAGTCGTTGTCGGCGCCGACCTCGTTCAGCGCCATATACAGATCGCCCACCAGGGCGAAGGACATCGAGTTGAGCCGGGCCGGATTGTCGAGGGTGATCACCCGCACGTGGGGCCGGACGGTGTCGATGCGGACGAGCGCCATGGCCACAGCCTCATCGACGACGGCTCCCGGCGCCACTCGGGCCCCTGACGGGCGAGCCGAGGGTGTCGCCACGCGGGACGGCGGACGTGGGTAGCCAGCGGGAGGTGCCGATCGACCCCTTCGGCACCATCGACCCCTACGGCGGCGCCGGTAGGCCCCAGTCATTGACCGCGTCCCTGTTGGTCGCCTCGCCCGGGCTGGCCGATCCCAACTTCGGCCGCCGGGTGGTCCTCGTGCTCGACCACGGCGCCCATGGCGCGCTGGGCCTGGTCATCAACCATCCGGGCGGGGTGCAGGTCCACGAACTGCTCCGGCCATGGGCCGCGGTGGCCTCCCCGCCGAGCGAACTGTTCACCGGAGGGCCCGTGGCCAGGAACGCCATCATCGGGCTGGTCCGACTCCGGAGTGGGCCCGATGGTCCCCCCGAGGGCTGGCGGCCATTGTTCGGCGCAGACTCGCCGATCGGGACGGTCGATGTCGGATCCGACCCGGCGCCGGTGGCTTCCTCCATTGCCGGTGCTCGCCTGTTCTCGGGATACGCCGGGTGGGACGCCGGTCAGCTCGAAGCAGAGATCGACGACGGTTCGTGGTACGTGGTGCCCGCAGACGAGGGCGACCCGCTGACCGAGGATCCCGAGGGCCTCTGGCAGCACGTGCTCCACCGCCAGGGCGGCGTCTTGTCCGTCCTCTCCCGCATCCCGGTCGATCCATCGTGCAACTGAGGCGGAGGAGCGAAGGGACGAGGGCTACCATCCACGCTGTGGAGCAGGGCAATCGACAACCAGGCCGGCAACCAGAGGTCCGGGCCGTCACTGCCGCCGACGTCCGAACGGTGGTGGAGGTGCTGGGTCGGGCCTTCGACGACGACCCCATCTCCAACTTCACTTTCTCCGGTGACTTCCGACGCCGTCGCGGGCTGCGCTCGTTCTTCCGTGCCCAGATCGTCCACCAGTATCTTCCCTACGGCCAGGTGTTCACCACCGAGGGCTTCGGCGGCGTTGCCGTCTGGGGCCCACCGGACCGAGCTCGGCAGGGTTTCCGCGAGCTCCTGCAGCTGATGCCGACGCTTCCCTACATCGCGGGCAAGCACATGGTGAAGACCGTCCAGCTCCTGACGGCTGTCGACGCCCTCCACCCCAAGGAGCCCCACTGGTACCTGGCCACCCTGGGCACCGAGCCCGCCCGCCAGGGCCAGGGCATCGGATCCGCCCTCCTGCGGTCAGCGCTGGCCGGAGTCGACCGTGAGGGCATGCCAGCCTATCTCGAGTCCTCCAAGGAACGGAACATCCCGCTGTACGCGCGTTACGGCTTCGAGGTCATCGACGAGTTCCACGGGCCGGGGCAGGCACCGACCCTCTGGCGGATGTGGCGCGAACCGCGGCCGCCCGAGGCCCCGGTCTACTGACAGCGCTCACCGAACCTGCACCCGAGCCCGGATCCCGTCCCTGGAGCCCGAGCCCGGAGCTCGTCCGTTTAGGGGTCCTGCGAATACGTGCTGCGGACCCCCGGAAAGGCATCGTCCAATCCCGGGCCCAGGCCCACGGGATGCTGGTCGATGCCGAGCCCCGCCCGCATCTGGGCCGTCGTCGCCTGGTCGATCAGCGGGCGCGCCGTGGTGGGGAAGACGTCGGGCGGGTGGCAACCGTCGGGCACATTGGTGGCCCACCCGGTGAGCCCCTCGCCCGCACCGGTGATATGGGCGAGGAAATCGGTCAGCCGTTGCCCGTGCGAGGCCACGGTGCAGACGTCGTCGAAGACGTTGTGACCGGCGTCGTCGATGACGATCAACCGCTTGGGCCTCGGCAGCGTGTCGTAGAGCTGCCGCACCTCGGTGGGGGGCAGGACCTTGTCGGCACTTCCGTCCATGACCAGCCCGGACTTGGGTCCCGCCGGCGGTGAGCCCGGTACCGGAGCCAGGGCCACGTAGGTGCGCACGACCGGATTGTCAGCCATCGTCACCGCCGTGCCCCCTCCCGAGGAATGACCGAGCACGCCCACCTTGGAGAAGTCCAAGTGGTGCTCGAGGGAGGCGCCGGGCGTGTCGTTCTGTTGGCGGAGGTAGTCGAGCGTGTTGTTGAGATCGTCGATGTCGCTGTCGACCACGACCGGTGCGGTGTCCGATGAGCCGGACGTCGGTCCGGTGGAGTCGGCCAACACCGACGCCAGGTCCCGCGAACGATGGTCGGGGGCGGCGACGACGAAACCCCACTGGGCCAGGTGCTCGGTCAGGAAGCTCGACTGCTCGGGGTACGAGGCGTAGCCGTGGCTGAACAGTACGACGGGGAAGGACCGGTTGGGGTCGCCACTTGGGCCCGTGTCGTTGGCGATGGGGACGTTCTGGTAGGAGTCGGTCTGCATCGCGTCGGGCATCCCGGCCAGCACCGGGGACGCGACCTCCGCGCCCGTCAACCACTGGCTCAGGTGGTATGTGTACGGGGTCAGGCCCTGCACCGCCGACCTGTCCACCGGGAACCACAACTGCACGGGGTCGCCGTTGGCCATGACGACGCGTGCCGTGCCCGCTGCGTACGGCCCCGGCTGGGCGTACCGGGTGTCTCCCCGGGAGGTGAGCGCCGGTCGGGGAGCGCCGCTCGTCGCCGCGTTCACTGACGAGCAGGCGGCGGCGATCAGGGCGATCGTGGCCAGGGCCCCGATCCGCCCGAGCACCCCGATCCGATCGGGACGACGGCGAGCCGGGGCGTGCTCGTGCATGCGCGGAGGCTAGCCGGACGTGGAGGGCCGGGCCGGGTGGGCGCCGAGGTGGAGCCCGTCGGGAAGGTCGGTCGGGTCGGACACCACGGCCTCCAAGAGCTCGAGCAGGGCGCGGGCGGGAGCCGAGGGAAGCCCGCGGCTTCGCTGGGCTACGCCGACCCGTCGGCGGGGCAGCCCCACCACCGGCACCGGCCGGAACTGGGGCCGGAGGAATCGGGGAATGGCGGTGGCCGGGAGGATGGCGGGCCCGTAACCCTCGAAGGTCAGCGAGGCGATGAGCCGCAGCCCGTCGATCTCGCCCGACGGCACCAGCGTGATCCCCGCCGGACGGGTGGCTGCGTCCAGCTCGTCCCGCATCGCCGTCCCCGGCAGTGGGAGCAACAGCTCGAGCTGGGCCAGCTCGGCCAGCTGTACCGGGGTCTCCCGGAGGGCCAGGGGGTGATCCTGGGGGACCACCAGCACCAGGTCTTCTTCGAACAGGAGCTTGGCCACCAGGTCCTTGCCCGGCACCGGCAGGTTCAAGATGGCCAGATCGAGCTGGCCGTTGGCCAACTGTGGCTCGAGGCCGGTGGTGATGCCCTCGACCACGACCAGGCGCAGCTTGGGGTGCCGCCGGCGGGCCTCCTCCATCACCTGGGGGACCAGCCATCGCGCCGTCGTGCCGATCATGCCCACCCGGACCGTGCCCGCCACCTCGTCCTTGCAGGCGGCGACGTCCGAGACCAGGGCGTCGAGCTCGTAGAGCACCCGGCGGGCGCGGGCCACCACCACCCGGCCCTCCTCGGTGAGGTGCCCGTTGGCCCGATCGATCAGGGGAGCCCCCAGCTCCTGCTCCAGTCGGGCCACGTGAGCGGATATATTCGACTGGACGGTACCGAGGTGGTCGGCGGCGGCCGAGAAGGTCCGATGGTCGGCAATGGCGACCAGTGCTTGCAAGTGGCGAACTTCCATCGCCCTACACGATAGGCGATATCTACAAAAACTGTTTGACAGATGTGGGCGGCATCCTGCAGAATAGATAAAGACCACAGGGATCAGGAACCCCCCTCCGTTCCTTGTCGTGTCAGTGTGAAGGGATCGCCCTCCCCCCCGGCGGTCCCTTCACCGCGTCCGGGGTCAATTTCGGACCGACAGAGCGAGCCGATCCTGCCCGGCGGTCGGGCTCCGGTGCGTCCATCAGCGATAGCGTGTGGCCATGGCCCGGGCACACTCGGCGGTATTCGTCGACCTCGACCGGACCCTCCTTCGCGGAGCGAGCGGGCCGATCCTGCAGGCGGCGTTGATGGCCGAGGGGGTGCTCAGCCCCGGGCGTCAGGTTCCCGGGGACCACCTCCTCTACGCCTTCTACGACCGTTTCGGCGAGACGACCCCGTTCATCGCCCTGGCCCGGGCGGCGGCCCGGGTGATGCGGGGACGCTCGGTAGAAGAGACGCGGCGAGCAGGCAAGTCAGCCGCCGCCCGGCTGGTCGACCTGGTCCAGCCCTATGCACTGGAGGCCCTGGCCGAGCACCGGCGAGCCGGCCGCAGCCTGGTGCTGGCCACCACCACGCCGATCGACCTGATCGACGCACTGGCCGTCCTGCTCGGGTTCGACGCCGTCGTGGCCACCAGGTACGAGATCGATGACGGCCATTACACCGGTCGGCTCGACGGGGGATTCGTCTGGGGTGCGGGAAAGCGGTCCGCCGTTCGCCGCTGGGCTTCGGAGCAGCACGTCGACCTGGCCGCCAGCCATGCCTATTCGGACAGCCTCTTCGATGTGCCGTTGTTGGACATGGTGGGCCATCCTCATCCCTTGAATGCCGACCCGCGGCTGGCCGCCTTCGCCCTGGCCCGGCGATGGCCGCTCGAGTACTGGGACCGCGCTCCCGGCGTCCCGTCGATCCTGGGCCTCCAGCCCTACGATCTCATTCGGCCCTTCGTCCGGACCGAGAGCTTTCCCTACGCCCGCTTCGACATCACCGGGATCGACCACGTTCCACCCAGCGGCCCGGTCCTCTTGGCCGCCAACCACCGCAGCTACTTCGACGTTGCCGCCCTGGCTATCGTGGCCGCCCGCATCGGCCGCCCGGTCCGCTTCATGGGTAAGCAAGAGCTGTTCGACGCCCCGGTGATCGGCCGGATTGCCCGGGCCCTGGGCGGCATCCCCGTGGACCGGGACGCCCATTCGGGGGCCCCGATGCGCGAGGCGGCGGCGGCGCTCCGAGCCGGGGAAGTCGTCCTGGTCCTCCCACAGGGAACCATCCCCCGGGGCGAGGCATTCTTCGACCCCGTGTTGACTGGAAAGACCGGCGTGGCCCGGCTGGCGGCCGAGACAGGCGCGGCGGTCGTGCCGATCGGTGTGTGGGGGACCGAGCGGGTCTGGCCCCGGTCGTCCTCCATCCCGATCATGACCACCGTCCTGCGCCCGCCGAGGGTCACCGTCACCGTCGGCGCGCCGGTGTCCCTGGCCGGCGAGGACGCCGTGGCCGACACCGAGGCGGTGATGGCCGCCATCGTCGACCTCCTGCCAGGCGAGGCCCACGTGGAACACAAGCCGACGGCGGACGAATTGAGCCGGACCAGACCCAGGCGGTGACCCTCTCAAAGCCTTCCTCGGTGTCGCCGGCGGTTGCCCTGACCCCGCGCGCCGCCACCGCCATCCGCACCGCCTCGGCCATCAACGGCCTGTCCCGGTTGTTCGGTCGGGGGAGTGGCACGGTGATCGGGGGTCGGGCCGGGCTGGCCATGGACCCGCACCTGTTGTCGACGCTGGCCCAGGGCCGGCACGTCGCCCTGGTCAGCGGGACCAACGGGAAGACGACCACCACCCGGCTCCTGGTGGCGGCGGTGCGTGCCGGAGGGCTCATGGTGGCGACCAATGCCACCGGATCGAACATGCCGGCCGGGCATGTCGCCGCCCTCATCGGCACCGGGGACAGCGACGCAGCCGTGCTCGAGGTGGACGAGAGCTATCTCGGGCAGCTCATCGAGGACACCCACCCTGCGGTGGTCCTGCTGCTCAACCTGTCCCGGGACCAGCTCGACCGGATCGCCGAGGTCCGGATCCTGGCCGATCGTTGGCGCCAGTCGCTCGTCGGGCTGGGCGAGGGCGCCGGTATCACGGTGGTGGCCAATGCCGACGACCCCATGGTGGCCTGGGCGGCTTCGGCTGCGTCCGAGGTGCGATGGGTCGGGGCGGGACAGGTCTGGCGCGAGGACGCGGTGGGTTGCCCGGCTTGTGGGGGCAGGATCGAGTTCGCCCAGTCCGGCGGGTGGGGCTGCGACACGTGCGAGTTCCGCCGGCCGATCTGCCAGGCCTGGCTCGAGGGCAAGGAGCTCGTCCTGGGCGACGGCTCGCGGCGCGAGGTCCAGTTGGGCGTCCCGGGCCAGTTCAACCGGGCCAATGCGGCCATGGTGGTCACCGCCCTCCCCTCGATGGATGATCGCTGGGATGGGGGTACCGGGCGCACGGTTGACGACGCCCTCGCCGCCATGGCCACCGTCGAGGAAGTGGCGGGACGGTTCTCCACGGTGACCCGAAACGGGGTTGGCGTCCGGCTGCTCCTGGCCAAGAACCCCGCCGGGTGGACGGCGCTGTTCGACCTCCTCGACGAGTCGGGGAGCGCGGCATGCCCCACGGTGCTCTCGGTCAACGCACGCGTCGCCGACGGGCACGACACCAGCTGGCTGTGGGATGTCCCCTTCGAACGGCTCCGGGGCCGCACCGTAGTGGCGACGGGCGAGCGCTGCCGCGACCTGGCCGTGCGCCTCCGCTACGCCGAGGTCGACCACACCGTGGTGCCCGATCCGGTCGCGGCCCTGGATGTGGCCATCCAGGCCACGAGCGGCACACGGGTGGAGTTCGTCGGGAACTACACGGCGTTCGCCGTACTGCGCGGCCGGCTGTGAGCGCTCCCACCTCGCCGTTGACGGTGGTCGTGGTGTTCCCCGACCTGCTCGGCACCTATGGCGACGGCGGCAACGGCCTGGTGCTGGCCCGGCGGGCGGCGTGGCGGGGCATCGACGTGGAGCTGATCGAGGCGACGTCGGACCGGCCCCTCCCGGCCGGCGACATCTACTGCATGGGCGGGGGGGAGGACGGCCCCCAGGTCCGGGCGGCGCGGACACTCATCGCCGACGGGGCGATCGGCCGGGCCGTTGCCGGCGGCGCGGTCGTGCTCGGGGTCTGTGCCGGCTTCCAGCTGCTCGGCCGGTCGTTTCCCGATGCCACCGGGGGGCCCCATGATGGGCTGGGCCTCCTCGACGTGACCTCGAGGAAGGGGACCGACCTCCGGGCCGTGGGCGAGCTGGTGGCCGAGCCCACCCCGAACGCACCGGTGTTCGCCGACGGCACCGCCCTCCCACCTCTGATCGGCTTCGAAAACCACGGCGGCGTCACCACCATCGGCGCCGGCGCCGTGGCCCTCGCCCGCGTTGTGCACGGTGTGGGTAACGGCGACGGACTGGGATCCGAGGGAGCGTGGTCAAACCGGGTGGTCGGGACGTACCTCCATGGCCCGGTCCTGCCCCGGAACCCGGTGCTGGCCGATCTGCTGTTGGGTTGGGCCGTCGGGTCCGACGGCCCACTCGACCGGCTCGAGGACGTCGAGGAGCAGATCTTGCGGGCCGAGCGGACAGCAGCCGCACCGAGCGCCTCGGGCGGTCGAACCCGCGGGCTGCGCCGCCGCCTCTTCCCTGCGCGCCGCTGAGTGGCGCGACGGCGGACACTGACATTGCGCGCGCCGGTTGACTACCGGGTCTTCAGAGGCCAGTCGTTGCCGTCGGGGCTGATGCTCATCGGGCCCTCCCTCGGGGGCAGCGCCCACGAGCGCCGCCACGGGGCCACCGATGGGCCCCGCAGGGGGGGAGTGGTGCCGGACGCGGCCTGCTTCCTGGCCGTCCACCAGTCGGTGGACACCTCGTCGGCCAGGGCCGCCACTGCGGCCTCGATCCTGGCCCCGAACTTTCGCGCATCCTCGCCCTCGTCCGGCCGGATCGACGACCCGAAGAGGACGGTCGTCGGGGTGCGGCGCAGTCCGCTGCGACCTTTGGGGAGGATGTGGCGGGTCCCTTCAAGGTGCACCGGGACCACGGGCCGGCCGCTGCGCGCGGCCAGATAGGCGGCGCTCGCCGGCGTCCACGTCTGACCCCAGCCGTCCGGGGAGCGGCCCCCCTCGGGGAAGATGACGAGGTTCCAGTCGTCGGCCAACAGCTCGGCGGCGAGTGCGGCGGATCGGCGGTTCACCCTTTCTCGCTCCATGGGTATGGCGGCGAGCGAGAATGCCCACAGGTCGGCCTTCCAGCGGCGGTCGAAGAAGTAGTCGGCGGCGGCGGCCACCACGGTCCGGTGCCGGAACCGGACAGGAAGAGACGACAACAAGAGGGCGGTGTCGACGTGACTGGCGTGGTTGGCGGCAAAGATGACCGGCGCATCCACGTCGGTGAGGTACTCGGCCCCCCGGATGTCGGGTGAGGCGATCAGCTTGGTCAACGGCCGGGTGACGTTGTCGATGAGCATGGCTCGCGCCAGCCGCACCGGGTATTTCCGCGACCAGGCGGTGTCGTAGTCTGCCCCCAGCTCATGCTCGGGAGCGGGACGGGGAACACTCTCGGGCCAACTGGGCGGGGCCAGGGGGAACCGTGCCCTCCCGGCTCGAGAGGCGAGGCCGGACGGCGCGTAGCGTTGCACCGTGCGCCCGGCGATCCCCCGCACCCCGGTGCCGAGTGCGGCGTCGGCCCGAACGGCACGCCGTGGTCGTAACGAGGAGCTCGACGACCGGGACGGGCTCACTGCACGTCGGCCATGAGGATGGGAGGTGTGTGCAGGTGGGTCAGTGTGGGCGATGGGCCCACGACGTCCTGAGCCATCTCGAGCGCATCGGTCAGGGTAGAGGCGGCCCGGAACCCGAGGCGGTGCACGGCGGCGGGATCGCCCCCGACGACGATCACCGCACCCACGTGCTGGAGGGCGTGGGCGCACCAGTACCACATGTAGAAGGGATGCACGCCGTGGTAGGCGTGGCCGGTCCGGTAGAGGTGGATGTACCAGGGGTCCGTGGCGAAGCTCTCCTCGTACCCCTTGGCCACCTCGATCGGGTCGGTGGTCTCGCTCAAGACCTGTTCGAAGAAGTCGATGTAACTGGGGTGGTGCACCGGGTTGAACTCCCACGGCGTCGGGTGGCTCATGATCACCACGCCCCCCTCGCGTACCAACGGCTTCCCCCGGTAGAGGTTGAAGAAGTACCCGAGGCCCAGGCAGGCGACCAGGATGGGGTTGAGGATGGAGTTGACGTTGTAGGGGCTGATGTACGGCAGGCCCATCGTCACGATGTCCGTCTGCCCTTCCACCGCCACGCCCTGTTGCTTCCAGACGTTCTCGGTGGTGAGAGCGTGGACCGCCTCCACCTCACCGGCCTGCACCGAGGTCATGCGATGGGGGGCCTTGATCGACTGGAAGATCTGTCGGGCCAGCTTGGGCGGTGTGCGGTCGAGCGCCTTGGACACGCCCAGGTAGCTGAGCCGGTCCCTGGCGCTCCACTCCCACTCGCGCTTTTGCAGAAAGGCGAATTTGTCCGGGAAGGCGTTGGTGTTCAACGTGGTCTCGATCTGGAAGACGGTGATGCCGCTCTCGGCGATGAGCTTGCCCATCCGCCAATTCGACGAATGGAGCTCGGAGCGATGCTGGTCCATGAACGACCGGCTGCGCTGCATGGTCTGCGGGTTGTGGTGGTGGCGGAGGCTCTTGTAGCTGGCCAGTCCGGTGGCCACGCTCTTGTGCCCGCCGTCCATGGCCACCAGGTTGATGTTGACGTAGACGAGGAGGTCGCTCTCGGCCGCCCGGCGGTTGATCTCCACGTCCTCGCCCTGGTCGGTGAGGCCGATGTGGACCAGCGCCGCCGGGTCCTCGGCGTCGTGCTGGGTCAGCAGCCCGTTCGGGGCGAAGGCATCGTAGATGCGGTCACCCAATGCATGCCGGAGCTCGGCCTCGGTCATGCGTCGGTGAAGGGCCAGGGCCACGATGAGCTCCACGTCGTCGACCCTCGCGGCGGCCGCCATGTCCAGGACCTGCTCGATGACCAGTTGACGATTGTCGGGGCGCTCCATGGGGGGAAGGGGGAGCGAGATGTCGTCGAAGGCGATGGTCAGTCGCATGCCTGGGCGCAGCAGGTCGGGGAGGGGGTCCCGGTCTCCCTGCGGGTTGAGGAGGGCGTGGCGGATGGCGGTGGAGGGATCGGTGAGCGGGTCGAGGGGCTCGGGAGCGTAGATCACTCGACTGCCCTCGGGGAGACGCTCCAACCGGAACTGCTCGCCGTGCCAGAAGAGGCTCGGCGGCGTGGATCGATCGACGTCGAGGACGAAGCCTGGCCTGGGGCTCATCGGGAGCGTCCTTTCCGGTGGCGGAGGTCGAAGGCCACCTTGACCGCGCCGCGACGGCCGGCGGCACCGGCATGAGCCACGGCCTCTTCGTAGCGGTCGAGCGGGTACGTGGCCGAGACGAGCGAGCCGAGCCGGGCGGCCTCGATGACATCCATGGCCAGTGCGAAGGTCCTCGGGGCGGGAGCGCTCGCCTGGGAGTCAGCGGCCCGCTTGAAGGCTGCTGGCCTTGAGGCTGTCGGCCTCGTAGAGGTGGAGGCCGAGGAGCCCGGCCGCTCGACCCCGTAGGCGTAGGCCCCGACCAACAGGATTTCCCGGTGCCACAGGGGAGCAAGATCGACATGGAGCTTGCCCGGCATGCCGACCAGGACGACCCGGCCTCGGGGCCTGACCATGGCCATGGCCTGGGTCAACGACTCGGCCGACCCGACGCAATCGAAGACGACGTCGGCGCCCCCGGTCAGGCGTCCGGCCAGGACCAGCGATCCGGACTCCCGGCGAACGGCCCGGGGGAGCTGGTCGGGCGGGACCACGGTGTCGGCGCCCAATGACTCGGCCAGGCTCCGCTGATGGGAGTACTTGGCCCCGACCAGGACGGTGCATGGGGTCGTGGGCCGCACCACCAGGTGGAGCGCGGCCACGGTGGCCAGGCCCAGGGTGCCTGCTCCGAGCACGGCCACGGTGTCCCCGGTGGCGATGGCGGCACCCAGTGCGGCGTGCACGGCGCAGGCCGTGGGTTCGACCAGGACGGCGTCCTCGTCGCTGAACGAGTCGGGTACGGCATGGAGTTGACTGGCGTGGGCCACCAGCCCGGCGGTCGACCACCCACCTCCGGTGTCGGCGCAGAAGCCGGTCTGGAGGCCGGGGGTGAGGTCGCCGAGGGCCAGGTTGCCGCACAGCCCGGTCTGGCCGCTGGCACAGGCGGGGCAATGGGGCTCGATGTTCCGGGGTGCACAGCCGAGCACGGGCTCGATCACCGCTCGGGTGCCGGCCTCCAGGCTGGCCCCGGTGTGGTCGACGCCGCCCTCCTCCAGCACTCCCACCACCTCGTGCCCCGGGACGAAGGGGAAGCTCACGATGTCCTCGAAGTAGCGCGAGCTCCGGCCGTCCAAGGTGGCAAGGTCGGAGCCGCAGATGCCGGACAGAACCGGGCGGAGGCGGTACCAGGCGTCGCCGGGCAGCTCGGGTGGATCCACATCGAGGAGCTGGAGCGGCCCGACGCCCGCACCCCGGCCCGATCCGAAGACCGAGGCGACCCGGGAGGCGGCGAAGCGGGGGAGGTTCCGCTCGAAGACGAGTGCTTTCATCGGATGGGTTCCTGGGTCGGAGCAGGGACGCGGCGGCGGGCGCCGGTGAGGGCGGCCTGGCTGACCCGGCGACCGCGTCGCAGCGACGCCGGGGTGTCGAGCGGGCCCAGGGGGAGGAGCGGGCGGGCGCCCCCTCGGCTCTTGGTCCAGTGCTCCACGTGCCAGCCACGGCGCCGGGCGATGGCGGCCAGCTTCGCCTCGGGGTTGACCGCGACCGGGAACCCGACCACGTCGAGCATCGGCAGGTCGCTGGCCGAGTCGGCGTAGGCCACCGATTCCTCGAGCCGGAGTCCTTCCGCCTCGGCGTAGTCGGTCAGGACCAGGGCCCGGGCCTCGCCGATAGGGGGCAGGTCCTCCATGCGCCCGGTGAACCGGCCGTCGCGCTCGCTCAACCGGGCGCAGATGATCTCGTCGAAGAGCGGTCGCAGCGGCTCGACCACCAGGTCGAGGGCCCCCGTGATCAGGATGGTCCGCTGTCCCAGCGCCCGGTGCTCCCGTAAGCGGGCAAAGCCGGCGGGGAAGGACTTGGCCAGCAGCAGATGGTGGAAGAGCTCCCAGGAGTCGTCACGCAGTCGATCGACCGGCGCCCCCTCGTAGCGCCGGTAGAAGGAGCGGAGGAAGTCGCCACGGTCACGCCGGTCGAGCGCCAGCAGGCCGGGTGCGTCCCGCACCAGATCGGCGACGAAGGCGGCACGTTGGGCGGCCGGGAGGTGCCGTGAGGCCAGCCAGGCATAGGAATCGACCACGTTGGAGGCGATGAGCGTGTTCTCCAGGTCGAAGGCAGCCAGGTGCCGGTCGGGGGAGAGGATGGCCTTTTTCGACCGTTCGCTCCGGGAGGGCTGCGTCGACTTCTCCGGGGTGGTCCGCACCCGTGCATGGTCGACTACCGAGGGGAGATGGACGTCGTGGACGTAGTGGTCCCAGTCGATCTCACCCGGGTCGAAGCAGAAAAGGGCCCGCTCGTCGTCGTCAATCTGGTCCCACAGGGCGAGCAACCGGTCCACGCGGTAGCGGGCCTCGGTTTCGGCATAGGCGCCGTAGAGCTCCACGTAGCCGAGCGCCCGGTCGGCCAGGAGGTGCCGCTCCTCCAGGGCGGCCATCCATGCCGCCTGTCGCCCGCGGACGGGGAGTGTCCCGACGATGCGCTCGGCTGCCTCCATAACCCTTCCGGCCCGCTGCAGCTGCCGTTGCACTCGGCCCCGACCCGGAAAGGACCATTCGGGCACGACGATGGGCTGGCCGTCGGAGTCGTACACCGGATGCTCGGTGAACCAGGACTGGACCAGCTCGACCAGGCGACCGTAGCGGAAGGGGTTCCGCACTCCCGAAGCCACGTGGTAGACGGACGGACCGTCCTCGGCCGGCCCATCAGCGGCCACCGCGATGATGGTGGCCACCACCAGGTCCACCGGGATGACATCGATCACCCCTTCGGGCACACCCGGGAACTCCTTCAAGAGCCCACGGGCGTAGGACACGATGATCGGCTCGGCCATGCGGAAGCCGCGGATCCAGCCGGGCTTCGGCTCGGCCAGGGCCGACTCGATGATCGATGGTCGGACGATGGTGAACGGAAGTGAGCCGGCGAACTGGGCGGTCAGAGCCCGCTCGCCGAGGGACTTCGTGTAGGCGTAGGCGTCGGGCCAACCCAGGGCCGCGGCCCGAGCCTTGCCTGCGTCGACCAGCTGCCGTCGTACCCACTCCTCCCGGAGCCGCTCGGCTCGCTCGGCCAGCAGGTGGATACCGGCGCCGCCCAACTCTCCCCGGGCCGCCTTGGTGAACGAGGCCAGCCGGTTCGGGTGCCGTGACTCGGCATCGGCGTCGCTCCGCAGCCGACGGGCTGCGGCGACCTCGCCGCGCCAGTCCACGTCGAGGCTGTAGCGGTTGCCTTCGAGCAGCTGCTCGGGAGCCTCACCCTGATGGGTCCCGGCCACGTAGGCCGTGGAGACGGGGATGAAGTGGGTCGGCCCGACCCGCCCGCCCTTCGCCGCGTCGGCCCGCGCCTGCACCACGGCAGCTGCCACCCGCGAGGGGCCCAACAGGTTGACCTCGACGGCCGAGTCGAGCGGGGAGTCGAAGCTCACCGTGGCCGCCGAGTGGACGACGATGTCACAGGTGGAAAGGACGTGTCGGGCGTCGTCGTCCAGCCCGAGGCCGTCGGTCCCCACGTCGCCAGCCACCGCCGACACCCGGGATGACACCTCGGCGTCGAACTGGTCGCCGTGGGCCTCTTTGAGCCGATCGAAGCAGTCGTTCTTGAGGATCTCCCGGGTGGCCCGCTGCATGGGACTGGTGCGCCGTCCGGGGCGGATCAACAGCACCACCTCGCTGTCCGGGACGGTCCGCAGCAGCCGCTCCACCAGGGCCGTTCCCAGGAAACCGGTGGCACCGGTGACAAAGAATCGCTTGCCTGCGAGGGCGTCACGGACGCGGGTCACCGGATCTGTCTACCATATGGTAAGTGACCGAGTCGAGCACACCACAGACAGGGATGGGGAGGGTATCTCCCACCGGGGGGCCAGACGCGGGGTCGGGTGGGCGGCCTCGGCGGGTCCGACGGCCGGTACCCGAACGGGCCGGGACGACGACGCCAAGCACGTCCGAGCGGATCCTCGACGCCGCCCTGACCTCGTTCGGCGATCGCGGCTACGAGCCCACGTCCCTGGACGCCCTGGCCGCCGGGCTCGAGGTCCGCAAGCAGACCATCCTCTACTGGTACCCATCCAAGGAGGCGCTGCTCGATGCCGTGATCGACCGAAGCGCGGCCGAGCTGTCCGAGGCGCTCGAAGCGTCGCTGGCTTCCGCCGGCACCGGTTGGGCGAGGGTGGAGGCCGTGGTCCGCTCGGTGTTCCGCCTGGCTGTCCGGCGCCCGGAGCTCCTGGGATTGGCCCGGGAGATGGGTCGGCTGGGGGCTCCAGCGGCGACCAGGTTTATCGGCGCCCTCGAGCCGCTGGTGGAGCGAGCGGCGACCTTCCTGGGGTCGGAGATGGACGCCGGGCACATGCGACGCCACGAGCCGCGGCTGCTGCTGCTCGCCATCTATTCGTCGGTTATCGGGATGATCACCGAGGTCGACGTGCTCCGGGCTATGGGCGAAGAGCCCACGGCCCGGTCGCTGGTGAAGCGGCGGGCCGAGATCCTCGAGTTCCTCCGGTCCGCATTGGTGACCGACACGGGCTGAGCCCGGCTCAGTCTTTCTTGGTCGGGCTCTTGCGGGACCTGCGGGCCGGAGGAGCCGGCTTGGGCTTGGGTGGTGGGCGCGGTGGCGTGTATCGCTTGTTCGCCTCAGGGCGCTTGGGCCCGGTATTGGTCGCCGCCTTTGCCTTTCGCGAGCCCGATCCTCGACCGCCTGCCGCTTTCGTGCTGGCAGAACGCGGATGAGCCCTGGCTTCGGCTCGAGCGGTGGCGGCAGCCTCGCGTTGCAGCTTGTACGAGCGAAAGAGAAGCCAGAAGGCGAGGGCCCAGAAGGGAATGGCCAGAACGAAGGTCGAACCGGAGAAGCCGGCTCCCGTGAACAGGGCGACGAACCCCACGGGCGCTCGCCGACCGATGAACGTCGCTCCGGCGAGCAGCACTCCGGCCCCCAGGCCGATGACGAGAGTGGTCTGAGGGGTCAGCTGGTTCTTGGCCAGACGGAAGTGCGGGTTGCTGGTCTCGCTGAAGTAGATGACCACTCCGAAGATGGCAGCCAGGGCGGCGCCGCCGAAGGAGAACAGCCTTTCCCGCTCGTTCAGGCGGTCGATGGACCACTTGACGGCAATGTCTGACTTGGGAGCGCCGGCGGTAGATTGCTTGGCCGCAGCGGAGGCTTTGGTCGGACTCGGCTGTTTGGCCTGGCGAGATGGCTTGGTCTGGCTCGGCCGCTTGGTCGGGCTGGGCCGCTTGGTAGCACCCGATGGCTTGGCCGCAGTCGGCTGTTGCAATCTCTCCCGGATCCGATCGAAGCGACTGGGCTGCTTGGGGGCTTCCTCTTGCTCCTCGTACTCCTCCTCGTATTCGTCGTCCTCGTACTCGTCCTCGTCGTACTGGTCCTCGTCGTACTCGTCGAACTCTTCGTCTTCGTCCTCGTACTCCTCGTCCTCGTAAGCCTGCTCCCCGGAGGGCTCGTCGTCTTCGTAGGCCTCGTCCTCGTCTTCGTAGGCCTGCTCCCCGGAGGCCTCGTCCTCGTACTCCTCGAGGTCCTCTTCCTCGTATTCCTCGCCCTCGTCGAGCTCGTCCTCGTAGAAGGCCTCCTCCTCGTCCTCTCGGGCCCCGTCGAGCTCTCCGTCGTGCTCTGCCTCGAAGCCCTGGTTCGGGTTGGAGCCCGCTTTCCTGTCCTTGCGCATCGGTTTCAGGCTACTGGGCGGGGGAACGGCACTCAGTCGGCTGGCGAGCGGTTGTCGGTCCTGGTGACCGGCGATACGGTCGCAAACATGGACTTCAGAACCGAGTCGGTGTTGTCGTTGGCTGATCAGGTCCGCAAGGGGGCACTGTCCGCCCGGGACCTGGTCGGACATGCTTTCGAACGGATCGAGGCCGACAACCCTCGTCTGAATGCATTCGTGGCTGTGGATGAAGCGCGCGCCATGGTCGCAGCGGCGTCGATTGACGAGCACGTCGCCTCCGGCGGTGACCCGGGATCGCTGGCCGGGATCCCGATCGGGGTGAAGGACCTGGAGGACTCATCGGGATTTGTGACCACCCAGGGATCGGCCCTGTTCGCCGACGGTCAGCCCGCCCTGGCCGATTCGCCCCTGGTCGCCCGGCTCGTGGCTGCCGGGTGCGTAGTGGTCGGGAAGACCAACACCCCCGAACTGGGCTGGAAGGCCGACACCGACAATGCTGTGTTCGGTCCCACACTCAACCCGTGGAACCTGGAGCACAGTCCCGGGGGGTCGTCCGGAGGGAGCGCAGCGGCGATTGCCGCCGGCATGGTACCGCTGGCCACCGGATCCGATGGCGGAGGTTCGATCCGGATTCCTGCCGCGTGTTGCGGTCTGTCGGGGATCAAGGCGTCATTCGGCCGGGTACCTATGGGAGGCGCTGATCCTCCCGCATGGCCGAACCTCTCGACCCGGGGACCCATGGCTCGACGCATGGTCGATGTTGTCGCCGCGCTCGAGGTAGCAGTGGGCCCCGATCCGAGCGATCTCAACTCTCTCCCACGAGCCGAGGCGTCGTGGACGGCGGCCATCCATGAGCCTCAACTGCCGTCGCGGGTCGCATGGTCGCCGAACCTCGGATATGGCGAGGTAGACGCCCAGGTGCTGGCCGTTTGCCAGCGTGCGGTCGAGAAGCTGGCATCGATGGGTACAGAGGTGGTGGAGGTCGACACCGTGTTCGATGAGGATCCGATCGACGACTGGCTCACACTGACCGGGACTTACAACCTCCGCACCTTCGAGGCGCTCCGGGAAACGGCTATGTGGGATCGAGTAGATCCGTTTTTGAAGATGCTGGTCGAGGGAGCCGAATCGCTCAGTGCATTGGATATCGTCCATGCCGAGGACCACTGCCACCATCTCAACCTTCGGCTCGTCGAGTTGTTCCACGACGTGCGGCTGTTGATCAGCCCGACGACGGCAGGCGCAGCGCCACTGAGGTCATTGGAGGGCAAGAGCATGGTCAACGGGGAGCCAACGCTCAACTGGGTGCAGTTCACGTACCCGTTCAACATGACCCGCTCTCCGGCTGCCTCGATCTGTGCTGGACTCACCGATGCGGGCTTGCCGGTTGGCCTCCAGCTGGTGGGACCTCAGCATGGCGATCTCGTCGTCCTGCGATCGGCTGCCGCGTTGGAGGAGGCGATCGGATTCGAGCAGCTGGCTCCCTGCTGAGGAAGCTGCGGCCCTCCAGCATTGGGTCCGAGGCCTCGTCCTCTCGCCGCACTCGTTCACTCGCGGCAGACCCAGACGGCGAACGGCCGTCACTGGCCCGGCTACCATGACGCTCTGCGTATGGGTGGCCGGAGGCCAACCCGATGGTACGGGCGTTTAGCTCAGTTGGTTAGAGCGCAGCCTTCACACGGCTGAGGTCGGAGGTTCGAGTCCTCTAGCGCCCACCACAAAAGCCTGGTCAACGGCCTGAATACCTAATCCCGTGCACGATGACGCCCAGACATGGACACGGATTGGACACATCAGGTCTGCGCAAAGGAGCGGTTCGTCCCTGACGATGCGTCATCCTTTGGCCAAAATGTCGAGAGCGTCATTGACCTTGTTCTCGGAACCAGGAAAGAGATGCCCGTATCGGTCGAGGACCGTTGCCACCGAGGCATGTCCCGCTCGTCTGGCAATCTCCACAGGGCTAGCACCAGCAGCGATCCACAATGCAACGGCAGTGTGACGGAGATCGTGCGGTCGAAGAGGGACGAGACCTGAAGCATCCACAGCTGGTATCCAAACCCGATTGCGCCAGTTCTGTACTCGGGTCGGGGTTCCATCGGGTGAACGAAAGACATAGTCGTCTGGGGCGGCCGGATGCATGAGGAGGTGCTGCCGGAGTGCGTCTATTGCGACCTTTGGTAAGGGGACACGTCGGCGACCAGCCTTCGTTTTGGGTGGCCCTGTGTGCAGATGTCCCGAGACTTCCGTCAGTGTCTCGAAGACGTCCACGCTGCTATGGAGAAGGTCGACCCGTCCCGCCTTCAATCCAAGCATCTCGCCAATCCGAAGGCCTCCGTAGGCCCCGAGAATGACCAATGCCTTATAGGGAGGCGCTATGGCATCGGCCAGTCTTGTCACCTCGGAAGGTGAGAGGAACCTCATCTCCTCGTGTTCGATCCGTGGAAACTTGATTCCAACACAAGGTGACGCTCTAAGTTTGCCAGCGGTGACTGCGCCACTGAGGATTTTTCCCAGGATCTGACCAGCCTTGGCGATTGTGGCCGCTGAAAAGGCCGAGACCGACGTTCTGGCTCCTCCTCGACATCCCACCACGGCTTTGGACCATTGGTGGCCAGCTCGGCCACCCATGTACGAATACAGAAGTTGTCGATTTCCGAAAGCGGCATGGGGCCGAAGGTCGGAAGCAGGTATCGTTTGGACGTATCCTTCGTCTCTCGCCAGCGTCGAAGGCCGAAGATCGACAATACCCTTCCGCCAGATGAGTTCCCACTCTGAGAACTTCATTCGTCCGGCCCTCGGATCGATGTACGTGCCAGTCAACTTTGAATGAGTAACCGAAACCAGGAACTGCTGGGCTTCCACCTTACGACTGAAGGTCCTCGACCTCGATCGACCTTCTGGGGTCCGATAACGGGCACGCCACTTGTCGCTTCTCAGTTTATCGATTGAGGACAATCTCAACTCACACTCTGATAGCCGAAACCAAGGGAGGCGTCCGTAGCGCCTCTCATTCTACGGACACTGCTTCCACGGCCCCTGCCTGGATGAACTTCTCCAAATCAGCCGGATCGAAGCGCAGGTAGCGGCCAACTTTGAAGTACTTGACTCGCTTCTCATCGACTAGCCGCCGGACGAAACGCTCCTTAACCGTCAAGTAGTCGGCGGCCCGGGGAACGTCCAGCAGACGTGTACCATTATTTATTTCTGAGTTCATTCTGTTTTCCTTTTGCTTGCAATCCTCCATCGCTGTTGACGGAAGAGCGTCTTTCACCTAGTGGTCCACTCATTCGAATCGGGTGGCGCCGATGTTCACGTGCGAACCAAACTTTCCAACGGCGGCGAACTTCATGTTCTTCCAGCAATGCCGACCTTTTGGGAGCAATCACTTATTCAAATGAATAGGAACGCTGACTTCGAAGAAGACCACCCAGATGGATCCAACACAACCGCACTATCGTGGCCAAAAGGACGATGCCTGCTGCGGATACCCGAGCTACGGCCCACAGGCTTGATATGAAGGTCACCTACTCGGCTTGGCAAACCTTCGGCGTGCCGGCGCCGGTGCTGCACCAGGCCAAGATCGTCCGGACCGACAGCTAAGGCTCGATACGTCACCGTATGGCATCCGCATTCAGACCGGGGCGGCAGATGGAATAACGTCGCTATCAATCTCGTGTGGCATCCTCCCTGACAGGGAACCGAGATCGAGGGGGCTGGCCATGGGTATTGGTAGGAAGTTGGTACGAAAAGCAACGCCAAGGCCCATCCGGCACGCCATGCATCCGGTCCGCACAGTCAAGAACAAGGCCACACCCAGGCCAATCCGCCAGGTCAGTCGAGGCATCTACACCGTCACTAACCCATTGGGGGCCGCAGAGAGTGCCGTCATCTTTGGTTCTGGCCATCGCCGGAGGAAGAAACCCACGAAAAGCCGACAGGCATCCAGGAGTGTCAATACGGGCGGTCTTGGTGTTCGAGTAGCAGAAGCTCATTCGGTCCACGATGACTTATCCAAACAACTTGCCGTCCAACGTGAGCGTTTCACTCCAGTCCAGAAACCGATTGTGCCGCCGCCACCTCCACCGTTAGATCCTGAGGCGCTCATAGACCAGGAGTGGTCAAAACGCAAAGGTGAAGTGCCATTTTGGAAGCCCTCCGAGAAAAAGCGTCTCAAGGCTGAGATCAGCACACAGGCTCGTGCACAGGCCGCTGCTGAATCCGCTCGGGCACATGCGGCTCACTCTCGCCGTCAGGCGGAAGCAAACGCATGGTGGTCTGCTCTCAACCAAGGAGATCCCGAGGTCATCAGGTCCGCTCTCAAAGCAGCCTTTGCGGACAATCCGGCCCCAGCGTTTGTAGTCCAAGTTGAGGGCGCCGTGGCGGTCCTTTGCCTTGTACTGCCATGGCCCGATCTTCTACCTGCCAAAAGAGCGCATGTGACACCGACGGGCCGGATCTCGAGCAAGGCATGGACGAAGACGGAGTTCAACGAGGTCTACGCCGCCCTCGTTGGGGGCCACCTGCTAGCCACATTCCGAGAAGCGTGGGCCACAGCCCCGTCACTCTCGGAGATTCGTATCTTTGGTGTTCGCAAGCGGTCACACCAGCCTACTGAGGTCCTCTTCGATGTTGAGGCTTCTAGGGCTGACTCCGACTGGGACGATGACACCAAGGGCACCGCAATCTTGGCTCACTCGGACGGA
This sequence comes from Acidimicrobiales bacterium, assembly GCA_036521415.1. GTDB lineage: Bacteria > Actinomycetota > Acidimicrobiia > Acidimicrobiales > RAAP-2 > DASXMT01. The sequence continues at coordinate 44,901 of DATDHU010000093.1, forward strand.
CTGAAGAGAAAGGGCCAGGCTCGTGAGGTACAGGCGTGGGCTAGAGAAGCCGTCCGCAACGATTTGGCTGGCCTACTCGAGCAGCTTTAGGACGTGAATCGTGACTTGAGATGGCGCTTCAGAATCCGTGAAGAAAGGTCGATGAGGTGTACAGGTGTAGCTGTCCTGGGTTTGTTAGTTGGACTCGCCACTATGGCCACATTTGGATCCCCAGCTGAGGCCGCTCCGTTTAGCCGGCCGGTTCGGACCACGATAGGGATCCCGTTGCCCAAGGCTCGGGTTGCCACAGTGCATTTCGAGTTCCACCCGTCTGCCAACCAAACAGCAGTGCGAATCCTCCGAGTCGGAAAGAGCACGTTGGCAGAAGCGTGCGCAGATAGCAGTGGCCTTGTTGGCGAGTGGGGTCATTTCTGGAACGGCTGCATTCCAATCCCCCCGAATGGGGCGCTATTGCCCGCCGACGACGGCTTGATGCATGTCGGAGTCGTGATACGTGTGGCTAGTTCGGCGTTGCTACGGGGTGCAGAGATCCGCATCCATTATCTACCTGGGGATTTCCATTTCTCGTTGGCCGCCATCATCCCCACTCCGCCAGTTGCCATATTCACGGTGAGGACGGCCAGTCCCATTCTGTTGGGGGCTGGCGTAGAGGCAACGTGTAGCGGGACGTTTACAGTGTTATCAAACAAGCATGTGATCGTGAAACGGACGCTGCGGGTCCCGTCGGCGGGGACATGGCTAAACGAACTCCCTCGTTCCAGCTCTTCGTACACCGTATCTCTTGCGGACCCGCACTGTGGGCAGGCCGGGGTAACTGTTGGCCTCGGTACTGATACCGGCACCCCGGGCGGCCCCTGAAGCGGCGGGCGAACCTCGCCTGACCATCACGGAACAACCGCTGCGGTCGATAGGCGTCACGAACCTCCGATTCTGAGCTGTATCGCTCAGAGGGACCGGCTTGTGTTCAGGCTGGCTCCCATCGCCACCCGTTGTTGTCCTGGCACACGATCGCCTCTCCGTTGGCAGCCGTTCCGCTTGCTCCGTGGTCTGCATTGGGACAGAACTCTCCCGCCGAGTAACAGTTTCCTGAGCTGGTTGTTGGTGAGC
>DATDHU010000094.1:0-4310 GCA_036521415.1 Acidimicrobiales bacterium
AGCAGCTCTGGAAGTACATCGGCGAGCTGCCCGAGCACGACATCAACCGCATGACCCACCTGAACGCCATGAACCAATTCAGCTACGACCCCTTCTCGGTCATCCCCAAAAACGAGGCCACCGTCAAGGCCCTCCGGGCCCGACAGGCCGGCCGGGACGTGGCCATCCGCTCCACCCGGCGCACGCCCAAGGCCCCCCACGCCAACAAGGCCTCGGACCTCGGCACCCTCACCAACAGCTGAGCGATGACCGACACCCAGGACAGAGCCGCACAGGAACCGTTCGACGGTTCCTTGTTCATGGACATGACCCGGGCCGGCAATCCACAGGCCCTCTACCGCCAGGCCCGGGACAATGCCCCCATCGTGCCCGGCCCTCTCGGGGGCTTCCAGGTCATGCGCCGGGCCGAGGTCGACTTCGCCCTCCAGCACCCCGACATCTTCTCGTCGGCCATGGAGGCGGTCGACCTGGGCCAGACCGTTCCGCTCATCCCCCTCCAGGTCGACCCGCCCGACCATTCCAAGTACCGCAAGCTCCTCGACCCGATCTTCGCGCCCAAGCAGATGAACATGATCGAGCCGGACATCGCCCGGCTGGTCAACGAGCTCATCGATGCCTTCATCGACACGGGATCGTGCGAGTTCACCACGGCGCTGGCCGAGCCGCTCCCGTCTTCGGTGTTCCTGCGCCTGCTCGGCCTGCCCCTGTCGGATCTCGACATGTTCTTGGGGATGAAGAACGGGATCCTCCGCCCGCAAACGACCGACCTGGACGAGATGAGGACACTGCAACGGGCGACGGCCGCCGAGATCGAGGGCTATTTCGCCCAGGCCCTCGACGAGCGCCGGCGCCAACCGCAAGAGGACCTGTTGAGCCGGTTCCTCGCTGCCGAGGTCGACGGGGCCCGCCTGGAACAGGACGAGATCATCGGCATCTGCTTCTTGTTCATACTGGCCGGGCTGGACACGGTGACCGACACCCTCGAGTGCTTCTTCGCCTACCTGGCGCAGAACCCGGATCAGCGCCGGGCCCTCGTCGCCGATCCGAGCATCATCCCCGCCGCGGTGGAGGAGCTCCTGCGTTGGGAGAGCCCGGTCACCGGCGTGGCCCGGGTGGCCGCCCAGGACGCCGAGGTCGGCGGGTGCCCGATCCACAAGGGCGATCACGTGGGGATCAGCATCGGGTCGGCCAACACGGACGAGCGGGCCCTGCCCGATGCCGACACGGTGAACCTGACCCGCCAGCCCAACAAGCACCTGGCCTTCGGTGGCGGTGTCCACCGTTGCCTGGGCTCGCACCTGGCCCGGCTGGAGCTGCGCACAACCCTGCGCGAGTGGCACCAGCGGATCCCTGACTACGTCATCGCACCGGGGACCGAGTTGCAGTACATGCTCGGCCTCCGCCAGATCGAGACTCTGCCCCTCAACTTCGGTTAGTGGCGCGTGGCCGGCGGGCCACGACGGCACCGGACCGACCACCTTCCCTTCTGCTCATACTGGGCCCAGCCCTCAGGCGATGATCACGCCGCCGTCGACCGGGATGGTCGTCCCGGTCACGAAGGCCGCCGCGTCGGACAGCAGGAACGAGATCACCGCGGCAGGTTCGTCCGCTTCGCCCGCCCGCTGGAGCGGGTAGGTGCGGCGCACAGCGGCCAGGCCCTCCGGCTTGGTGAAGGCGCCCATGGTCATGGGTGTGTTGGTCCCACCGGGGCAGACGCAGTTGGCCCGGATCCCCTCGGGCCCGTACTGCACGGCGATGAGCCGGGTGAGGGCGTCGACGCCGCCCTTGCTGGCCGTGTAGCCGGCACCCCGCCCGTGCCCCCGGAGGGCGGCGGTGGAAGCCACCGTCACCACCGAACCGCCGGGCCGGGCCAGGTGGGGGAGGCTGTGCTTGGCCACCAGGAACGAGCCCACTAGGTTCACGTTGAGCACGGCGAGGAAGTGGTCGAGTTCGACGTCGGCGATGGGGGCGAAGTCGCCGCCGACGAAGACCCCGGCGCAGGTGGCCACCCCGGCGAGGGGTCCGAGCTCGGTCACCGCCGCCTCGATGGCCCCGGACACTGCGTCCTCGTCGGACACGTCGACGGCGGTGGAACGGAGGGACCCGTGGCCGGAGGGCAGGTCGCCGGTCAGGTCGTCGAGCCCCCCCTCGTCCCGGTCCAGGGCGATGACGTTCGCCCTGTCCCCCAACAGCTGGAGGGTGAGGGCCCTGCCGATGCCACTGGCGGCTCCGCTCACCACATAGGTCCGCCCGACATGGACGGTCACGTGGTTGGTCCGTCGAGCAGTGTGTACGACAAGGTCGACGAGGCCACCAGCTTCCGATTGTCACCGACGTCGATCACGTCGGCCTGGACGACGACAATTCGTCGCCCCCGGCGGAGCACCTTGGTGACGACACGGGCCGGGCCGACGGTGACCGCGCTGAGGAAGCGGATGATCATGTCCGAGGCCACGATGTTCTCCGATCCGGCGGCCCGGACTGCGCAACCGGCTGCCCCGCACTCGATCAGCGCACCCATCAGCCCACCGTGGAGGCTTCCGTGCGGGTTCACCACTTCGGCACGGAGCTCCATCTCGAGGGCCGGACCCGTTTCGGGGTCCTCGACCCGCTCCATGTGCATGAGCGAGAGTATGTGCGTCTCACCCACGTCGATCGTGGCCATCGTCTCGTTCGCCCCGTTCTGGTCCGAAGGACCGCTCATGCGACAGCCAGCGAGGCCACCCGGTCGACGAGGTGGCCCACCTGTTCGCGGTCAACGGCCACCATCTCGGGCTCGGCGCCGGCGCTGGCGAGCATCTCGGCCAAGTGGTGTCGCAGCCGGTCGAGCGCCCACGGGAGCATCCCACCGTTGGCCGCCGCGTCGTAGATGACCCAGCGGTTGCGCAGCGCACCGCCCTCGTCGTGATGGATGTAGTGGTAGTGGGGGTCCTCGTCGAAGCAGTCGAAGCGGAGGTATTCCTGACCGGTGGTGGCCGAGAGCACGTGGATCGACACCCCTCGGTCGTCCAGGGCGCCGCCTTGTTGCACCCGGGCCTCGAAGGCGGCGGCATGGACGGGGTTCCCCTGGTACAGGGCGCGCAACGACTCGGTGGTGATGTGCCTCCGCTCCACGCCGACCACGATGGCGCCCTCGGTCACGAAGGTCGTCTCGTCGGGCACCAGCGGTTCTGGCGGCAGCGCAACCACCTTCCCGACCTGGTCGATGTTCACCGTGCTCATCTGGTCACCGTGTCCATGGGGTCACTGTGTTCATCTCGTCACCGTGTCCATGGGTCACAGTGACCATGGGCGTCGGCGTCGATGACGGGTGTCGTGGTCAACGCGCTACCCCCTCTGCTCCGTTCACGGCGCAGCGCGCCACTGACGCCGCGCACGACCTGTTGGCGAAAACATCCTTTCTCAGATGCCCCCGAGGTGCAAGATCCTCAGCGCCGAGACAAACTCGGACGATGGATGCCCACACGCCCATGGCCGCAGGCGTCCAGGTGGAGTCCCTGGCCCTGATGGTCGACGGCGAGGAGGTCGACACGATCGTGTGCCGCCCGGGGGAGGGGACACCACGGGCCGGGATCGTGCTGGCCACCGAGGCCCAGGGGGTGAACGATTTCATCCGCGGCGTCGGCACCCGGCTGGCCGAGCACGGCTATCTGGCCGTCATCCCCGACTACTACCACGGCCGAGGGCCCGAGGACCCCGAGGCTCTGGTGGACCTGGCCCACCTCTCCGAGATCGAGCGGCACATCGGTAGGCTCGATTTCCGCCGGGGCGCCGAGGACGTACTGGTCGCTGTCGAGCACCTTCGACGGCACGAGAGCATGGGGTCGGTGGCGGTATGGGGCTACTGCACGGGTGGCACCCTGGCCATGCTGGCGGGCTGCCTCGGGCGGGACGTCGACGCCGCCGTCCTGTTTTATCCCAGCCAACCCGTGTTCCACGAGCTGTCGGCTCTGCGGCCGTCGCACCCTATCGACCTGATCTGGCAGCTCCGCTGTCCCGTCCTGTTGCTGGTGGGGGCGGACGACCCGATCTGGCCGCCGGACATGCTGGCCGAAGTAGCCGAGCGGTTCGACCGGTGGTCGATCCCCCTCGAGACCGAGGTCTATGAGGGCGCCGGCCATGTCTTCGCCGGCCACTTCGAGGACTGGCACCGCCCCCGGGCCGAGGCCGACTCGTGGGCCCGGGCCCTTGACTTCCTGGCACGGCGCCTGCCGCTCACGTGAGGCCGGGAATACAGGGCGGCTCAGATGAGGCCGGGGGGCGCCTGGCCGCTCAGGCGGCCGACCGTGTCGGCAAAGCGCTCCAGATCG
>DATDHU010000095.1:0-2496 GCA_036521415.1 Acidimicrobiales bacterium
TGGATCGGCCTGGTGGGCCAGGCCTTCGCCTACGCCGTCATCTTTTTGTCCTTCACCCTGGTGACGGGGGAGGGGGGCATGATCTGGCTCTGCCAGATCACCTTTGCCGGCGTGGGCGGGCTCACCGCCGCCGTGTTGGCCACCAACCACGGGTGGCCCATCCTGGCCGCCATCGTGGTCGGCGGGCTGGTGGCCCTGCCCATGGGGCTCATCATCGGGTTCCTCACCATCCGGTTGGGGGGCCTCTACGTGGCCCTGGTCACCTTGACCTTCGGGCTCTTGATGGAGAACCTGGTGTTCACCCTGGGCGTGTTCCAGAACCAGGGCCTCGGGATCAACGTGCTCCGGCCGTCGTGGGCCAGCACCGACACCGCCTTTGCCTACCTGTGCCTGGTCGCGTTTGCCATCGTGTCCTTGTTCATCGTCAACCTCCGACGATCGACGACCGGTCTCGCCCTCAACGCCGTGCGCTGGAGCGAGCCGGGGTCGCGCACCCTCGGCATCAGCGTGGTGCCCATGAAGATCATCGTGGCCGGCCTGGGCGCCTTCGTGGCCGGCATCGGCGGCGGTCTGTTGGTCACGGCCCAGACCACGGCCCAGCCGGCCAACTTCGCCACCTTCTTGGGCGTGGTCTGGCTGGCCGTGCTGGTGACCATCGGGGTGCGCTCCAACGTCGCCGCTTTGGTCGCCGGGCTCTCGTTCACCCTCGTGCCCGCCCTCTTCCAGGCCTACCTGCCGAGCTGGACGGCCCAGATCCCCCCCGTCCTGTTCGGCCTCGGTGCCATCGGGGTGGCCAAGTTCCCCGACGGGACCCTGGCCCAAAACGGCCAGGTCCTGCGCCGGTGGCTCTTGCACCTGGCCAACCGGGGGGCGACGCCGGACATCCCACCAGCGCGAGGTGACGGCGTGATCGCCACCGCCTCGGGGGCGTCCGGATCCGCCGGTGGCCCCGCTCCGGTGGTCGAAGAGGTCTCCCGGTGAGTGCGGCCGACCTCGAGGCGGCGTCGGCCACCGCTCCGACGGCCACGCCGGCGACGCCCGCCCCCGGTGACCCGACCCGACCGGTGCTGTCGGCCACCGGGGTCACCGTGCGCTTCGGTGGCCTGGTGGCGCTGTCGGACGTGAGCCTCGAGGTGCCGGCTTCGACCATCGTCGGCCTGGTCGGTCCGAACGGGGCCGGGAAGTCCACCTTGTTCGCCGTGCTCTCGGGCCTTTTGGCCCCGGCCGGGGGCAGGGTGTCCCTCGGCGGAGAAGACGTCACCAAGTCGAGCCCCCAGGTCCGGGCGAGAAAGGGCATGGCCCGCACCTTCCAACAGCCCGAGCTGTTCTTGGGCCTGACCGTCCGAGAGCACCTGGTGCTCGCCCACCGGGTCCGCTTCGCCCGGCGGCGGCTGTGGCAGGACATGGTGAACCCGAAGGCGCTCTTCCCCGCCCCCCGCTCCGAGGTCGAGGCGGTCGACGCCCTGCTCGAGCTGCTCGACTTGACCCGGGTGGCCAAGGCCCCGGTGGCCGCCTTGCCCCTCGGCACCAGCCGCCTGGTCGAGGTGGGCCGCGCCCTCGCCACCCAACCCGACGTGGTCCTGTTGGACGAGCCCCTCGCCGGCCTCGACATGCGCGAGTCCGAGAACCTGGCCTCGGCCTTCACCCGGGTGGTGGCCGACGGCGACCAACGGGTGTCGTTGCTCATGGTCGAACACGACGTGGCCACCGTGCTCGCCCTCTCGAGCCAGATCTACGTCTTGGACTTCGGCGAGCTCATCGCCTCGGGCACGCCCGAAGCGGTCCGATCGAACGCCGCGGTCCGGTCGGCCTACCTGGGCGACGAGGACGCCACCGCCGAAAAGCGGTCGGACCGGTGACCGAGCCCCTCCTCAAAGTGGAGGACCTCGACGTCCGCTACGGCCCGTCCCAGGCCCTCTTCGGCGTCTCCTTCGAGGTCGGCCCGGGATCGGTCATCGCCGTGTTGGGGGCGAACGGGGCGGGCAAGTCCACCCTGGCCCGCTCGGTCTCGGGGCTGGTCCCCGCCTCCGCCGGCAAGGTCGTCTTCGACGGGCGGGCGATCACCGGGCGCCCCACCCACCGCATCCGCAAGCTCGGCCTCACCTACATCCCCGAGGGCCGGGGCATCTTCCCCGGCCTCTCGGTCATCGACAACCTGCGCATGGCCGTCGGCCAGGAGAAGCGGGGCGACCGTGCCGGGGCCATCGAAGCGGCCATCGAGCTGTTTCCCGTCCTCGGGCTGCGGCGCATGCAGCGGGCCGGCAGCCTGTCCGGGGGCGAACAGCAGATGCTGGCCCTGGCCCGGGCCCTGGCCGTTCCGCCCCGGCTCATCATCGCCGACGAGATGTCGCTCGGGCTGGCCCCGCTCGTGGCCGAGCAGGTGTTCCAGAGCCTGGAGACGGCCCGCCAGAGAGGGATCACCATCGTCCTCATCGAGCAATTCGTCCACCGGGCCCTGCAGCTGGCCGACAGCTGCGTCATCCTGACCCGGGGACG
>DATDHU010000096.1:0-3885 GCA_036521415.1 Acidimicrobiales bacterium
GGCCACCCGTTTGTGGCCCCGGGCCCGACGAGTGGAGCCCATGTCCACGTAGAGCGTGTGCTGGATGAGGGCGTGGGCGAAGTTGTAGCGCCCGGCCACCCCGGGCAGCTCGTACACCAGGTCGACGGCCGCGGCCGCATCGAGCACGTCGAGGAGCTCGTCCTCGGAGACCTCGGTGGTCCGGGCCAACACATCGAGGTCGAAGTCCCTCCCGATCACCGCGGCGGCCGAGAGGACGCGTTCGGCCTCCTGTCCGAGTCGGCCAACCCGCGAGCAGATCACCTCGCGCACGCTGTCGGGCAGCGCCGCATCACCGAGGTCGGCAACCGTCGTCCAATGGCCGGAGCCGTCCTGATAGATCTTTCCGGTCTCGTTCAGATGGCGGAGCATCTCGCTCACGAAGAACGGATTGCCGTCCGTCTCCCGGCACAAGGCGCGGGCCAAGCTGGCGCCGGCGTCGTCGAGTGAGTGACCTGCGGCGGCCTCCATGAGGGAGACCACGCCCGATTGGTCCAGCCCGGACAGATCGATGCGGGAGACGCCCGGCTGCCGGCGGAGCGCGGCGAGTGTCTCCAGGAGACGGTGAGAGCGGGTCAGCCGGCTGTTCCGGTATGACCCGAGGACGAGCACCCGCAACGGTTGTTCGGCCGCCGTCAGGTGACGGAGCAGTTGCAGGCTGGCACTGTCCGCCCACTGCAGGTCGTCGAGGACGAGCACCACCGGCTGGGACCGCGAGATCATGGCCAGGAGGCCGACGACGGCGGCAAAGAGCACGTAGCGCTCGGTGTCGGAGTCGGTGCCTCTCGAGGGGGGGAGGTCCGGGAACCGGCTCCCGAGGGCCGGGACCAGCCGGGCCAGCTCGCCCCCGTGTTCCTCCACGTGCTCGAGCAGCTGCTGCTCGCTGGCGTGGGTGACGTAGTGGGTGAGCGCCTCGCCGAAGAGCTGGTAGGGGGTGGCCAGGTCCTCCTCGCAATGGCCGAACAGCACACACGCCCCTTGATCGAACGCGGACTGCGCCGCCCGGGCCAGCAACGTGGTCTTGCCCATACCGGCTTCCCCCGAGATCAGCAGGGCCTCGCGCCCCTGGCCACTGTCGACGCGCTTGAACGCGCTGGCCAGCTCGGCGATTTCGCCCTCGCGGCCCACCACCGTGACCGCCGTCCGTGTGCTCAGGCGCCCGGGTAAGGGCACGCTCGAACTGACCGTCCTGTCGACCGGCTCCCATGTCACCTCGACGGTCTGCACGGGCTCGGGGAGGCCCGGCACGTCCCGAGGCCCGGCCGGGCTGCAGGCGTGCCGGCTCCGGCGACCGGCCATGAGGCGCACCATCTCAGTCGCCAGGATCTGGCCCTCGGCGCAGCCGGCGCACAGTTCGGTCGCCTCGATCACCGGGTCGCCGAAGTGCTCGCCGTGCTCAATGCTCACCTCACCCACGCTCAGGCCCACTCGGAGGCCCGGGGCGTGCCGGACACCACGACCCTCACGCTCGATGCCCTGTTGCATGGCGACGGCACACGAGATGGCCGCCGACGTCGACGGGAACACGACCATCACGCTACGGCCCAGGCTCTTGACCTCACGGCCCACCGTCTCGGCGATCGCCTGGCGCAAGGCGGCGAGGTGGCCGCGCCGGATGGCATCGGCGGTCTGGGCCGGCACGCCGGTCGGATCGACCACGTCGGCCACCAGGACGGCGACGTTCTCAACGGCGATCGAACCGGCGCCCCGGCGGGATGGGATCGACTCCCGGCCCTCCGATGGGTCCGAGACTGTGCGGCGCTCGCCGGCCTGCCGCCCCGGTTGCGGCAACGACGAGGCAGGCGACGACGAGGCAGGCGACGACGAGGTAGGTAACGACGAGGCAACCGAGCCCCCGTCATCGATGACCTCCACCGTCACCAGGGGGACGGGGATCCCCTTGAGCGAGAGAGCGCCCACGTCCCGGAACCTCAGTTCGCGCCGCGTGCCCACCAGCGCGCGCACAACGGCGTTGGCCAGGGTCCGCCCTGGAGAAGCGGCAGCCTCGAGCCGGGCGGCCTCGACGATCGGCATCCCGGAGAACTCGTCGCCCACCTGGGCAACCTCTCCCGAGCTGATCCCGACCCGAAGGCGCGGCGGATCCGCCGAGTCGAGGCCGGCCACGGCGTGATGCATGGCGGTGGCGCAGGCCACGGCGTCGGCCGTGCTCTCCGTCCACACCGCCATGAGCCCGTCCCCCAGGTTGGTGATCTCGCGCCCACCCGATCGGGCGATCTGGTCCCGTAGGGTGGCGAGGAAGCGCTTGGAGAACTCGTCGAAGGCGTCGTCGCCCAGTCGAGCACGACGCTCCGTGGACGCCACCAGATCACAAAACATGATCGTGACCGTCTGGGTCTTCCCCATAGCCTCAATGTTTGCGCATATTTTCGACGTCGACCACCGAATCGAGAAGCGGCCACGGAGCGTGACGGTCGGTCGCTCTCGCGCTGGCCCCATCCATGTCGCGCTGGCCTCGTCGCTCCCCGGGTCTTGCGAACGCTCGCTTTCCTCTGCGTCCAGGCAGCGGTGCCTATTGCTTGGCACTCCGAGCGCTTCGTGGTCGAGACATCCGGCTGCAGGACGGCTGGCGAGGACCTGGTTGCGGTCCGCAACGTCAACGTCCACATGGTTGCCCGACGATCCAGCGCCGGAGCCGGTTCAGTGGATGCCGAAGCGATCCCGGAGTGCGGTGCGAGCGGCGAAGTAGCCGCACATGCCATGGACGCCCCCTCCCGGTGGGGTCGAGGCCGAGCACAGATAGGTTCCCTCGATCGGGGTCCGGTAGGTGTTCCAACGGGGGACGGGCCGGAAGATGGTCTGGCGGAGACTGGAGGCCCCCCCGCTGATGTCGCCCCCTTGTTGGTTCGGGTTCTCGCCCTCGAGCTCGACCGCCGTTCGCGTGACCCGAGCAAGGACCCGGTCGCGAAATCCCGGGGCGAACCGCTCGATCTGTTCCTCGATGCGATCCGTCATGTCGACCGGCGACCCGTTGGGCACATGGCAGTAGGCCCACAACGTCTGGTGGCCTGCGGGGGCGCGGGTGGGGTCGACCACGGACGGCTGGGCCACCAGGACGAACGGGCGATCAGGGTGACGGCCGGCATTGACTTCGGCCTCGCTCCGAGCTACCTCGTCTATCGTCCCGCAGACGTGGACAGTGGCCGTGCGGCGGCATACGTCGGCTTCCCAGGGGACCGGACCGTCGAGGGCCCAGTCGACCTTGCAGACCCCCGGGCCCAGAGCGAAGCGGGACCAGGGCCGGCCCTGCTTTGGCGTCAACTGGTTCCCGGCGAGGGCGAGCAACTGACGGGGTGAGGTATCGAGGAGGACAGCGCGGGCGGGCGGCAGTTCGGCCAGCGAGCGGACCGGGTGGTCGACCTCGACCGTGCCGCCGAGGTGGGTCAGCTCGCTGACCAGTGCGTCGCCGATGCGGGCGCTCCCTCCCTCGACCACCGGCCATCCCACACCGTGAGCCAGCATGAGGAAGAGCAGGCTGAAGGCTCCGGTAATCGGTGCGGTCAGCCGTTCCATGGAGTGGGCGGCGGCGCCGGCGAGTAGTGCCTTGGCCTCCTCCGACTGGAAGCGCCGGCTGAGGTGCCGGACCGAAGGGGCGCCCAAGAGCCCGAAGCGAGCCATGGCCACAGGATGACGGGGTACTGAGCGCATGGGCCCGAACACATAGGGCACGATGCGATCGAGCCGCTCGACCAGGGGCCTGACGGTCTGCTCGTACCGGGGTCCGTCGGTGCCGAGCGACGCTGCCGTCTCGCCCACGGTGCGATACAACGCGCCGGCACGCCCCGAGTCCAACGGATGGGCAAAGGCGATCTCGGGTTGGAGGACCGTCACCCCGAGGGCGGTGAGGTC
>DATDHU010000097.1:0-21584 GCA_036521415.1 Acidimicrobiales bacterium
CTCGCATCGTCGACACCCGGCCTGGCTCAGGCAAGCCCTACTCCGGTCAGACGCTGACCGACGGGACGATCCTGACCACCAACGTGCCTGGCGACATGTTCCCGCCGAACACCGGGTTCACCGCGCCGTCGGACTTCACCGGGTTTGATGTCAACACCACCATCACCGACACCACGGGTAATGGCGGCTACCTGACCCAGTACCCGTCCAACGCCGGCAGCACCCCGCCGCTGGCTTCGGACCTGAACTGGAACGCAGGAGACATCGTCTCCAACGCCAACCAGCTCAGCTCGGGTGGGGTTCCGGACATCGCCATCGACAACTTCAACTTCACCGGAAACGCCGACCTGGTCATTGACCTCTACGGCTACTTCGGATCGAACGAGCGGATGTTGGACAGCTGACGTAACACCAACGAGCAGTTAGCAGTACAAACCAAAGAGGCCGGGGCAATCGCCCCGGCCTCTTTGGTTTGCCGGGTCGCAGCCGCCCACGGCCAGAGTTTCGAGAGTCCGACTTCGTTCAGCGAGCGGGACGACCCGCAAGTGGTGGGGCCATCGTTTCGAGATCGGGAAGTCCGATTGATCGATCGGCTGGAGCGATAGTCGCAGGTGAGAAGCTATGACGCGAACGATCCCCGTCTCAAAACTGTGAGAAGGGGATCGTTCTTCGCGACCCCCGCAGTCTCCAGAACACGAAGGCGCACCCGAGAGTGTACGGGGAATTGCACCATTTTCGTTCGCGCACTGGCCTCGGAGCAGCAGCAATCCAGCCGTTTACTGGCAAAGTCTCCGCCCCGACGCCAGCCCTTGCCCTACTTATCAGTCACGAGGGGTGGCAACTTGGATCATCGTGGCTGGTCAGTGGTGTAGCTGCACCTGCGTGACCCGAGCCCGGTGCCCTCCGCCCGGTGAGATTCAAGAGTTTCCGAGTCTCGACACGGGATGGTTCACCCCATGTGCCGGTCGTTTTGGTCCCGCCACCCGGAATCGGGCCTGTGTCGGCTGTTCCATGCGCCGGGTGCGGCCAAGAACGTCACTGGGACTGTGTAGGGTGCATCCATGGCTGATCAGAACGACTTCTCCGATCTCGCCATGGTGCACATGCCGGCGCTGTACACCGCCGCCCTCCGGCTGACCCGCAATCCGTCCGACGCCGAGGACCTGGTCCAGGAGACCTACCTCAAGGCCTACCGCGCCTTTGGGAGCTTCGAGGCTGGCACCAACCTCCGGGCCTGGCTGTACAAGATCCTCACCAACACCTTCATCAACTCGTACCGGGCGGCCAAGCGACGCCCGGAGATCTCCGACGTCGAGGACGTCGAGGACCTCTACATGTACCGGCGGCTCTCCGGTGATCAGCCCACCGGCCTGGGACGGAGTGCCGAGGACGAAGTCGTGGACCGATTCACCGACACCGAGGTCAAACAGGCCATCGAGGCCCTCCCCGAGTCGTTCCGGATCGCCGTGCTCCTGGCCGACGTGGAGGGGTTCTCCTATAAGGAGATCGCCGACATCACCGAGGTGCCCATCGGGACAGTGATGAGCCGTATCCACCGGGGAAGAAAGGCGCTCCAGAAGGCGTTGTTTGAATTCGGCGCCGCACGAGGCCTTGTCGGTGTGACCGACGACGGCAGGTAGGGAGACCGTTCGCAGTGGAGCAGCACGGACCGATGAATGAGCCGGGGAAACCGGCAGGTGAGCGTGCTACCGAGTTCCCTCGACCGGCCGTCGGCGGTTTCCTCGACTGCGACCAGACGATCGAGCGACTCTATTTCTATCTCGACGGGGAGCTGACCGAGGAGCGACGGGTCGAGATTCAGCGCCATCTGGACCTCTGCGGGCCATGCGTGGAGGCGTTCGGCTTCGAGACCGAGCTCCGGAAGGTGGTCGCCAACCGGTGCAAGGACCACGTGCCCGAGAGCCTGATCGACCGGGTGGCGGCCGCCATCCACGAGGAGCAGCGCCGCCAGGCCAACTGATCGGGCCTGGCCGTGTGGGCGGCCACCCCTTGTGCCTCGTCGTCCGTAGACTGGCGCCATGGCCGACCTGAACGACTCCGCGGCGGACCCCGACGATCCCGATGAGGGTGCCGCCAGCGCGCCGGGGACGGCGGTGTCGTGGGCGCTGGCCGAGCGAGTGGGGGCCTGGGCCGGGAACCGGAAGGCGCTTCCCGACGGCTACCAGGCCGATGCGCTCGAGCGCGAGTTCGCCGAGCTCACCGCACAGGCCGAGGAGTTGGTGGCCGCCTCGACCGGCTTGCGCTCGCCGACCGGGCTCGCCCGCTCTCGGGTTACCGACCGGGCCGGCTGGGTCCACGTGAACATCGCATCCTTTCAGCGTCTGGTCGGCCCGCACCTCGACCGCCTCGACCCCACCGCCAAGTTGGCCTCCGCCAATTCGCTGACCGCCCGGCTGGCCGGCCCGATGGCCAGCGCCGGGCGTGCTGTCACCGGAACTCAGATGGGACTGGTGCTCGGCTGGCTGTCCACCCGCGTCCTCGGTCAGTACGACCTGTTGCTCACCGAGGAGTTCGTCGAGGACCAGGACATCGTCTACTTCGTGGGGCCCAACATCGTCGATCTGGAACAGCGCCACGGCTTCGAGCCCAAGGAGTTCCGCCTGTGGCTGGCCCTCCACGAGGTGACCCACCGCTGCCAGTTCACGGCCATCCCCTGGATGCGCGACCACTTCCTGTCCCTGGTCAACCAGGGCCTGGGTTCGCTCGACGCCGATCCGTCCCGGTTTGCCGAGGCCCTCCGGCGCATGACCGAGGAGATCCGGGCCGGCCGGAACCCGCTTCGGGACTCGGGGGCACTGGGCCTGGTGGCGACGCCCGAGCAGCTCGAGGGGGTCCACCGCATCCAGGCGCTGATGAGCCTGCTCGAGGGCCATGGCGACGTGACCATGGACCGGGCCGGCGCCGCCGCCATACCGAGCGCGGCGCGCTTCAGCGAGGTGCTGCGCCAACGGCGCCAGCAGACCCGCGGCCCCGCCCGGTTGCTGCAGCAGTTGGTGGGGATGGAGGCCAAGCTCCGCCAGTACGAGGAAGGCGAGCAGTTCATCGCGGCCGTCGAACGCTCGGGTGGACCCGAGCTGTTGGACCGGGCCTGGCGGGGACCGGAGTGGCTGCCGTCGCTCACCGAGATCAGGAACCCGGCCGAGTGGATCTCCCGTGTCGGTACGACTCCTGCCCTCTCCGGCTGAGCCCTCCGGTCAGTCGATCCTCGATCGCTGCACCTTCCCGCCGCCGGCGACCGCCCTCACCTGTGGCGTCTCGGGCGGGGCCGATTCGCTGGCCCTCCTGGCGCTGGCCACCGAGGTGGGTTGCGAGGTGACCGCGGTCCATGTCGATCACGGGCTCCGGCCGGGGTCGGGTGCGGAGGCCGCAGTGGTGGCCCGGGCCGCCGACCGCTTCGGCGCCGCCTTCGAGTCGGTGACGATCGATCTCGTCGACGGGCCCAATCTGGAAGCCAGAGCCCGGACGGCCCGTCTCCGAGCGCTGGGACCCGATGCGGCCACTGGCCACACCGCCGACGACCAGGCAGAGACGGTGCTGGCCAACTTGCTCCGGGGGGCGGGCGTCGACGGGATGGCGGGCATGCGGGCCGGTACACGCCATCCCATCCTGGCCCTGCGGCGCTCGGAGACGGTCGCCCTCTGTGCACAGCTGGGGCTCCAGCCGGTCGTCGACCCGTCGAACGACGACCCCCGGTTCCTTCGAAACCGGATCCGCGGCGAGCTGCTCCCGTTGTGCTCGGCACTGGCCGGGCGCGACCTGGTCCCGCTCCTGGCCCGCCAG
Organism: Acidimicrobiales bacterium; assembly: GCA_036521415.1. Classification (GTDB taxonomy): domain Bacteria; phylum Actinomycetota; class Acidimicrobiia; order Acidimicrobiales; family RAAP-2; genus DASXMT01. The sequence goes on from DATDHU010000097.1 coordinate 3,802, forward strand.
GCCGAGCTCCTGGCCGGGGACGCCGAGGTGCTGGCTGCGCTGTCCCACCTGGTGGACCCGACCGACGCCCGGGCCCTGGCCGACGCGCCCGAGCCGGTCGGCCGGCGGGCGGTGCGGGCGTGGCTCAGAGGGGACGCCGAGCACCCCCCGTCGCTGGCCGCCGTCGAACGGGTCCTGGACGTGGCCCGAGGTCGGGCCAGGGCCACCGAGCTGCCCGGCGGCGCCCGGGTCAGCCGATCGGGCGGGCGGCTCAACATGTCCTCGGGTGCGGTTCCGGTACAGTCACCCCGTGTCCGCAGCCGGTAAGGGTGATCGTCAGGCAACGTGGCCAACCGCCGCCGCCGCTCCAGGAGTGGGTGACGTGATCGTCTCCGAGGAGCAACTGCGTTCACGGATCGCCGAACTCGGGGCCGAGATCACCGCCGACTATGGCGACCGGCCCGCACCGCTCCTGGTGGGGGTGCTGAAGGGAGCGTTCATGTTCATGAGCGATCTGTCACGGGCCATCGACCTCCCGGTGGACGTGGACTTCATGGCCGTGTCCTCCTACGGCAGCGCCACCAAGACCTCGGGCGTGGTCCGCATCGTGAAGGACCTCGACGTCGACCTGGTCGACCGCCATGTCCTGGTGGTGGAGGACATCGTGGACAGCGGCCTGACCCTGAGCTACCTCCAGCGCTACCTCATGGCCCGCCTCCCCGCCTCCCTCGAGGTCTGTGCGCTCCTGGTCAAGGACGGCCAGCAGCGAACGGCGGTCGACCTCCGCTATGTCGGGTTCCACATCCCGTCCGACTTCGTCGTCGGCTACGGGCTCGACGTGGACGAGCGCCTGCGCAACCTCCCCGCCATCCATGCCTACGCCGAAACCACAGAGGAGCGCTGACCCGGCCATGAGCGTCGACATCGATCGAGTCGAGAAGGCCATCACCGAGGTCCTGGCGGCCATCGGTGAGGACCCGGACCGCGACGGCCTGCTGGAGACGCCGCGCCGGGTGGCCCAGATGTACGTCGAACTCTTCGCCGGCATCCACGAGGACCCGGCCGAGCACCTGACGGTGACGTTCGCCGCCGACCACGACGAGATGGTCATGGTGCGGGACATCCCGTTCGCCTCCCTGTGCGAGCACCATATGGTCCCGTTCATGGGCCGCGCCCACGTGGCCTACATCCCCGCCGACGACGGGCGCATCACCGGGCTGTCCAAGTTGGCCCGCCTGGTCGACGGGTACGCCAAGCGCCTCCAGGTCCAAGAGCGGATGACGACCCAGATCGCCGACACCATCGAGGCAGTGCTCGAGCCCAAGGGGGTCCTGGTGGTGGTGGAGGCCGAGCACCTGTGCATGTCGATGCGAGGGGTGAAGAAGCCGGGCACCCTGACCATCACGTCCGCCGTCCGCGGGTTGTTCCGGACGGACTCGGCCACCCGGGCCGAAGCCATGCAGTTCGTCCACGGTCGTTGAGCCGGGCGAGCCGTTGGCGTTGAGCCGGCGACCCGTTTCGGGCGCTGCGGCGATCGGTGACAGAGCCACGGAGCCGGCGTGGCTGGTTTACGCTACGGGACGATGCCGACGCCCACGATCCAGGAACGACCCCTGGTCATGGGGATACTGAACGTGACCCCGGACTCATTCTTCGATGGCGGAGAATGGTTTGAAAGGGATAGGGCAATCGTGAGAGGTCATCAAATGATTGCAGAGGGGGCCGACATCGTGGACGTGGGCGGCGAGTCCACCCGTCCCGGCGCCGCGTCGGTGGACCAGGGGGAGGAGCTCCGTCGGGTGCTCCCCGTGGTCGAGGCACTCGCCGAGCACACCCGCGTCTCCATCGACACCACCAAGCCCGTAGTGGCCGCAGCCGCCGTGGCCGCCGGGGCCAGCCTGGTCAACGACGTCTCGGCCGAGCTCTGGTCGGTGGCCGCCGAGCACGGTGTCGGTTGGGTGGCCATGCACCGCCAGGGCACCCCTGCCGACATGCAGCGCGGCCCGCACTACGAGGACGTGGTCCTCGAGGTGTCCCAGTACCTGGTGCAGCGAGCCGAGATCGCCAGCGCGGCCGGGGTGAGCGAGGTGTGGATCGACCCGGGCATCGGCTTCGGGAAGAACGTCCAGCACAACCTGGCCCTGCTCGGTGCGGTGGACGACCTCTGCGCGCTCGGCTACCCGGTGTTGATGGGCACGAGCCGCAAGAGCTTCCTCGGCGTGGTCTCACCGCTGCCCGACGGCTCGCCTGCGCCCGTCGACGACCGCGGGCCGGCGTCATTGGCCACGGCCACCTGGGCCCTGGCCCGCGGCGCGTCCATGATCCGGGTCCACGACGTGGCCGCCTCCGTGCAGACCGCCGCCCTGGTCGGGTCGGGCGGACAGCGAGGCGGCCGGCGTGAAGGGGCGGGGGGGCGATGAGAGGCAAATGGGCAGCCGGGATCCCGCCCCGCAACTTCACCTGGGTGATCAAGGACCGTTTGGCCGTCAGTGAGCGCCCCGGTGGATTTGCCCCCAACCACCGGAAGGTCCGCCGCCAAGAGGAGATCATTTGGCTCCAGGTCCAGGGGTTCACCTCGGTGGTCTCGCTTCTGCCCTCGCCCCACAACCTCCAGGCCTACCAGGAACAAGAGCTGCCCAGCGTGCACTTCCCGCTCCCCCAGTCGGGCGACACCCGGGCCGTACAGCTCGACTTGTTCCGCGAGTTGCACGCCCGCCTCACCGCCGGGGAACGCCTGCTCGTGCACCAAGAGGAGCTGGGTGACCGGGTGATGGGCGTGGTCGCCGGGTACCTCCTGTGGTCGGGGCGCCTGCCCAGCGGGCCCCAGGCGGTCACCGTGCTCGAGCACATGATCGGCCACCAGATGGGCCCGCCCGGTCGCGAGCTGGTGGCCTATGCCAGCCAGTTGGCTCCCGTGGGCGCCGGTCCCGACCCGGGCGCAGCCGGGAACTGATCGGGTGGCCGAGGTCAGCGGGGCTGAGCCCTCCGATCGGATCGAGATCAGGGGACTGCGGCTCCTCGGGACTCACGGAGTCCTCGCCGAAGAACGCTCCCGGCCTCAGCCCTTCGAGGTCGACGTGGACCTGTCGCTGTCCACCGCGGCCGCCGGGGCCAGCGACGACCTGACCGACACCGTCGACTACGCCGAAGTCGTCGGCCGGGTCTCGGCCGTGGTGGACGGCCCCACCTCCTACCTCTTGCTCGAGGCGCTGGCCGCGGCCATGGCCGACGAGGTGCTGGCGGCCGACAGCCGGATCGAGTCCGTCACCCTGTCGGTGCGGAAGTTGCAGCCCCCCCTGCCCGCCGACCTCTCTACGGTGGGCGTCCGCATCACCCGGCGGCAATGAGCTCATCGGAGCCTGGGCTCACGTCGACCCGGGCCTTCCTGGGCCTCGGCTCCAATCTCGGCGACCGCTGGATGCACCTGCGCAAGGCGGTCGACCAGCTCCGGGGCGGTTCGGGGGTGCCGGTGACCGCGGTCTCACCCGTCTACGAGACAGAGCCGGTCGGAGGGCCCGAGGACCAGGGCCCGTACCTCAACCTGGTGGTGGAGTTGGCGCTGCCCGCCCGGTTCGACGCCTACCGGCTGCTGACCGAGTGCCACCGCCTCGAGGCCTCGGCCGGGCGCGTCCGGAGCGTCCGGTGGGGTCCCCGCACCCTCGACGTCGATGTCCTGTGGATCGACGGCCTGACCCTGGACGATCCCGACCTGACGGTTCCCCACCCCCGGATGTGGGAGCGCCGCTTCGTGGTTGCGCCCCTCGCCGATCTGGCCCCCGACCTCGCCGGGCCGGCCGAATTTGAGGCCTCTGGTGGAGAGGTCGCCAACGTGGGTACACTCTGACCGTCCGAAGCAAGATTCTCTGACGCGAACGGCACCTGCGTGGGCCGGAACGTCGAAAGGGGTCTGGTGACCACAATCCGTGTGATCGGTCCGGGAAGGGCTGGTCGGTCGTTGATGGCGGCGCTGCGCGCCGTCGGGGGATACGAGGTGCTCGGCGCACTGGGTCGAGGCGATGACCTGGGCGGGGCGGCGGCCGGCGCCGATCTCGTGGTGATCGCCACGCCCGACGCCGCCGTGGCTCCGACGGCCGAAGCCATCGCCCCCTCCGCCTCCACCGTGGTGGCGCACCTCTCGGGCTCACTCGGGCTCGACGTCCTGGCTCCCCACCCCCGGCGGGCGGGGCTGCACCCGCTGGTCCCGCTGCCCGACCCGGAGACCGGTGCGGCCCGGCTGGCCTCGGGGGCGAGCTTCGCGGTGGCCGGCGACCCGCTCGTCCGATCGGTCGTCCTCGCCCTCGGCGGTCGGGTGGTCGCCGTCGACGACTCCTCCCGGGGCGCCTATCACGCCGCCGCCACCATCGCGGCCAACCACGTGGTCGCGCTGCTGGGCCAGGTGGAACGGGTGGCGGCCCAGGCCGGCCTACCCCTCGGTGCCTTCTCCGGGTTGGTACGGGCCGCGGTTGACGACACCATGGCTCTCGGGCCGGGACTGGCCCTGACCGGGCCGGCCGCCCGAGGCGACTGGGAGACCATCGCCCGGCATCGGGCGTTCTTGGCCACCATGGCCGACGGAAGGGCCGAGCTCGAGGCGTACGACACGATGGTGGGCCTGGCCCGCCGGCTCGTCGAGGACCCAGGCCGGCTCGTCGAGGACCCAGGTCCGGTCATGGCCGCACCGGATGCGGTCAAGGACGCAGCATGAGCACCCCCTCGGTCGTCGATCGGGTTGGTCGGCTCGGCACCGACGAGCGTTTGGCCGTCGTCACCACGGTGGCCGAGTTCGGCCGCCGACTGGACTCGGCCCGCGCGGCCGGCCTCACCGTCGGGCTGGTGCCGACCATGGGCGCGCTCCACGCCGGCCATCGCTCCCTGGTCGAGCGGGCCGCTTCCGAGTGCGACCTGGTCGCCGTCACCGTATTCGTGAACCCGCTGCAGTTCGGCAATCCCGACGACCTCGATCGCTACCCGCGGACCCTGGAAGCCGACGGCGCCGTGATCAGCCAGGCTGGCGGCCGCGTGCTCTTCGCACCGTCGCTGGCCGAGATGTACCCGGGGTTCCCGGCGCCGGTTCCGACGTCGGTGGGGGTTGCCGGTGTGAGCAAGGAGTGGGAGGGGGCGTCGCGCCCCGGTCACTTCGACGGCGTGTCCACGGTGGTGGCCAAGCTGTTCGCCATGGCCGGGCGGTGCCGGGCGTATTTCGGGGAGAAGGACTTCCAGCAGCTGGCCGTGGTGCGCACGATGGCTCGCGATCTCTCGTTCCCGGTCGAGGTCGTCGGGTGCGACACCGTTCGGGACGCGGACGGCCTGGCGCTGTCCAGCCGGAACGTCCGGCTGGCTCCCGACGAGCGCAGCGCCGCCCTGGTCCTGCATCGGGCCCTCCGGGCCGGCGCGGCCGCCGTCCGTTCCGGCCGGCTGAGCGTGCCCGCCATCGAGACCGGTATGGCCCGGATGGTGGCCGAGCAACTGGGGGTGGACCTGGACTATGCCGTCCTGGTCGACGCGGCCGACCTCACCCGAGCCACCTCGACCAGCACCGATCGTCCCCTACGGCTGCTCATCGCCGCCCAGGTCGGCCCGGTGCGGTTGATCGACAACCTTGATCCGCGACGAGCGATGCCGTCGCTGCAACCACCCGTTACGAAAGGGACCAACTGACGATGCGCCGTCGCATGATGAAATCGAAGATCCACCGGGCCACGGTCACCGATGCCAACCTGAATTACGTCGGTTCGATCAGCCTGGATCCCGAGCTGATGCGTCTGGCCGACATCCTCGAGTGGGAGCAGGTGACCGTGCTCGACATCGACAACGGGGCCCGCTTCGAGACCTATGCCATCGAGGGCGGCCCGGAGCAGGTCTGTCTCAACGGGGCGGCCGCCCGGCTGGTCCATCCCGGGGACAAGGTCATCGTCATCACCTATGCCGACTACGAGGCGGCCGAGCTCGAGGACTTCGAGCCCAGGATCGTCCATGTGGACGCGGCGAACCGGGTGATCGATGAGACCTCCGCCCGCTTGGACGCCGAGCTCGATCATCTGACAACTCAGTGAGCCGATCGGGCGGGGCCACATCGCCCGCGCCCAACATCGCGCAGATACCGGGCGACGCCCAGCCCCTCGACGTGCTGGTGCTGGGCAGCGGGGTCGCCGGGCTCTCGTCCGCCGTTCGGCTGGCCGGCGCCGGAGCCGGCCTCCGGGTCGGGGTCCTGACCAAGGCGGAGCTGTGGCAGTCGGCCACCCGCTGGGCCCAAGGGGGTGTTGCCGCCGTGCTCGGCGGTGACGAGGATTCGACCGACCTACACCTGGCCGACACGCTGGCCGCCGGGGCCGGGTTGTGCGATACCGAGGCCGTACGCGTCCTGGTCGACGAGGGACCGGGACGGGTGAACGAGCTGATCGCGCTGGGTGCCGAGTTCGACCGCCAACCGGGCGGGGCGCTGGCACTCGCACGCGAGGGTGGGCACTCCATGGCCCGGGTGGTGCACGCCGGGGGTGCAGCTACCGGTGCCGAGGTCGAGCGGGCGCTGGTGGAGGCGACCCGGGAGAGCGCCACGGTCGTCCTCGAGCAGTGGTTCGCGCTGGACCTCCTGGTCGAAGGGGGTCGCTGCCGGGGGGTGCGGGCCCTCTCCCCCGACGGGCAGATCGCCGAGGTCCGGGCCAGCCACACTGTGCTGGCCACGGGCGGCGCCGGCCAGCTGTTCGCCGTGACCACCAACCCGCCGGAGGCCACCGCCGACGGCCTGGCCATGGCCCTCCGCGCCGGCGTACCGGTGGCCGATGTCGAATTCATGCAGTTCCATCCCACCGCCCTCCACCATCCGGCCATGCCCCGGCCGCTCCTGTCGGAGGCCCTGCGCGGCCACGGGGCGCTCCTCCGCGATGCCAGGGGTGAGCGGTTCGTCGACGAGCTGGCCCCCCGCGACGTGGTGAGCCGGGCCATGGCAGAGCGGATGCGGGAGCAGGGTCGCGACCACCTCTGGCTCGACGCCACCGGACTCGAGGCCTTCAGCTCCCGCTTCCCGACCATCACCGCGTCGCTGGCCGACATCGGGCTCGACCCGTCTCGCGACTGGCTCCCAATCGCACCGGCGGCCCACTACCTCTCCGGTGGGGTGGTCACCGATCTCTCGGGGGCGACCGCCCTCCCCGGGCTCTGGGCGGCAGGCGAGGTGGCTTGCACCGGCGTGCACGGGGCCAACCGCCTGGCCTCCAATTCGCTGCTCGAGGGTATGGTCTTCGGGGCCCGGCTGGCGGAGTCGATCCTCGGTGGTGGGGACGGGCCGACGCCGACCGGGGTGATGCGTGCCCTCATGGCCGAGGGGTGGGTCGGCCAACTGCTCGACAGCTCGTCGGCCTCCGTCGACCAGGGAGACACGTCGCCGGGGGACGGCGACCAGCTGGACACCACCACGGCCCAACCGGTGGATGCCCAAAAGGAACGGGATCGGCTGCAGCGGACGATGATCGAGGGGGCCGGGGTGGTGCGCAGCGCCGGCTCACTGGCCGGGGCGGCCGTCGTCGTCGCCGAAGTGGGTGCGACCGTCGGGCCGGCGGATGCACTTCGCCGCCGCGAGGATGGGGAGCTCGCCAACCTGGTGGTTGCTGCCCGTGCCTTGTTGGCCGCCGCCGTCCTCCGCACCGAGACGCGGGGCGCGCACGCCCGAAGCGACTTTCCCGACACCGACGAGGCGTGGCGCCACCGGCTGGTGCATTCTGGCGATATGGTCGCCGTTCTGACCGGATCGGCTGTTGCCGGTCCGGGCTCGAGTTGACCCGGGACGACGGAGTGGATCGACAGGTGACGGATCAGCGCGCGGTGGACGATGCGGGCGTCGTCGACCCTCCGCGCCCGGCGGTGAGCGAGGCCGTCGGTCGAGCTCTGGCAGAGGACCTCCTGCCCGTCGGTGACCTGACCGCGTCACTGATCGGCACCGAGGTGATCGGGACCGTAGCCGTCGTGAGCCGGCAGTCGGGCGTGATCGCCGGCCGGTGCTGCGCCGAGGAGACCTTCAGACAGGTCGACCCGGACCTCGGCGTCGACTGGCGCCTGCCCGACGGGTCGGAGGTCTCACCGGGCTCCGTGGTTGCCGCGGTCAGCGGCCGGCTGCGCTCGATCCTCAGCGCCGAACGGACCGCGCTCAACTTCCTCTGTCACCTCTCCGGTGTGGCCACCGCCACCCGGCGGTTCGTGGACGCGGCCAACGCGGCCAACCCCAATACCCGCATCCTCGACACCCGCAAGACGACCCCTGGCCTCCGCTCCTTGGAGAAGGCGGCGGTGCGCGCCGGTGGGGGAACCAACCACCGGGGCAACCTGTCCGAGGCGGTGCTCATCAAGGACAACCATCTCGGGGGCGTGGGCATCGCCGATGCCGTGTCCCGGGCTCGGGCCCTCTGGCCGGGCCGCATGGTCGAGGTGGAGTGCGACCGCATGGACCAGGTGGTCGAGGCGACAGCGGCCCGGGCCACGGTCATCATGCTCGACAACATGACCCCCGACCAGATCGCCGACTGCGTCAGGGTGGTCCGCAGCGCGGCCACCGACGTCCTGGTCGAGGTGTCGGGCCGGGTGACACTGGAGACGGTGGCGGCCTACGCGGCCACCGGGGCGGACCTCATCTCGGTCGGCGCCCTGACCCACTCGGCCCCCGTGCTCGACCTGGGCTTCGACCTGGCCCCGAGCCGCTGACCTCGGAGGCTTGAGCATGCTCTTGGCCATCGACGTCGGCAACACTGAAACGGTGGTGGGCCTGTTCGTCGACGACCTGGCCGCCGTCGACGTCGTGACCGGCCCCCTCGACGGGAACGAGCCGGCCGGCCTGGCCCATCATTGGCGGCTGTCGACGGTGGCCGAACGGACGGCGGACGAGCACGCCCTCCTCCTGACCCAGCTGCTCGATCTCGACGGCCTGGACATCGACGAGGCGGTGAGCGGGATCGCCGTGACCTCATCGGTGCCGCTGGTCACCGCCAACCTCCGGCAGATGGCCGCCCGGTGGTTCGAGGTGCCGACGGTGGTCCTAGAACCCGGCGTGAAGAGCGGGATGCCCATCCTCTACGACAACCCCAAGGAAGTGGGTGCGGACCGCATCGCCAACGGAGTAGGTGCCTACGACCTGTTCGGGGGCCCGTGCGTCGTGGTCGACCTGGGCACGGCCACCACCTTCGACGCCATCTCCGGGTCGGGCGAGTACCTGGGCGGGGCCATCACCCCCGGTGTGGCCATCAGCCTCGACGCCCTCTTCGCCAACGCAGCCGCCCTGCGCCGGGTGGAGCTGGTCGAGCCGCGCAGCGTGATCGGGAAGTCGACAGTGGAGTCCATCCAGTCCGGAGCCCTCTACGGGTTCGCCGGCCAGGTCGACGGGCTGTGCCGGCGCTTCACCACGGTGCTGGGCGAGCCCACCGTGGTGGCCACCGGCGGACTGTCCGAGTTGATCGCCCCGTATGCCGAGGCCATCGACTACGTGGAGCCGTGGCTCACCCTGCACGGGCTGCGGATCATCTACGAGCGCAATGCGGCGGCATCGAGCGGCGGCCGACGTGGCTGAGCCCTCCGAGTCCGTAGCGCCGGCTCATGAGATCCCCTACCGGTTCGAGCGCACGGCGGTGGCGGCCGACCTGCAAGAGCGCTACGCCGACCTCGCTCCGGGGGACGAGACCGGCGAGATGGTCTCGGTGGCCGGGCGGCTGATGCTCAACCGGCCCCAGGGCAAGGTGGCCTTCTCCGAGTTGCGCGACTCATCGGGGGCCGTGCAGCTCTTCGCCCTGGCCAAGACCACGGCCGACTTCGAGCGGTTCACCCGGCTGTCGCTGGGCGACTGGGTCGGGGCGCGCGGCGAGGTGGTCCGGACCCGGCGCGGCGAGCTGAGCGTCAAGGTGGCCGAGTGGGTCCTGTTGGCCGAGGCCCGGCGGTCGTTCGGGGACAAGTGGCGGGGCGTGAGCGACGTCGAGACCCGCTTCCGCCAGCGGGAGGTCGACCTGTGGGCCAACCCGGACAGCCGGTCGACCCTGTTGTTGCGGAGCCGGGTGGTCAGCTGGCTCCGGCGCACCCTGGAGGACCGGGGGTTCGTGGAGGTGGAGACCCCCCTCCTCCATCCCCTCCCCGGGGGGGCGGCGGCCAAGCCCTTCGTCACCCACCACAACGCGCTCGACACCGACCTCTACCTGAGGATCGCTCCCGAGCTCTACCTGAAGCGCCTGGTGGTCGGCGGCTTCGAGAAGGTCTTCGAGATCGGTCGGGTGTTCCGCAACGAGGGCCTGTCTCCCCGTCACAATCCCGAGTTCACCATGCTCGAGCTTTACCAGGCCTACGCCGACTACAACGACCTCCAGGCGATGGTCGAGGAGCTGGTGGCCGGCCTGGCCGTGGCCATGACCGGATCGTCGGTGGTGACCTACGGCGGCCGCGAGCTCGACCTCACCCCGCCGTGGCGGCGCGCCACCCTCATCGAGCTGACGCGGGAGCACTCGGGACTGGACGTGTCCATGGACACCCCGGTCGACGAGCTCCGCCGTCACGTGGCCGCCCACGGCGTCGAGCCGCACCCCTCCTGGGGGGCGGGGAAGCTCTTGTTGGAGCTCTACGAAAAGTCGGCGGAGCCGGTCCTCTGGGGACCGGTCCTGGTCACCGACTTCCCGGCCGAGGTGTCTCCCCTCGCCCGCCTCCACCGCCACGACGCCCGCCTGACCGAGCGGTTCGAGGCGATCGTGGCCGGACGCGAGCTTCTGAACGCCTTCTCCGAGCTGACCGATCCCGACGACCAGCGGCGCCGATTCGAGGCCCAGGCTGCGGCCAAGGCGGCCGGTGACGACGATGCCATGCCGATCGACGAGGAGTACCTCCGGGCCCTGGAGCACGGCCTCCCGCCCACCGGCGGCCTTGGCATAGGCATCGACCGGCTGGTCATGCTGCTAACCGATGCCGCCAACATCCGGGAGGTCATCGCCTTTCCCACCCTGCGGCCCGAACGCTGAGGGTGGGGATCCCTTCACCATTTCCTAACAATTGGTTCACTGTCCGCTCATCAAGGCGAGGGATAACTGAGTCCGGTCGGACGATCCGGCCCACTCAGAGGAGGCTGCATCACCATGTTGTTCAAGAAGATCGTCGTCGGTGCCCTGGTCACCGGCTCGCTCACCCTCGGCATGTCCGGCGTGGCGTTTGCGTCGACACCGACCAGCTCGTCGTCGTCTTCGACGGTCGCCGCCGGTCAGTTCAACTGTGCGAACGCCACCAAGGCGCTGACCCGCATCCAAAAGATCGAAGGGCGCATCGACGCCGGGCTCCCGAAGCTGACCGCGGCCCAGCAGAAGGCCTCGAGCAATGGGCACACCAAGCTGGCCGCCCGCTTGCAGAAGCGGATCACGCGCTATGAGACCGCCACGTTCAAGCAGCGTCTCCAGACGAGAATGCAGAAGATAGAGACGAAGTGCAACGTGAGCGCCCCGTCAGGGAGCTGAACACCCGTGGCCCGGCCCGGCTGAGTCGTTCCGGTTCCAGCCGGCCGGGCCCCGCTCAGCCGGTGGGCAGCCCGTCGAGCAACGAGTAGGCCAGCTGCTCGAAGCCGCTGGCCAACGCACCAGACGGGCACCGGGCCGCCGCCGCAGCTGCCTCGTCGGCATACCCTCGGCCCACCGCTACCGACGCGGCGATGCCCGTCGACGCGGCCACGATGGACCGGGCCTTGTCCCGCTCGGGCTGTCCGAGGGGCACCCCGAGAAGGGGCCGCAGCTCGGGCCCGGCGTCGGGATCCGCCAGTGCGAACAGCACCGGGAGGGTGTAGATCCCCTCGGCCAGGTCCTGACCCGGGGGCTTCCCCAGCTCGTCCTCGGACCCGATGATGTCGAGGATGTCGTCGCGGACCTGGAAGATCATCCCGAAGAAGTTCCCGAAGTCGGTGAGGGCGTCGACCTCGTCGCGGGACCGCCGGCTGGTCAGGGCGCCGATGCGGCACGAGGTGGCCATGAGCGAGGCCGTCTTCCCGGAGATGGCGGTGGTGTAGTCCTCATTGCTCCGGCTCACCTGGAAGGCGGCCCGGACCTCGGCGACCTGGCCCTGGCACAGTTCACCCAGCGTGGCGGCCAAGAGGCCGGCGATCTCGGTGCCCAGGCCGGCGGCGATCTCGGCCGACCGGGCCAGCAGGAAGTCGCCGGCGACGATGGCCACCAGGTTCCCGAACCGGGAGTTGACGCTCTCGACGTTCCGCCGCATGGTCGCCTCGTCCATGACGTCGTCGTGGTACAGGGAGGCCAGATGGACCAGCTCGACGGCCACGCCTCCCAACAGGGATTCTCTCGAGGCCGAGCCAAATCCCGCCGTGGCCGAAGCGAGGGCCAGCGCCGGGCGGAGCCGCTTGCCGCCGGCGTCGATGAGATGGGTGGTGACCTCGTCCAGGAACCCGTCCCCGGTGACGACGCACTCCGTGAGCAGGGGCTCGAGCCGTAGCAATTCTTCTTCGATTGCGGGAAGACCCAGGAGCTCGACGACGTTCACCAGTAAGGACGATAGGCGAGGATGCTGTTCCTTGATAAACGGGGGGTGCGGGTGCGACTCCCAGTAGCCCCTGTAGACTTCAAAGAAGATTCCTACCGCGGATGGAGGCGGTGTGTTCGAACGATTCACAGACCGGGCACGTCGGGTGCTTGTACTAGCACAAGAGGAAGCGCGCCTGCTGAACCACAGCTTTATTGGCACGGAACACATCCTCCTGGGCCTGATTCACGAGGGTGAGGGCGTCGCGGCCAAGGCTCTCGAGTCCCTCGGCGTCTCGCTGGAGGCAGTCCGGGAAAAGGTCGAGGAGACCATCGGGCTGGCCGGTACGGCTCCGACCGGGTCCCCTCCCTTCACCCCCCGAGCCAAGAAGGTGCTCGAGCTGTCGTTGCGTGAGGCGCTGCAGCTCGGCCACAGCTACATCGGAACCGAGCACATGCTGCTGGGGTTGGTCCGCGAGGGCGAGGGTGTGGCCGCACAGGTGTTGCAGAGCCTGGGCGCCGACCTCCCCCGGGTCCGCCAGCAGGTCATCCAGCTCCTGTCCGGGTACCAGGGGAAGGAGTCGGTCGGTGCCGGCCCCCCCGGGTCCCAGTCCTCAGATGCCCCCACCGGCTCGCCCGTCCTCGATCAGTTCGGTCGCAACCTGACCGCCCTGGCCCGCGACCACAAGTTGGACCCGGTCATCGGCCGTGAGAAAGAGATCGAGCGGGTCATGCAGGTCCTGTCCCGCCGGACCAAGAACAACCCGGTCCTCATCGGTGAGCCCGGCGTGGGCAAGACGGCGATCGTCGAGGGTCTCGCCTCGAGGATCGTGGCCAACGACGTGCCCGAGACCCTGACCAACAAGCAGCTCTACACCCTCGACCTCGGCGCGCTGGTGGCCGGGAGCCGCTACCGGGGCGACTTCGAGGAGCGCCTGAAGAAGGTCCTGAAGGAGATCCGGACCCGGGGCGACATCATCTTGTTCATCGACGAGCTGCACACCCTGGTCGGCGCCGGCGCGGCCGAGGGGGCCATTGACGCCGCCTCGATCCTGAAGCCCATGCTGGCCCGCGGGGAGCTGCAGACCATCGGTGCCACCACCCTCGACGAGTACCGCAAGCACCTGGAGAAGGACGCTGCGCTGGAGCGGCGCTTTCAGCCCATCAAGGTGGAGCAGCCCAACGTGGCCCTCACCATCGAGATCCTGAAGGGCCTGCGCGACCGGTACGAGTCCCACCATGCCGTCACCATCACCGACCAGGCTCTGGTGGCCGCGGCCAATCTGGCCGACCGCTACCTGGCCGACCGCTACCTGCCGGACAAGGCCATCGACCTCATCGACGAGGCCGGGAGCCGCCTGCGGATCCGGCGCATGACCACGCCTCCCTCCTACAAGAAGTTGGAAGAGGAGATCACCCGTCTCCGTGCGGACAAGGAAGCGGCCATCGAGAAGCAGGCCTTCGATCAGGCCAAGAAGCTGGCCGAGCAGGAGAAGGAGCGCCTGGACGCCAAGGAGGCCATGGAGGCCGAATGGCGGTCCGACGGGGTCGACCTGTTCGACATCGTCGACGAGGAAGTCATCGCCGAGGTGCTGGCCAACTGGACGGGCATCCCCGTCTACCGGCTGACCGAGGAGGAGACCTCCAAGCTGCTGCGGATGGAGGACGAGCTGCACAAGCGGGTCGTCGGCCAAGAGCCCGCCATCGCCGCGCTGGCCCGGTCGATCCGCCGAACCCGCGCCGGCCTGAAGGACCCCAAGCGTCCCAGCGGGTCGTTCATCTTCCTGGGCCCGACGGGCGTGGGCAAGACCGAGCTGGCCAAGACGTTGGCCGAATTCCTGTTCGATGACGAGTCGGCACTGATCCAGCTCGACATGTCCGAGTACATGGAGAAGCACACCGTCAGCCGGCTGGTGGGCTCCCCTCCCGGCTACGTCGGGTACGAAGAGGGTGGACAGCTCACCGAGGCCGTGCGGCGCAAGCCATTCTCGGTGGTGCTCTTCGACGAGGTCGAAAAGGCTCACCCCGACGTGTTCAACGCACTGCTCCAGATCCTGGAGGACGGTCGGTTGACCGACGCCCAGGGACGTTCGGTGGACTTCAAGAACACCGTGCTCATCATGACCTCCAACCTGGGGACCGCCGACCTGCGCAAGTCCTCGGTCGGCTTCGCCAAGACGTCGGAGGCGGTCACCTACGAGCGGATGAAGGGCAAGGTCAACGAGGCGCTGAAGGCGCACTTCCGGCCGGAGTTCCTCAACCGGATCGACGAGGTCATCGTCTTCCACGAGCTGTCCAAGGATGAGGTCGTCGAGATCGTCGACTTCATGATCCAACGGGTCTCGACCCAGTTGGAGCTCCAGGGGCTCTCGCTGGTCCTGACGCCGCCGGCCAAGCTGATGCTGGCCGAGCGGGGCTACGACCCCCAGTTGGGCGCCCGCCCATTGCGCCGGGCCATCCAGCAGATGATCGAGGATCCCCTGTCGGAACGCATCCTGTGGAAGGAGTTCCGGGTCGGGGAGACGATCATCGTGGACGTGGAGACGGTCACGGCCGAGAGCCAGGCCGATGCCGAGTCCAAGGGCGAGGCCCCGGTGGCCATCGGCGAGCAGCGGCTGACGTTCAAGGCTGTCGAGGGCCTCGAGCCCCCGCCGGTCGAACTGGCCGGCGCCGGCGCCGACGCCGACTGACCGGAGGTCCGCCTGCGGCCAGTCGTGCCGCAACGATTGCAGAGAGCGAGTGGGCGTCCCTTCGGGGGCGCCCATCGTGTTTCCCCGGCGCCAACAGGGTTCGGCTCTGCCGGCGCTGCGCAAGCTCTCAAAATTCGTAACCTGGAACTTTTTCGCAGCTGCTTCGTCGAGTCTTCTTCATATGCTGGGTCGCGCCACCTTCTAATCTCTGTTTTGCCGTGCACATGGTCGGTGGATGACCATGATGCAGGTAGAAGGTGGCAGCGTGGGTCCGGTGGTCGTCACCGTGCCTGGACTGGACTGAAAGAGGGCCGTGTGGACTGGAAACTCGAACTCGTGGCTGTCCCCGTGTCTGATGTGGACCGGGCGAAGGACTTCTACGTCGAAAAGGTGGGCTTCAACGCCGACCATGACCACAAAGTCAGCGATGACGTTCGCTTCGTACAGCTGACACCTCCTGGGTCGGCATGTTCGATCGCTCTCGGCAAGGGGATCGTCGACGCCCAGCCGGGCACCGTCCAGGGTCTGCAGCTGGTCGTCTCTGACATCGAGGCTGCCCGGGCCGAGTTGGTCGGCAGGGGAATAGTGGTGAGCGAGGTACAGGACTTCCCATGGGGCCGGTTCGTATTCTTCGGCGATCCGGACGGAAATGGCTGGTCAGTGCAGCAGGTTCCGGCCTCTCCGGGATCATAGGTCCACACGACAGACGCCGAATTGGGACGAATTTGTCCCTAATTGAAAAGCACTGGCCACAGGCAGTGATTTTTCCACTACGCTCCAGGACGGGCCTGCAACAAGCCTCCCGACTCTCGGGGTTACCACCTTTCACCGGGGGTCGGGAGGCCGGTTGTAGCCGTCACTCGCACCTAGGTACGCGGAATTGGTGGGACCCTTTGGTGGGAGGTTCTGCTTCCGGTGGGTCGCTGTAACACGATCAGCGCTTTTGCGCGCGCGCTGCGCTACAGTGCCCCGATCCAACTCCCGACTACGGAAGGTGAACCATGAAGCTATTCGCACGAGCCTCGGCCCCGCGGGCCGGAAGGAGAAAAGGAAGAGCGGTTGGGCTTGCGCTGACAGCTGGCCTTCTTCTTCCGATGGGCAGCCTCGCCGCCGGTGTATTCACCGCCGCGCCGGCCTCTGCATCAGTGACGCACTATGCGTCGAACGGGAGTACCTATCACGCCCTTCAGCCGTACCGCCTGGTCGACACCCGGGCCAACTCGGGTCAGATCGGTCAAGGAAACACGCTGACCGCCGGACGGACCATTACCTTCAAGGTCTCTCCCTCGGGCATCGATGATTCCCACGGGACGCCGCAAAACGGCGTGCCCTTTGGTGCGACCGCCGTCGTGGTGAACATCACGGCAGTCAACCCGACCAGCACCGGTTACCTCACGGCCTTCGCCGCCGGGCAGACCGTTCCGTTCGTCTCCACGGTGAACTTCATCGCCGGTCAGACGGTGGCCAATGAGGCGACCATCGCGCTCGGCGACACCGGGGATGCGAACTACGGCAACATGACGATCTACAACTTCACCGGGAGCACCGATGTGGTTGTCGATGTCCAGGGCTATTACGCTCCGCACCACTTCGACTTCGCCAGCTTCGTCGACTCCTCGGGACATGGCTCCGGCTATAACGCCATCACCGATGTGATCACCGGCAAGATCCACCCGGTCCGCGTGCTCGACACGCGACCTGGCTCGGGTCAACAAGGTGCAGGTGAGACGCTCGGGCCAGATCAGACGCTGAGCTTCTTCCCCGGTACCGCCACCTTCCCTGAGGAATTCACCGCCATCCCGGATGACGCCACCGCAGTGGTGCTCAACGTGACGGCGGCGACGTCCACAGCCGACTCGTTCCTGACCGTATGGGCAGCTGGGGGAGCACAGCCATTGGCTTCGAACCTCAACTTCCCGGCAGGCAAGATCGTTCCCAACCGGGTGATCGTGCCGGTCGATCCGACCACCAAGCAGGTGTCGATCTACAACGCCTTCGGTAACACCGATGTCGTCGTGGACCTCGACGGGTACTACTCCCACAGGACTGGGAGCCCGTACTACCCGCTGGTCACGCCGGCTCGCATCGTTGACACCCGGCCTGGCTCGGGCGCTCCGTACTCCGGTCAGACGCTGACCGACGGGACGATCCTGACCACCAACGTGCCTGGCGACATGTTCCCGCCGGTCACCGGGTTCACGGCACCGTCGGACTTCACCGGCTTTGATGTCAACACCACCATCACCGACACCACGGGTAATGGCGGCTACCTGACCCAGTACCCGTCCAACGCCGGCAGCACGCCGCCGCTGGCTTCGGACCTGAACTGGAACGCAGGAGACATCGTCTCCAACGCCAACCAGCTCAGCTCGGGTGGGACGCCGGACATCGCCATCGACAACTTCAACTTCACCGGAAACGCCGACCTGGTCATCGACCTCTACGGCTACTTCGGGCCAATCCAAGCGGTCTTGGTGCCTTGAGGTAACCAACACACGAGCAGTCAGCAGTACAAACCAAAGAGGCCGAGGCAATCGCCCCGGCCTCTTTGGTTTGCCGGGTCGCAGCCGCCCACGGCCAGAGTTTCGAGAGTCCGACTTCGTTCAGCGAGCGGGACGACCCGCAAGTGGTGGGGCCATCG
>DATDHU010000098.1:0-17237 GCA_036521415.1 Acidimicrobiales bacterium
AGCGGCCATGACCGGTGCAGCGGTCCGCATCGATGACGATCTTCACGGTTGGTCATCCTATCCACAGGACCCCTCTGCGAGCACAGCTGTGCTCCCGGGGAGGGGCCGCTGGTACGCTGCGGTGCGGACACCTGCGGGACAACCCCGACAGGAACAACCCCAGAACAACCCCAGAACAAGCCCAGACAAGAGGGAGCACCCATGCCTGATGCCGTGATCGTGTCGGCCGTTCGGACCGCCATCGGGACCGCCCGCAAGGGCACCCTGAGCGAGACCGAGGCCTCGGTGCTGGCCCTCCCGGTCATCGAGGAGTCCCTTTCCCGCACCGGCCTGGCCCCGGCCGACATCGACGACCTGATCCTGGCCGAGTCCCTCTACGGCGGCGGGGTCATCGCCCGCTACGCCGCCGTGGTCGCCGGGTTGGACACCGTCCCCGGCCTCGCCCACAACCGCCACTGCGCCTCGGGGCTGGCCGCCGTCCAGACCGCCTCGGCCTCGATCATGGCCGGCATGGACCGGGCCGTCATCGCCGGCGGGGTCCAGTCCTCGTCCACCTCGCCGAGGGAGAAGCGGCGCATCGCCGGCACCGACGAGTGGGAGGACTGGATGTCCCCCTCCCACCCCGAGACCCCCGAGGCCCCCGCCTTCGACATGTCCCTCACCGTCGGGTGGAACACGGCCCGTGCGGTGGGGGCGACCAGGGAGGACATGGACGCCTGGGCCCTCCGCTCCCACGAGCGGGCCATCGCCGCGATCGACGAGGGGCGCTTTGCCGACGAGATCGTCCCCATCAAGGTGACCACGAGGGACGGCTCGGCCGTGGTCTTCGACACCGACGAGCACCCCCGGCGGGGCTCGACCATGGAGAAGCTGGCCTCGCTCCGCCCCCTGCACCCCGAGATCGAGGGCTTCTCCATCACCGCCGGCAACGCCTCGGGCATCAACGACGCCGCCTCGGCCCTCGTGGTCACCTCGGACGCCTTCGCCGCCGACCGCGGGCTCACCCCCCTCGCCACCGTCCGGTCGTGGGCCTCGGTGGGCGTGGAGCCCAAGGACACGGGCATGGCCCCGACCACCGCCATCCCAAAGGCCCTCGAGCGGGCCGGCCTCACCGTCTCGGACGTCGATCTCTTCGAGATCAACGAGGCCTTCGCCTCGGTCCCCATCGCCTGTGTCCGGGTCCTCGACCTCGACGAGGACCGGGTCAACATCTCGGGCAGCGGCTGCAGCCTGGGCCATCCCATCGCCGCCACCGGGGCCCGCATGCTCACCACCCTCGTCTACGACCTGGGCCGCCGAGGCGGCGGCATCGGCGTGGCCGCCATGTGCGCCGGCGGGGGCATGGGCTCGGCCACCGTCATCGAGGTCGCTGCCCGCTGAGGCCCGGCGACCGGCGACACAGCCGGGCCACACGCAGTCGATCCACACGCAGTCGAAGAATCCAATTGAAAGGGGGGGCACGATGACCACCGACATGTCTCCGGATCAGACCGTGTTCAATCACGTGGGCGTCTGCGTGACCGACCTCGCCCGGTCGAGGCGGTTCTACCAGGAAGTGCTGCAGTTCCGCTTCTGGTGGGAGCTCGATGCCCCTGACGAGGGCACCAGTCAGCTGCTCGAGATACCGCAGCCCGTCGGCCTGCACGCCGTCTACATGGTGCGTGACGGGCTCGTCCTGGAGCTGCTCCACTTCGCTCAGGCCGGGGCCCGGGCCTTCCGGGCGCGGGTCATGAACGAACCGGGCCTCACCCACCTGTCCTTCTCGGTGGGGGACATACCGGCAGTGCTCGAGAAGGTCGTCCCCAACGGCGGGGAAGTCCTCGAGCAGACCGACATGAAGGCGGCCATCATTATCCGTGATCCCGACGGGCAGCTCATCGAGCTGACGTCGGCCGCTTGGCGGGACGTCCTCCCGCCGCTGCCGGACTGACCTGGCCGTGGCCCGCGCCCAGATGCTCCCCTCGTTGATCGCCGGGCTCAGCAGCGAGGAGTACGAACAAGTCCGGCCGAACCGAGCCGAGCTCCTGGCCCGGGAGGCGGTCTCGGACCGCCTGGCCCGGGCCGGCTGTTCGAGCCGCGTCGAGGTCCAGAACCTGGTCGACGGACGGACCACGACGGCAACCGTGCTCCGCACGCTGGATGCCGAGGCGGGTGGCGGGTTCTTCACCGTGCCCGCCGAGGCCGAGCACAGCCAGGATGCAGCCGAGGCTGCCTTCGGGCGAGGCTCGGGGTCCTACGTGATCGACGTCCAGACCCACCTGGTCACCCCCGACCGGTGGCGACCGGGGAAGACCGAGGCGCTGGCCGGCTTCTTGCGCATGGTCGATCCCGACCGGTGGGGCGAGGACATCGATCCCGAGCGCCTCTCGGGGGCATGGTGGGCGCGCCAGCTGTTCGGCGAGAGCGAGACGAACGTGGCCCTTCTCACCTCGCTCCCCGGTCGGGCCCATGAGAACGTGCTGACCAACCAGGAGATCTCGGCGTGCCGTGATCTGGTCGACCGCTACACCGGCACCGGCCGGGTACTCACCCACACCATCGTGCATCCCAATGTCGGCCCGGAGGAGATCGAGCGGCTGCCCGAATGGGCGGAGGACCTGCGTCCGGCAGGCTGGAAGGTCTACACCCTGTGGGATCCACCCGAGCTGGTCGCCCCAGGAGGGGTCAGCCACGGCTGGTTCCTGGACGACGAGCGGGTCGGCATCCCCTTCCTCGAGGCCGTGCGCCGGACCACCACCAAGATCGTGTGTGCCCACAAGGGGATCGGTGCCCCGGTTCCCGGCGCGTCGCCGGAAGGCTCCTCGCCGCGCGACATCGGGCCGGTGGCCGTGCGCTACCCCGACCTCACCTTCGTCGTCTACCACTCCGGCTATGAGCTCGACCCCGACGGGCAGGAGAGATCGTACGAGGAATCAAGCCGCGGCCGGGGGGTCAACCGGCTCATTGCCAGCCTGGAGGACTCGGGGGTCAAGTCGGGGGGCAACGTCTACGCAGAGATCGGGAGCACGTGGTACCTGGCCCTGAGGCGGCCGGAGGAGGCCGCCCACATCCTGGGCAAGTTGTTGGTGGGCGTGGGCGAAGACCGCGTCCTCTGGGGCACCGACAGCATCTGGTACGGCTCCCCGCAGTCGTTGATCGACGCCTTCTGGTCCTTCCAGATCCCCGAGCGCCTCCAGGCCGAACACGGGTATCCGCCCTTGACCGATCGGGTGAAAGAGAAGATCCTGTGGCGCAATGCCGCCGAACTCTACGGGGTGAGCAGCGAGGACCTGGCCCGGTCGACGTCTCCCATGGACAGCCACGAGCTGCGCGCCATCCAGTCGGCATTCAGCTGAGCGTGCTCTCAGCGCATTGACAGCGGGTTCGGCACGGACGCCAGCCGATCGGGCCGAGCGATGCCACCCCATCATCAGTCGAAGGTGTCGGCGGTCACTCTCTCGGTGATCGGGGTGAAGTACTTGGCCACCGCGTCGGGCCGGTCCAGTGACTCGCTGATCATCATGACTCCGGTCTCACCTGCTTCGGCCAAGGCTTGCTGCACCTTTTCCAGGTCCTCTGACTCGACCTCGTAGAGGGCCAGGTAGCGATGAGGGAACTCTTGCGTTGGCTCGGTATCACTCAGGCGAAAGCGCTGGGCCGCTACGAACCCTTCGACGGCCAGGACATCGGGCAGATGCCGATGGTCGTACCAGTCGTTGAATTCGTCCTCCCGTCCCTCCACTGCATTGGTGAACACGACGAAGGTGTGCCGAGCCATGAACTCCCCTCTCGTCAGGCTGGCGCAAGAGTCTGCACCACCGGCCGCATGGACACTCAGGTTAGTATTAATCTTTGATAGATTGAAGTCAAGGACCTTGGGTACGGTCCCTACCGCCCGCCGTTACCTTCAGGGGTATTCCCGAGACCCCAGGCTGGCCAGGGCCGGGTAGGTACCACTTGGCGAACCGCATCCTTTTCATACTTATATCTATTGCTAAAGAAGACCCGGGGAAAAAGAGCAGGAAATAGGAGACGCGCTCTTCAGGATGCTCGGGTTGGTGCGACGTAAGGGGGATCCATGGGCAAGAAGACGGGCACGGCCAGCACCTACGTGACCGGAATGGTGGCGCCCAAGGTGGCCATCGTCGGGGCCGGATTCGGCGGCATCGCCGCCGGCGTCAAGCTCCTCCGAGCCGGGATCCATTCGTTCACGATCTTCGAACAGTCCGATGGGGTCGGTGGAACCTGGCGGGACAACGACTACCCAGGATGCGAGGTGGATGTCGGTTCGCATCTCTACTCGTTCTCTTTCATGCCCTACGACTGGAGCCGCAACTACGCCCGTCAGCCCGAAGTACTCCAATACCTCGAGGACGTGGCCGCCTACTACGGGCTCAACTCCCACTGCCGCTTTGGCACCCGCGTCATCGAAGCGGTCTGGAACGAGGAGACGGCAACGTATTCGGTGGCCAGCCAGTCGGACGAAGGCGGCAGCGTCGAGCGGTCTGAGTTCAATGTTGTGATCAGCGCCCTCGGGATTCTCAACCATCCTCGCTATCCCGAATGGCCCGGACTGGACAAGTTCACCAACCGGTTTCATACCGCGCGATGGGATCACAGCCAAGACTTGCGGGGGAAGCGCGTCGCCGTGGTCGGAACCGGTTCCACCTCGGCCCAGGTAGTGCCGGAGTTGGCCCCAGTGGTCGAAAAGCTCTACGTCTTTCAACGCGAACCTGGCTACGTGGCCCCAAAGGGCTCACGCGAGTTCAGTCCGGCAGAGCGCGCCAGGTTCAAACGCCCGTTGATCCGTCGCCGGGAACGATTCCGGATGCTCCTGCCCTTGGAGATGACCCAATTCCGTGGGTCCATGTTCCGTCCCGGTACGAAGATCAATTCCAAGATGAAGAGCGTGTGTCTCGGATTCATCGCCTCCAGCCTGGGTGATCTCCCCGATCTGGCTGCGGCCGTGACGCCGGACTATCCCTACCCCGGGAAACGCAACGTCCTCGCCGACACGTTCTATGCCGCGCTGCGCCAGGATCATGTCGAGCTCATACCCCGCCCGGTGCTGGCCGTCACCGAATCAGGCATTGAGGACAGTGAGGGGGTCCACCGGGAGATTGACGTCTTGGTGATGGCCACTGGCTTCCAACCGGCCAACTTCTTGGCCACACTCGAAGTGGTAGGTCGCGATGGTCTCTCCATCCATGAAGTCTGGAAGGGTGAGCCCAACGCCTGTTTCGGCATCACAGTCCCAGGGGTGCCGAACTTCTTCATGCTGTACGGGCCGAATACCAATGGAGGGGAGATCATTCACCAGCTGGAGACCCAGGCCGACTACGCCGTCGGCGCCATCAAACGGATGCTGGCCACTGGCTCGGATTGGATGGAAGCTTCGGTACCGGCAACAGAGCGGTGGAACCGCTATGTGCAGCGTGCCATCGCCGGCACGTCATGGCAACTCACCAACAACTACTACAAGGCGGCCTCGGGCCGAAACGTGACCCAATGGCCGAACACGGCCAGCGTCTACCGCCTCCTGGTCAAGACCTTCGCTCGCGGCGCCGAGTTGCGAGGCCGGCGAGGGGAGCGCCCCCTTTCGGCCGCCCGGCGGGCCTGGCGCTGACCGTGTCCCCCCGGCGGTCGGCCAGGGACAGCACAAGGGCGGCGCTAGTTGCGCCGCCCTTGTGCCGATCCAAGTTGCCGGTCTGGTTCGAGACCTAGGCTGACTTCACGCACTGTGGCGTCAGGCCGTAGGGCTCGGTGAACTTGCCGTTCTTCGTGCCCATCCAGAACCAGCAGTCCGTCGTGTTCGCCTTGCCTGCCGTGAAGGTCAGCGGTGGCGAGATGCCGCCAAGCGTCTCGTTGTGCAGGGCGTGCAGCCCGTTCAGCAGGCCGGCCGAGGTCACGGTGTCGCCGGCTTTCGACGCAGTCACCGCAGCGGCCAGGAGCTTGCCACTGGCCCACGCTTCCACGACTTCCCCGTTGTAGTTGGGGTTGCCCATCAAGGTGGGCTCATACTTCTTGAAGGCAGCGACCATCTCCTTGGTTGCCGGAGTGCTCGTGACGTTGAAGGGGATCTGCGGCTCGAAGGCCAGCAAGTTGTTGCTGAGCCCGGGAGTCTTCGTGAAACCCTCTCCCACGGCACCATCACTGACCATGACAGTGGGGTGGTATCCCTGCTGCGAGCAGCTGTTCGCCACCGACTCGACCACGCTGACCGCATCAGCCACGAACAGCACTGTGGCGCCGGCCTGCTTGGCCGCCAAGCACTGCGCTGCGTACGAGGAGGCGGAGGCCGAGATCTGCGAGATGTACGCCAGATTCTCGTGGTACTGGGTCGCCGCCGCCTTCTCGGGGGCTACCAATTCCTGGCAGGCAGGCGACTCGGCGCAGTAGAAGATGGCCATGTTCTTGGCGTGCATCTTCTGGGCCCCCAGGACCACGGCGGCGGATAACGAGTCGTCGGTCTGGCCCGGGAAGAAGAAGTCGGGGTTGGTGAACATGTCCTGCGCCGACCCGTCGGTACCGATCACCGGAATCTTCAGGCCGGAGATGTACGTGTCCCATGCCTGGGGCGTGTTCGACACCGATGCCAAGGCCACGATGTGATCGTCGGTCACAAATTTGTGGACGGCAGCCGATGACGTGGCCGGATTCAAGGCATCGTCGGCGGTGTAGAGCTTGATCGGGTGGCCATCAATACCGCCGGCGGCATTCACGCTGTCGACGTAGGCCTGATAGGCCTGCTTGTTGACCGTGATGCTCGAGGCCAGTGGCCCGGTGCACGAACAGATGTAGCCCACTGCGATGGGCGACTTGGTTGCCGCCGCTTGGCTCGGGGCGCTGGAGAGCCCCACCACCCCCACCATCCCCAGGAGCGCAATTGCCAGTGCCATCACGGTCGTGACGAATCTGGAAAGCCATGTTCTGTGTTTCATTTCCCCCCCTGTCATCTTGAATGCTGCGATTTCGTGAAGTTAGCAATAGTTAAGAGTTAGGACAACAGACATCTGACATCTCTTTGGCCAATGTCTCTTCCAGTTTCCTGACCTCCAGTTCTCTATGTGACGAAAGAGCGCCGTTTTCGGGCTGGTTGGCGCTATTTCGTCATGTGGTCGTCATGTTGTCACCCTCTGAGCCTCGGAAATGCTCAGGCCTAGAGATTGCCCTCGACCTGTATTAGCGTAATCTTCAAGACAATGGAATGGCAAGCACATGGAGGTGAGGTCCGTGGGCGATGTGCTCATTCGGGGCGGGAGCATCATCGATGGGACGGGCGCCGACGCCTTCGCCGGTGACGTCCGCATTCACGACGGACGCATCGTGGAATTGGGATCGGGGTTGCGGCTCGGCGGCGAGACCGAACTCGACGCTGCCGGGGCCGTCGTGGCCCCGGGCTTCATCGATACCCACACCCATTTCGATCCGTCCGTCTTTTGGGAGCCCAGCGCAGACCCGATGCCCCAGCACGGGGTGACGACCGTGTTGACCGGGAACTGCTCACTCTCCCTCGCGCCGCTTCGGGCCGAGCACCGGGACGAACTGAGCAGTGTGTTCGCCTATATCGAGGACTTGCCGCCGCGTGCCTTCGAAACGGCCATCCCGTGGTCGTGGGAGACCTTTGCCGAATACCGCACGGCGCTGGAGAAGATGGGCTTTGGGGTCAACCTCGCACCGCTGGTCGGCCATACGCCGTTGCGGCTCTTCGTCATGGGAGCGGAAGCGTGGGAGCGGGTGGCCACCGACGACGAAATCGTCCAGTTGGCCACTCTGCTCGATGATTCACTGGCGGCCGGGGCGTTCGGGCTCTCGACCTCCTTCCTCGACCGGGACGTGGATAACCGGCTGGTGCCCTCCCAGTTCGCCGACGACGCCGAATTGGGTGCCCTCTTCGACGTGCTCGGGCGGCGCCAGCGGGTCTTGGAGTTCGTCCCGGACTTCACCAACCAGCCCGACGGCACCCGGGAGGGGATCGTGCGTATGGGCAGGCTGTGTGGACCGCGTGATGTGGTGTTGACCTGGAACCTCTTGACGCTCCAGGCCATGGACGAAGGCCGCCTGGGCCGTGATCTGTTGCAGCTCACCGAAGAACAGGTGGCAGCTGGGCTGCGCGTCTTCCCCCAGGTCTCGCCCCGGCCCTTCGATCTCAAGATCAACTGGGACGCCAGCCTCTCTTTCATGGGATTGCCCGACGGCTGGCACCAGGTGATCATCACCCACGGGTCCGACAAGCGGCGTCTGTTGGAGGACCAACAGTGGCGCACGGTGGCCAGGAATGAGTGGGAAGCGGTCACCCGCTCGTTCGCGTTCCCACACCGAGAACCCGAGATGGTCCGGTTCATCTCCGTGACCCGAAACGAACAGCAACGCTGGGTCGGGCGGACCCTGGCCGATCTGGTGGCTGAGCGCGGGGGCCACCCGTCCGACGTCCTGGCCGATTGGGTGTTGGAGAACGACTGCAATCCCGGCGTGCTGGCTATGGGCTTGGCCAACGGCGATCCTGCCGGTGTGGCCGAGTTGGTCAACCATCCGGCCACCATCGTGTCGGCCAGTGACGCCGGGGCGCATCTCGAAATGATGTGCGCCGCCGGTGACACCACGCTGCTGCTCACCCGTCATGTCCGGGAGCGTGATGACCTCTCGCTCGAGCAGGCCGTGCATGAGCTGACCGGTCGCCAGGCCGATGTCTTCGGTTTCGCCGATCGTGGACGGCTGGCCGTGGGGGCCCATGCCGACCTGACCGTCTTCGCCCTGGACGACCTGGCCTGGTCGGACGCTGAGTTCGTCGACGACGTACCGCAAGGCGGCGGGCGCATGCGGCGACCGGCCGGCGGTTATCGCTACACCATCGTCGGAGGCACGGTCGTCCAGGAGGCGGGGCAACTGACGGGAGCACATCCCGGCGGTCTTTTGAGTGCGGGGCGCTGACGTCTGCTCGCACATCCATGAACGGTGGGCGACAGGGCGAAGAGTATCCCGATGGCCTCCGACCGAATGGGGAGAGTCAATATGATGACAATTGAAATGCTGGCAAAGGGTCGGGCCCGATGAGCGGCCGCGTCGAGGGCAAGGTGGCCTTCGTCACGGGAGCAGCTCGGGGGCAGGGACGCAGTCACGCCGTCCGATTGGCCGAAGAGGGGGCCGACATCGTGGCCGTGGATATCTGCGCCCAGGTCGACTCGGTGGACTACCCGGGGGCCACGCCGGACGATCTGGCCGAGACGGTGGCCCAGGTGGAGGCCCTCGATCGGCGCATCGTGGCCGCACCGGCCGACGTGCGCGACCTGGCGTGCCTCTCCAGCGTGCTCCACCAGGCGGTGGCCTCGCTGGGTCGGCTCGATATCGTCTGCGC
Organism: Acidimicrobiales bacterium; assembly: GCA_036521415.1. Classification (GTDB taxonomy): domain Bacteria; phylum Actinomycetota; class Acidimicrobiia; order Acidimicrobiales; family RAAP-2; genus DASXMT01. The sequence goes on from DATDHU010000098.1 coordinate 9,335, forward strand.
CAATGCCGGCATCTATTCGCAGGGGCGTTTGGCCGACATGCCCGAGGCGACATGGCGGGACATGATCGACATCAACCTGACCGGGGTCTGGCACACCTGCCGGGCCGCCACACCTCATCTGATCGCCGCCGGCGGCGGGTCGATGATCTTGACCAGTTCGGCGGTAGGCCTCCGGGCGGCCGCCAACGTCGGTCACTACGGGTCGGCCAAGCACGGCGTGGTGGGATTGATGCGCACGTTGGCCCTCGAGTTGGCCCCCGACATGATCCGGGTGAACAGCCTGCATCCGACGGCGGTGGACACGGACATGATCCAGAACGAGTCGCTCTACCGGCTTATGGCGCCCGATGTCGAGCACCCCACCCGGGAGGACGTTGCGCCGGTGCTGCAGTCGCTTAACGCGCTGCCCATCCCCTGGGTGGAACCGATCGATATCTCGAACGCCATGTTGTTCTTGGCCTCGGACGAGGCCCGCTACGTCACCGGCGTCACACTTCCCGTTGATGCCGGGATGACGATCAAGTAACGGCATCGGCATACAGAGCGGTCTCGTCCAGGGTGTCGCAGAACAGCATGTTGTCCACGTGCTAAGTCCACGCATTAGGAGAGAGGGAGGCATCATGACGAAATCGGAACGGGTGCTCGGCGACATCGCCACGAGGGTCCTGCTGGAGAACGACCGCGTCAAGATCTGGGAGATGGACCTGGCTCCAGGGGAGGAGTCGGCCATCCACGAACACACCATGGATTACATCTTGGTGGTCATCGACGGGGACAGGATCGCCGGTGTCCCCGAGGATGACTCGGCTGGCCTGTACAACGAGTACGTCGAGGTGGACGTCAACCCGGGCGACCACTTCTACATCGAAAAGGGTGGGGTGGAGACGGCCCGCAACATCGGCCGGAAGCGCTACCGGGAAATTGCCATCGAGCTCAAGGACTGACCGGGTGCAGCGCCTCTTGGTCGGTGAGATCATCACCACAGCCGCGGCGCGCACGCCCGGAGTGCCCGCCGTGGTTGCCGACGGGCGCCAGCTCACCTTTGCCGAAGTGGCTGCCGGGGCCGAACATCTGGCCTCTGTGCTCGCCGTCCGGGGAGTGGGCCGTGGAGACCGCGTCGCCTGGTGGGGCTACAACACGGTGGACGCCGTGCCCTTGTTCTTCGCCCTGGCCCACCTGGGGGCGGTCCTGATCCCGGTCAACCCCAACTTCGAGGAGCACGAGACGCGACCCTTGTTCGAATTGGCCGACGCCGCGTTGGTGGTGACCGATGATCGACACCACGGCGACGTGACCATCGGCCACCTCTTGGCCACCCCGGCGCCACAGCCCTGGCCCCGAGGTGGTCTGTGGCCCGTGGACGAAGACGATCCTCACGTGATCTTCTTCACCAGCGGCACCGCGGGCCAATCCAAAGGCGTTGTCCTCTCGCAACGCACCGAGGTCATACGCTCCATGCTCGGCGGCATGTCGACCTGGCCCCGCGGCGCCACCATCTGCATGTTCCCTCAGTTCCACATGGCGGGCTGGGCGTCGACACTCGAAGCGTGGCTCTCGAGCGAGACCGTCGTCTACGTCGATGGGGGCACGCCGGAGGGAATTCTCGACGCCGTGGACCACTACCGGGGCTCCCGTCTCTATTGCATCCCAGCCGTCTGGCGCCGGATCCTCGACGTGGACCGGAGCGCCTGGGACCTCTCCTGTTTGGGCCAGGCCGACACCGGCACGTCGGCCACCACCCCGGGACTGCTCGGTGACCTGCGCCGGGCTTTCGATTGGACTACCACCACCATTACCTACGGGTCCACCGAAGCGGGGTTGGTCACACGCATGTGGCCCCAGGACGTTCTGCGCAAGCACGGTTCGGTCGGCCCCACTGTGCCCACCGTGCACGCCCGCTTGGAGAACGGCGAGCTGGTCGTGCGCAGCGGGCACCTGGCCTCTGGCTACTTTCGCAATCCCGAGGCTACGGCCGAGGCGTTCCGGGACGGCTGGTTCTACACGGGCGAGCTAGCCGAACGGGACGACGAAGGCTTCTTGTACATCGTGGGCCGCACCAAGGAGATCATCCGCAGCGGGGGTGAGTGGGTGGCCCCGGTGGAAGTGGACGCTGTCCTGCAACGACACCCGGCCATCCTCGAGGTGGCCGTGGCCGGGGTCCCCGACGACGACTGGGGCGAGGTGGTCACCGCCTTCGTCGTGCCCCAGCCGGGGGAAATGGTCACGGTGGAGGAGTTGCGTCGGTTCTGCGACGGGAAGCTGACCGCCTACAAACATCCCCGGCGCCTGGTGGTGGTGGACGTCATACCCCGGACGAGCACCACCGGGCAGATTCAACGCCGGGCACTGACGGCATGGGCCGTGGCCCACCCTTCGGGCGTCGACACCGACCGGGGGCGCGCCGGGGGTCCGCTCGGCGCCGTCGGTCCTGGCCGGCCGGCGCCAGAGTAGTCACGGCTAGCCGGGAGCGGACCTGAGGTCGGCCGTCAGCAGGGATTGGCGCAGTCGAGTCCGTTGCACCTGACCGGTGGCGGCCGTGCGGGGCAGGTGTTCGACGCAGGCGACAGCCCGCGGGTGCTTGAAGGCAGCCAGCCTCGGGGCCAGGTAGGCGCGCACGGCAGCCACGGTGGGCGCCGCCGCCCCCGGGTGGAGCACGACCACCGCGCAGACGATCTCGCCCCAGCTGTCGTCGGGCAGGCCGACGACGGCAACCTCGCGGACCCCGGGCAGCCCCTGGATGGCACGCTCGACTTCGCCGGGTACGACGGTTTCGCCACCCGAACGGATGATCTCCCGGCGACGCCCCGTGATGGAGAGATAGCCCTCATCGTCCATCACGGCCAGATCGCCAGAGTGGTACCAACCGTCCTGGAGCACGGCGGCCGTCTCGTCGGCCAGATCGAAATAGCCCGTCATCGCGGTCTCACCCCGAAGACACAGCTCCCCGTCGATGATGGTCGCTTCGAAGCCGGGGTTGGGCCGACCGATGCTGCCCGGCTTTCGAAAGAGGTCGAAGTCGCCTAACGACGAGGCCACGCCCATTTCCGTCGAGCCGTAGCTGATCGTGGTCTCAGTGCCCGGGAGGCGGTCCTTGATCTCCAACAGCAGTTGCTCCGAAACGGTGGACGTCCCGGTGAGGGCGTAGCGCAGGCTGGAGATGTCGTGGGACGTCGTACTGTCAAGGACCCGACGCCACACCGCCGGTATGCAGTACAGCGTGGCCGGACGCCAACGCTCGACCTGGGCCAAGAGATGGTCGCCGTCGGTCCGGGTCACCAGATGGATCGGTTGGAGGAGGGACCACGAGCACAGGAGAGCATTCCACCCGGCCATGTGGAACAAAGGGAACATGCACAGGTCGCCCCCGCCACCGGGCGCCACCAGTCGGGTGGCCCCTCCCGTCGGCACTGAGCGCATCCAGCTGGCGTAATGCGAGAGGGCCACCCCTTTGGGCCGACCGGTGCTGCCACTGGTCAAGAAGATGACGTGGGCCAGGTCGTCCGTCGGGTCGGGACCCTCGAGCGGTCCGGCGCTGGCTGCAGCGGCTTCAGCATCGAGGTCCAGCCCCGGGCCAACCGGGCCCGTCGTACCGGCGACGAGGAGTCGAAGATCCAATCGATGGGCCAGCTCGGCCGCCGCGTGCAGGTGCGCCAGGTCGGACAACAGGAGTCGGGGCCGCAGGTACGCCACCACCTCGGCCGCCTCGTCGAACGGGAGTGCGGGGTTGAGCGGGGCGAAGGCGGCTCCGAGTCGCGCCGCGGCGAAGAATGCGTCCAGGGAGCGCAGGGAGATGTCGGTCCACGAGGCGATCCGGTCACCTTCGGCCAGCCCGATGCCCCGCAGCACCCGGGCGACCTGGTTGGCCCGGCGGTTGACATCGGAGAACGACACCGTCTCGCCGTCGAGCGATGCGGCAATCGAATGGGGGGAGAGATCGGTCGCCCGCTGGAGGATGCGGCCGACGAGGAGGTTCATGCCCCTTTGAGCTCGCCCAGCGGAGAGGCGCCCCGGGAGATCACCATGTCAACTACCGACCGGCTGGACGGCCGACCGGGCCACTGGCCACCGATGCCGGTGATGAGGATCTCGAACTCCACCCAAGCACTCCACCCAAGCACTCCACGCCGGCACCGCTCGCCGGCCGGGAGCTCAAAATTGCACCCTGGCGTGTGCCTATAACTATTATAAGCACGGGCAATTGCGAGGGTAGGAAAATTGGATCGTGCGGTAGCATGAAGTGACGCAGGACTGGCCTGGACTGGAATTCCCATCGTCGGCGGAGTCGACCCCCCTGTCGCCCTAGGGCACCACTGGCCGGTCGATTGCGCTAAAAATGTTATCATTAAGCTGACACATGGCCTGACAGAGCAGTGGCGGACTTGACGCAGGCACAGCGAGGGAACCCCGGCCTGGTCAGGCGGGTCGGAGGCGTCACGGAAAGGTCACCAGCGACATGCGAACGAGCAAGAGGTAATTCCTTGGACTACGAGTTCGGCGAGGAAGGTAGTCAACTTCGAGCCCAGTTACGAGAATTGATCGCCGATCGCATTCCGGCCGGCTTCCTCGGCGCGTTTACCGACGATCCCGAGGACCTGGCCATCACCCAGCGATTCTGCAAGGAGTTGGCGGCCAAGGGCCTCCTGACGCTGTCGTGGCCCGAGGAATTCGGCGGCCAGGACGGATCGCTGTGGGATCAGAGCATCGTGCGGGAGGAGATGTGGGCCCACCACGAACCGCGTGGCGCCCAATACATGGGCCTGAACTGGGTCGGTCCGTCCATCATGGAGTTCGGGACCGAGGAGCAGAAGGCGACCCACCTTCCACCCATCGCGGCCGGTGACTGCATCTGGTGCCAGGGCTTCAGCGAACCCGACGCCGGATCTGACCTGTTCAACCTGTCCACGCGGGCCGTGCCCGACGGCGACGGGTGGCGTATTTCGGGTCAGAAGATCTGGACGTCGTATGCCGAGATGGCCAGCTACTGCTACCTGGCCGCCCGGGTCTCGGGTGGCGAGGAGGGCCAGATGGGCATCACCATCTTCTTGGTCCCCATGGATCGCGAGGGGATTGAGGTCCGGCCCATCAAGAGCATGCTGGGGCCCCATCACCTCAACGAGTGCTTCTTTGACGAAGTGTGGGCCGGACCCGACGAGGTGCTCGGGGACATCGGAGCCGGATCGCATGTCATGCGCCAGGCCCTTTACTACGAGCGCGTCGGTATCGCTCGCTATGCACGGTGCGACCGTCTGCTGGCCCTTGTGTCCCGCTCGCTCGAAGGAGCATGGGATTCGGTGCCGGCTGCTCTGCGGAGCCGTTGGAACCGCGCCCTGATCAAGGTGCGCACGGCGCGTCTGCTGGCCTACCGATGCGTTGCGGCACAGGAGAACGGAGAGCCCGCGTCCCACACGTTGGCCAGCGTGGCCCGGGTCGCCGTAACCCAGTGCGATCAAGAAGTTGCGGAGACGCTCATGCAGATCCTCGGTCATCGCAGCCTCGAAGGGGCGGGAGCCGAAGCTCCTTTCCATGGGGCCATCGAGGATCATTGGCGTTACGCCCAGGCATCGACGATCGCCGCCGGCGCAATCGAGATCCAGCGCGAGACGGTGGCCCGCTCAGTGCTGGGAAAGCAACATGGATCTCGCCCTTCCTGAGGTTGCCACCCAATTCGCCGCGGCCACTGATCGAGCCATCGCCCAAGCCGGCGGGATCGAGTTGGCCCGCAGGGCCGAGGCCGACCCCACCCTGCGGGCCGGCGAGGTCAAGGCCATGTTCGACGCCCTCGGTATACCGGACCTCGACCCCCGGAGCGATCTGGAGTCGGCCGCCATGGCGGCCGAGTTGGTGCGGGTGGCCGGCCGCTCGGTGGTCCCTTTTCCGGTCGTGGGCTACCTCATGGCTCGACCCCCGGACGGAATACCCAGCGCCCTCGCGTCGGCGTACCCCCTGCGGGTCGACCACGGCGACCTCTTCGAGCAGTGGCTGGTCCATGACTTTGACGGCGGCGTGACCCTGGCCCGACCGACAACCCCTCTTCGCGGCTCGCTCCTCGCCCCGTTCACGGCCGATCTCGAGAGCGAGCATCCGCCCGAGCCGGCCGGCGCCGACGAGGACGTCCGGTTGCTCTGCGTCCTGTGGTCCTCCTACCTGCTCGGTGTCGGTGAGTACGCCCTCGAGCTGGCGGTGGACCATGTCAAGAGCCGGGTGCAGTTCGGGCGTCCTCTCTCCGAGCTCCAGTCGGTCCGATTCCAGATTGCCGACGCCACCGTGGCCGTGGACGGACTGCGCGAACTGGTGCACTTCGCACTCTGGCGTGGGTCGGCCTACCCCCATTCGGCCTTGACCGACGCCCTGGCCACGCGTTTCCAGGCCCAAGAGGTGATCCAACCGTTGCTGCGAACCTGCCAGCAGCTGCACGGTGCTTCGGGACTTTGCGATGAGTACGATATCTCGGTGCTCGTCCGCCACACACAGCCAGCACTGCGACTGCCGGTGGATTCCGACGCCATGTCGGGCATCCTGTTCGAGGCCATCCAGAGGCAGGGGTTCGATACCCTGTTTCCCCTGCGCGCCGTGGACGGGACCTTGCGCGAGATCGCCTGACCCGGGCGGGCGTGTGATGGAAGAATCCCCGCCGGCCTCGCTGGCGGTCGGCGCGGGAGCGTTCCGGCTCGATGGCCGTACGGCGTTGGTCACCGGAGGTGGGCGGGGCATCGGTCGGGCCATCGCCCTGGTCTACGCCGGCGCGGGCGCCAACGTGGTGGTGGTGTCGCGCAGCGACGATCAGATCCAATCGGTACGCCGTGAGGTCGAGTCCCTGGGGGCCCAGTCCTTGGCCGTGGTGGCCGACGTGAGCCGCGCCGATGACGTGCGGGCCATGGCCGGTGCCGCGCTCGATCGGTTCGGGCGCGTCGACATTTTGGTCAACAATGCCGGCAATCTCATCTACAAGCCCCTGGTGCCACTGCCCGATTCTGCCCGCAATGGTCAGTGGACCAGCCCGGGGCCGCTCACCGACGACGAGTGGGCGGCCACGATGAACACCCACCTGAGTTCGAGCATCTTCGCCCTGCGCGAATTGGCCCCCACCATGCTCGAGAACCGCTGGGGACGGGTCATCAACATCACCAGCTCCGGCCGCAGCCGGACCGTCCCCTTCTGCGCCCCCTACGAGATTGCCAAGGGGGCACTCGCGGCCCTGACCCGCAGCCTGGCTCACGAGTGGGCGTCGTACGGCGTGACCGTCAACGCCATTGCACCCGGTCACTTCCACACCACCATGACGGCCGATCTCCACGAGCTCCCCAAGTCCAGGGAATGGATGCTCAAGCGCATACCGATGAACCGCGAGGGGGAATTCTCGGAGCTGTGCGCATTGGCCATCTACCTCGCCAGCGATCCCGCCTCCTTCATCACCGGCCAGGAGATCTACATCGACGGCGGCGAATCGCTGTAGTTCGCCGGTCGCCCCCCGGCCGTCCGGGAGCGGCAGCTCCCGAAGTTGCAAAGATAGAAAGGATCCGTCAAGATGGGTCCGGTGCGTTGGGGGCCCGCCTTCGCTTCCCCCGTTCCCCCCATATGGCGGGAGGGCGGGCACCCGAATGCACCGCCGATCCACTCGCTCGAGGAGAAGGGATGGCAGCGCATGAGTACGGAGAACGAAGTCGCCTGGCTCTTTGAGCTCGAGGTGCCGTCCGAGAATCGCCCCGCCTTCGATGCGTTGGCACCCGAGATGATCGAGGAGACCAAGCAGTCCGAGGCCGGCTCTCGTGCGTACCAGATCTTCGTCGGCGACGGTACGGTCAGCGTTTACGAGCGCTACGACGATTCCGATGCCGCCTTGGTCCACATGAAGAACTTCGGCGAGAAGTTCGCCGAGCGCTTCATGGCCCTGGTGACGCCGGTC
>DATDHU010000099.1:0-11896 GCA_036521415.1 Acidimicrobiales bacterium
TCCCCAAGATGTGGCTCCAGGACACCTACGAGGGCTACAACGGGAAGTTCTGGTCGCTGCCCCCGCGCAAGATCCTGCCCAAGCCCTACGGCAAGCTGCACCCGGCCATGTGGTACGCGGCCGGCAACACCTCGAGCTACGAGATGGCGGCCCGTCGCGGGCTCGGTGTGCTCGGGTTCTCGATCGGGTCCATCGACGCGCTGGCTCCCGTTCTGGCCGCATACAAGAAGGAGATCCCCAACGCCGAGCCAATCGGCGCCTTCGTGAACGACAACCTCATGGTCACCACGGGAGCCTTCGTGGCCGAGGACACCGACACGGCCCGCTCGTGGGCAACCGGACCGCACTCGAGCTATCTCGGAAGCAACGTCTACCGCTACCACGACACCTTCCCCCACCCCCCTGAGATCCCGGTGTGGCCCGAGCTCATCCCGGACGCCACCCCCGACATGCTCGATGCGTCGATCCAGGGCGGGGGCGTCATCGGCAACCCCGACGACGCCCTGGCCCAGTGCCAGCGATGGGAGGCGGCCGGCGCCGACCAGCTGGTCTTCGGCGTGGGCACGGCCACCACCGAGCAGATGCTCGAGACCATCCGCCTCATGGGCGAGCACGTCATCCCCAAGATCGATACCGATCCGGTGCACCGCACCACCAGGCTGCGCGAAGCTGCGGCGGGACGCTCGTCCGACTGAGGGCGTTCAGGCGGCGACCGGCCTTCCCGGTCGGGCAAGCAACCGATAGAGGGGGCCCCGTTCATGGCCATGTCCACCGCTCGCTTCAACTTCATACAGCCCGGACTGGAGCCGGCCGAGATGTCCGACCGGTATCGAGCTGCGCTCGACATGGTGTCGCTGATGGACACCAAGGGCTTCGCCATGGTCTCCCTCGAGGAGCATCACGGCGCCGAGAACGGCTGGAGCCCGTCGCCACTGGCCACCGCCGGTCTCATCTTCGGGCGAACCCAGAATCTGGGCGTCACCATCTCGGCGCTGCTGGTGCCGCTCCACGACCCGTTGCGATTGGCCGAGGACATCGCCGTCCTTGACCTGGCCAGCGGTGGCCGCCTCATCGTGGTGGCCGGACTGGGGTACCGGCCCGAGGAGTACGCCGCCCATCGGAAGGACTGGAGCCGCAGGGGCAAGCTCTTGGACGAGTCCCTCGATGCGATGCTCAAGGCCTGGACGGGCGAGCCGTTCGCGTACGGTGGCGCCACCGTCCGAGTGACGCCACGACCGCTGACCCAGCCCCACCCCACCATCCTGGTCGGGGGCACCAGCCAGGTGGCTGCCCGGCGGGCGGCACGATTCGGGCTCCCGTTCTTCCCGGCCGCCAACCTCCCCGAGCTCGAGGCCTACTACTACGAGCAATGCACGGCCCACGGGACCCAGGGGTTCTGCATGATGCCGGCGGCACAGACGACGATGCTGTTCGTGGCCGAGGATCCCGACAAGGCGTGGGCCGAGCTGGGCCAGCACCTGCTGCACGAGGCCCGGACCTACTCGGCATGGCAGACCCCCGATATCCGGTCCGCCGTGCACTCCCACGCCACCACCACCGACGAGCTGCGCGACGAGGGCATCTACCGGATCGCCAGCCCGACCGAGTGCGTGGCCCTGGCCGAGGCCCAGGGCGAATCGGCATCGATGGTCATCCACCCGCTGTGTGGCGGGATGCCCATCGAGCGAGGATGGGAGTGCGTACAGCTCTACTGCGACGACGTCCTCCCCCGCCTGGCCTGACCGGTCGGGACCACACCGACGAAACGAGCGAACCATGGGACGGCTGGACGGGAAGGTGGCTTTCATCACCGGTGCGGCACGGGGCCAGGGCAGGGCCCACGCCGTTCGGCTGGCCGCCGAGGGGGCCGACATCATCGCGGCCGACATCTGCGCACCCATCGACACCATCAAGTACCCGGGGGCCACGCCCGCCGACCTGGACGAGACCGTGGGCCAGGTCGAGGCGCTGGGTCGGGCGATCGTGGCCCATGCTGCCGATGTACGCGACCTGGACCGTCTGGAGCAGGTCGTGTCCGACGGCGTCTCCCGGCTGGGGACGCTGGATATCGTGGTGGCCAACGCCGGGGTCATGAGCGCCGGAAGACTGTGGGAACTGTCCCAAGAACAATGGCAACAGGTCATCGGCATCAACCTGACCGGCGTGTGGCACACGATCAAGGCCAGCGTCCCCACCATGATCGAGCAGGGCACCGGCGGTTCGATCATCCTCACCAGCTCGGTGGCCGGGCTGGTCGGCCAGCCCTTCGTCGGTCACTACGTCTCGTCCAAGCACGGCGTGGTCGGCCTGTGCCGGACGCTGGCCAACGAGCTGGGTGAGTACAACATCCGGGTCAACTCCATCCACCCGGTGGGCGTCAACACCGCCATGCTTCACGAACCGGACCTGTTCCCCATGATCGTGCAACGTCAGGACACGTTGGGGCCGCTGTTCATGAACACCCTCCCGTTCGAGTTCCTCGAGGCCGAGGACGTCGCCGGCCTGGTGGCCTTCCTGGCCAGCGACGAGGCCAAGTACATGACCGGGGCCCAGGTGCCCATAGACCTGGGCACCGTCAATCGCTGACCGGCGCCCGGCTCACCGGTTGATCCCGCCTCCGTCGACCACCATCGACAGGCCCGACACCCAGTCAGCCGCATCGCTGCACAACCACACTGCGGACTCGGCCACCTGACCCGGCTGGCCCAGCTTCCCGCCGGGCAGGAACTTGGCCATCTCGGGCAAACCGTTCCAGGAGTTCAGCATGGGCGTGTCGACCATGCCCGGGCACACCGCGTTCACCCGGATCCCCTTGCCGTTGTACTCCTGGGCCGCCACCTTGGTGATTCCCAGCACCCCGTGCTTGGCCGCCGTGTAGTGGGGAAGCCCGGGAGCCGGGACCAGGCCGGCACCCGACGAGGTGTTGACGATGGCCCCGCCGCCCTGGTCGAGCATCTGGGCCAGCTCGTGCTTCATGCACAAGAAGACCGAGGTCAAATTGACGTCGAGCATGTGCTGCCAGGCGTCCAGCTCCAGCTGGTGAAAGGGAGCGCTGTCGGCGTTGATGCCGGCGTTGTTCCAGGCTGCATCGAGCCGCCCCTGTTCCTTCACGATCTGGGTGACCAGGCCGGCCACGCCCGACTCGTCGGTCACGTCGACGGCGACGAACGTGGCCGTCCCCCCCGCCTCTTCCACCTGGGACACGGTCTCGGCCCCGCCGTCGGCATTGGTGTCGGCCACGTAGACGTGCGCTGCCCCCTCGCGAGCGAAAATGCGAGAGCCGGCCTGGCCGATGCCGCTCCCCCCTCCGGTCACGACGACCACCTTTCCCGTTGCCAGTTCGCTCATGGCGGTTCCTCCCTCGTTGGTGGTCCGTCCAGTCCGTTGGAGAGGACGGATGGTCTTATTTGATGGTGGCGCCCAGGTCGACCGGGAGCGTGATGCCGGTCACGTAGCGCCCGGTGTCGGACACCAGCCACATGACGGCGTCAGTGATGTCCGACGCCTCCAACCATGGCTCGGGAAAGATGTTCATGGCGGCAAAACCGGGGGCGACATCCTCGGCCGTCGGTGCGTCGAGATCAGGACGGAACAGCTTGAACATGCCCTCGTTCTCGACCATCGGCGTGCGGACGTTGCCGGGATGGATCGAGTTGACCCGGATCCGGTACGGGGCCAGCTCGTGGGCCGCCGATCGCATCAGGCCGACCAGCCCGTGCTTGGCCGCGGTGTAGGCGGGGATGCCCCCCGACGACTTGAGACCCATGATGGAGCTGACCAGGATCACGCAGCCGCCGTTCCCCCGTTCCACCATGGGCCGGACCCCGGACTGGACGGTATGGAAGACACCGGTGAGGTTGACGTCGATCACCTCGCGCCACACACTCGGCTCACAGGTGAGCAACGAGTCCATGGTGCTGATGCCGGCATTGGCGATGACGATGTCGATGACCCCGAGGGCGGCGGCGCCGTCCGCCACCACCTGGGCAACGGCCCGGTCGTCCCGGACATCGACGACCCGGATCATCGCCCGACGACCGGTGGCCTCGATCAATCGGCCGGTCTCCTCCAGGTCCTCGGGAACCGGCATCGGATAGGCGGCGCTGGCGACCGGCGCACAGAGGTCCACGGCGATGACATCGGCTCCCTGCTCGGCCAGTCGGACGGCGTGGCTCCGGCCTTGGCCGCGAGCGGCACCGGTGATGAATGCGACCTTGCCGTCAACGCTGCCCACTGGCCCCCCTCTGCTCGTTGTAGCCGGCCCGCCCGTCGGGACGCTCAGCCCTGCGCCTTCATCAATTCGACCCGCACCCCATCGGGGTCGTGGACGAACAGGAGGTCGATGGCCTCGTTGGTGGTCCGGGTCGATTGGATGACCGTACCCCCGGCGGCGACCAGCGCGGCGGCCGTGGCGTCCACGTCGTCCACGTAGAAGGACAGGTGGGTCAGCCCGAGCTGGTTCCTTCGCTGCGACGGTTCGCCGGTGGGGGCAGGCGTGGTGTAGTGGAGCAGCTCGATGGCCAGCCCCTCCCGCCGGATGAACTGGGAGGTCAGGGCCAGATCGCCGGGAACCTCCAGGGCGGCGCCGAAGGTCGAGTCGATCGGGATTGTCTCGCCTCGCTCGAAGCCGAGGCCGTCACAGTAGAAGGCGAGCGACCGGTCGAGATCGGTCACGCAGATGCCGACATGGGAAAACACGTTGGTGGATGTGGTCATGGTCCTCCCGATCGGATCACACTGGTGCTGTGAGGAATCCTGCCCGCGGCGACCGCCCTAGCTCTTGAAGTAGGAGGCCGGCACCGGGCTCAGATGGTACGTGGCTGCGAGCGTCCCCGGATTGGTCCCGTTGGCATAGGACACCACGGTCACCTGGCGCATCAGGTCGTGATTGCTGTCGCTGTGGTACGTCCCGCAAGCACCCGTGTAGGTGATCTTCTCCAGCTGCTTGGTGATGTCCGACGAGTTCAGACTGCCGCCGGCCGCCTTGATCGCCGCCCCCACCATGTTGACGGCGTCGTAGACGTAGGCCGTGGACGTCTGCAGGCTCTGGCCCGGGTAGGCGGCGGTGTAGGCCGACGAGTACGCCTTGGCCTGGCTGGTGGGAAGCACGGCGGTGTAGCAGAAGGGGGTGAAGGCGTAGTTCTTCAGCTCCGCCGGCTTGTTCAGGCCGTAGGCGGCGAGGAAGTTCCCGCTCTGGTCACCCATGATCGGAGAAGTGATCCCGTTCTGGGACAACGACGTGTTGAACACCGCCTCGACCGTCGGGAACCCGTACTCGTAGATGACATCGTCACCCTTCATGGCCAGCGCCTGCTGGGTGGTGTCGGTGGCCGTGTCGGAGGCGCTGCGCACGGTGAAGTTCTTGACCCCTTGCTTCCGCAGCAGGGCCTGGGCGGTGGCGGCATCGTCGTTGGACGCCGTGTCGTCGGTGTGGAAGATGCCCACCGCCTTGGGGTGGAATTTGGTGAACCCGTAGGAGGTGGAGCCCTGGATGGCGGTGACCAGGTTGGGCACCACCGTGAACAGACCCGGTACGTGCACGACGTTGGACGAGGCCGCTGGGCCCTGGGCCGGGGAGAGCACCGGGACTCCCGACTGCTTGAGCAACTGGGCCGTGGCCTGGATCTGATCGTCGACCGAGTAGCCGACGATCGCCGTGGGCTTGGACCCGAGCGCCTTCTGGGTGGCCGTCACCGCCTGTTGGGGCGTGATGTTGGCGTCATAGGGCGTGAACTGCACGGTATGGCCGTCGATGCCGCCTTTGGCGTTGATCTGGTTGACGGCCAGCTTCATGTCGTTGTTGGCGCCCGGGGTGGCGTAGGGACCGGACTCGATGCTCATCCACGCGATGGTGATCGGCGCCTTCGACGATGCGGCAAGGGCCGGCATGGCGACGGCCACACTGGCCGCCCCGACGACCCCCACCGATGCCAGGACACCCAACGTTCGCTTCTTCACTGCAACCCCCTCGTCGTTCGCCTAGCCCGGAAGTGGGCCGCAGCGACATGTCATTTTCATGACAACTTGCTGGTGAGTCTGACCGGTTCTGCAAGGAAAAGTCAACTCTTCGATCCGAATTGGTGACATCCGTGTCTGCCGCAGGGTCCCGTCATGGAACCGAACCGCTTCCCAACAGGTAACTTGCCCCGATCAGCGTGGCAATGACGAGCGCTGAACACGACGAAACGGATCGCAGTTCAGACACGGATGTCATTGATGGCGGGCCCGATGGGGGCGAAGCCGTGTCCACCGGTGCGCCCCATCTCGAGGGTTCGATCAGTGGGGCACGAACCCCATTTAGCTGCGGGTGGCCGCCTGGTTGCGCCGCACCTCTTCGAAGGGCTTGTCACGGTCGGCGGCATACTCGCGGGGCATGCCCAACACCCGTTCGCTGATGATGTTGCGCTGCATCTCGTTGCTGCCCCCGCCCAGGCTGCCGCCCTGGCGCTGGAGGTACACGATGCCGTACCGGCCACCGAGGTCGTCTCCCGCCCAGACCCCCGCGGCAGACCCGGCGATCTCCAGCTCGATGTCGACGCGCCGCTCGTTGTTGACCGCCGCGTACAGACGGGGGATGGAGCCCGCCGGCCCGGTGAAATGACCCGTCCGGAGCCCGGTGGTCACCCGGCCAATGAGTTGTTGTTGCACGATCTCGCCTACCCGGGCCTCGGCCACCAACTGGCGGACGTGGACATTCTTCGCCGTCCCCGCCGCCTGGGCCAGCTCCACGACGTCGTTCTGCGGCCCGCTCCGGGTCCCCGGGCCGATCCCGCTGGCGTACGGCGACCCGCCACCGACCGCATCGCGCTCGTGGAACAACAGGCGGGACGCGACCGTCCAGCCGTCGTTGACCTGGCCGACGACGTCCTCCTCGGGGAGGGCGACGTCGTCGAAGAACTCCTGGCAGAACTCCTTGCTGCCGTTGACCATCTCGATCTGCTGGAGCTCGATGCTCGGTTGGTGGATCTTGACGATGAACATGGTCAGGCCGCGGTGCTTGGTGGCCTGCCAGTCGGTGCGAGCCAGGCAGAGCGCGTAGTCGGCCCGGTAGGCGCCCGTGCTCCAGATCTTGGAACCGCTCAGGATCCACACGTCGCCATCCTTGTCGGCCCGGGTGACCAGGCCGGCCAGGTCCGAACCCCCGGTGGGCTCGGAGAGGAATTGCACCCAGATCTCGTCGCCCCGCAGGATGGCCGGAAGGTGACGGCGCTTCTGCTCCTCGGTCCCGAAGTCCAAGATGGTGGGGGCACAGATGGTCAGTGCCGGTGTGTTGAACACGATCGGCATCTCGTATGGGGCCGACTCTTCGGAGAAGGCCCGCTGGTGCGCAGGGCTCAGCCCTTGACCGCCGTATTCTTTCGGGAAGCAGATGCCGGCAAAGCCTCCGTCGAAGAGGGTGCGCTGCAGTGTTCGGGCTCGTACGCCGTCGCCGTCGAGCTGCTCTTCGGCATAGCGCGGGCCCGGCGCCGGCGGCATGTTCTCCTTCAGCCAGAGACGCGCTCGAGTTCGGAACGACTCGACGTCCTCGCTGGACTCGGTCGCGGCTGTGCTGGTCGTCGTCATTGCTCTCCTCCTTACAATCCGATGAGCGTGGCGATCCGCTCCCGATGGTCGACCGGCGCACCGAAGAGGACCCGGTCCTGGGTGACGCGGCGGAGATACAGGTGCAGGTCGTGGTCCCAGGTCACCCCGATGCCACCGTGCATCTGCACGCAGTCCTGCACGAGGGCGGGACCATGGTCGCCGATGTACGACTTGGCCACGCTCACCAGTTCGGCCGAGTTGTCGGCTCCGGCCTGTACCGCTCGAGCGGCGGCTCCGGAGGTGGCGTGGCTCGCCTCGAGCCACAGCTTCATGTCGGCGAAGCGGTGCTTCAAGGCTTGGTACGAGGCGAGGGCACGGCCGAACGAGTACCGGTCGAACGAGTACTCGACGGTGAACGCGAACACCTGGTCGATGGCGCCCACCATCTCGGCGCACTGGATCACCAGGGCGAACTGGAGCTGACGTTCGATATCGGACGCCGCACCACCCACGACACCGACCACCGCCGACGAGGGCGCGGCCACATTGTCGAATCGGACCTGTCCGAACCGCCTCACGAGGTCAAGGCTCTCCAGCGGTGTCACCGACACCCCGGCGGTGTCGGCCGGGACGAGGAACTGGGTCAGGCCCTCACCCGTCCGTGCCGCGACCAGGAAGGAATCGGCCTGAGCCGCCGCCTCCACTGCCGTCTTCTCACCGTGAAGGACGAAACCCCCGTCCCCGGGCTCGGCCCGCAGCTGGACGTCGGCCGGCGACCAGGACCCACCCGGCTCGGCCACGGCCCACGTGGCGATGGTGTCCCCGCCGAGCAGTCCGGCCACCACATCGTCGTGCTGCCCGGCTGCCTCGGGCGCGCTCAGGGCGGCGGCCACGATGTTGGTGGGCAGCAGCGGGCCCGGGGAGACCAGGCGGCCCATCTCCTCGGCAATGAGCTGTAGGTCCACCACGCCCTCACCAGAGACGCTTCCTCCCCCGAGCTCCTCGGGGACGAGCATCGACGTCCAACCCAGCTCGGCACCGCGTCGCCACCAGTCCCGGTCGAAACCGTCGGGGTTCTCGACCGCCAGCTCCCGCACCACGGTCAGCGGCGTCGAGGTCTCCAAGAACTTCCGGGTCGTCTCCCGGAACAACTGCTGGTCGTTTGTCAGCTCCAGCTCCACGGCGTTCCCTCCTGTTGGTCCGGTGCGAACACTAGATGACAAAAGCGTCCCTGCAATTCGCACGCAGGCCAGCACGGTTTTCGTCGGTCACCGTCCATTCGACAAGACGAGATGATCACCTGCGGCCGGCGGGCTCCAACGCCTAACGTGCTCCGGGCGGGCTGAAAGGAGAGGCGATGCTGTCGGACGAGAAGATATTGATCACCGGGGCCGGAGGGCAGATCGGGTTGCCACTGGCGGCGTCGCTCGCCACCGACAACGAGGTCTGGGGGGTCGCCCGGTTCTCACAGGCCGGCTCCCGGGAACAGCTCGAGTCGCACAACGTCCGTGCCCATCGGTGCGACCTGGCCGCCGGGGACTACAGCACCCTCCCGACCGATTTCACCTATGTGATCCACTTCGCCGTCTTCCAAGGAGCGGGCCACGACTACGACACGGCCATCCGGATGAACGCCGAGGGCACCGGACTGTTGTTACAGCACGTGCAACGGGCAAAGGCAGCACTGGTCATGTCCACCCAGTCGGTGTACAAGCCACACGCCGATGCCGGTCATGTCTTTCCCGAGACCGATCCGCTGGGGGACGCGTCGCCCCTCCACTCTCCTACCTACTCGGTGTCGAAGATCGCCGAGGAGGCGGTGGCCCGCGCCTGCGCCCGCGCCTTCGGGTTGCCGGTCACCATCGCACGGATGAACGCCTCCTACGGGCCCAACGGCGGCCTTCCGGCGTACCACCTGGACGCGGTGGTGGCCGGGGAGCCGGTGACGGCCCGCCACGACCCGGCCCCCTACTCCCCGATTCACCAGGACGACATCAACGCGCAGATCGGGCCGCTCCTCGAGGCGGCCAGCGTGCCCGCCACCATTGTCAACTGGGCCGGGGACGAGGTGGTGACCGTCCAGCAGTGGTGCGCCTACGTCGGATCGCTCATCGGGACCACGCCCAAGGTCGGCGTCCAGCCCGCTCCGGGCACGAGCATCGGCGCCATCGCCGACGTCACCCGGCGACGATCGATCACCGGCCCCTGCACGGTGCACTGGAGGGACGGTATGCGTGCCGCCCTGGCCGAGCGGCACCCCGGGGTCGCCATCGGCCGGGAATAACCGATGGCGTGCCGGGGCCTCAGTCGGCGGCGAGCGAGCGGGCGGCGGGCAACGGGTTGTAGTACTCGCGCTGCGAGCAGACCAGGCCGTCCCGGAACGTGGCCACGGCGATGTAGCTGTTGGCGTAGGGCTTGCCCGTCGTCGTCACCGATCCCACGCTCGTGTACTCGAGGACGAGGCGGTCGGGATCCGTGCAGTCGTAGATCTGGGTGATGGCGAGGTCGAGCTCGAAGATGCCCAGTGCCGACTTCAGGTAGGCGCGCACCGTCTCCTTCCCGGCCACGGTCTTGGGCGGGTCGGCGTAGGGGAGGTCGAGGACGAAGTCATCGGTGCACATGGCCAGTTGTCCGTCCACGTCCCCCTTGGACACAGCGGCCATCGAGGCCTCGATGGTGGCTCGGTTCCTGGTCCTGGTCTCCTCGTCTCCCATGGCCACCCACACTAGGGAACCCCGGCTACCTCTGCCGGAGTGACGCCGAGGGGATCGAACGGCGGGACCGAGACCGAGTTGCACTCCGGTCGGGCCATGACGTAGGGAGATGCATATGGCAGACAACGATCGCACCGGAGGCGAACTCGATCTGGACGGGGCGGTGACGGTGGTCACCGGCGCAACTCGAGGCATCGGCAGGGAAGTGGCCGCAGCGATCGGGCGGGCCGGCGCACGGGTCGTCCTCGTCGGGCGGACCGGCCGGGACGAACCCCGGGCCAAGCTGCCCGGATCGCTGGACGAGGTCGCCCGTCAGTTGGGCGACGAGGGCATCGAGGCCCGCACCGTGCAGGCGGACCTGAGCGACGCCGAGGCAACCCAACGGATCGTCGACGACACGCTCGGGTGGTACGGGCGTTGTGATGTATTGATCAACAACGCCGCCTTCACCTCCAACGGGCCGCTGTTCGAGATCCCCTGGCGCCGCTGGCAGACGGCCTTCCGCCTGCAGGTGGTGGCCCCACTGCAGCTCTGCCAGGGCTTCGTTCCTGGCATGCTCGAGCGCCAGAACGGACGGGTCATCAACGTCAGCTCGGGCGCCTCGCAGGCCCTGACCCCCAACCTGGCCCTCTACTCGGTGAGCAAGCTGGCCATGGAGCACTGGGGCGAGTACCTCGACCTCGAAGCGGGCGGCCACGGCGTGGCCTTCAACACACTGCGGATCGATCGCCTGGTCGAGACGGAGGGCTTCCACTACGTCCTCGAGACCCAGGGCGAGGAGATCGCCACCGGCGGCAATGGCATGGCCAGCGTCATGAACCCGGCCCAGGCCGCCGCACACTTCCTGTGGATGCTGGCCCAACCGGCCGGATGGAGCGGGCACACCGTCGGGTTCGATGAGATCACCGCTCTCGGAGGTCCACCGACGCCGGCTCGACCGGTCATCGTCGAGGGGCGATGAGGGTTTGCGCCCTCCCGACGTCGACTGAGACACTCACCGGATGTGCCCGGACCAGCTCCGAAACGACGAGCGCGCCCTCTTCGTGGCCGACGGGGACCGCTTCATCCCCACGCCGCTGAGCGGGGGGCCCTGGTCGCCCGAGCACCAGTTCGGCGGGTCGGCCGCCGCGCTCCTGGCCACCGTGATCGAGGACATCCCCACCCTCGTGCCCCAACAGGTGGTCCGGCTGACGGTCGACCTGATGCGGCCGGTCCCGGTCCGGCCGGTCACCGTCGAGGCCCGGGTGGTGCGGGAGGGAAAGCGCATCCAGCTGACCGAGGCAGCCATCGTGTTCGAGGGCGCCGAGGTGGCCCGGTGCTCCGCCCTGCGCATGCGGGTGGGCGATCTCGGAGACCTGCCCGTCTACCAAGGTGAGCCGCAGGTAGGGCCTCCGGCCGGCGCCAGCCGGCCCGAGAGCCCCTACGACAAGAGCAACCCGCCCGGTGTGGCCGGCGCCACCCACTTCACCTTCGAAAGCCCCGAGGGCTTCTTCGTCGATCCCACCTGGATACGGATGCGGGTGCCGGTGATAGCCGGGCGGGACACCCGAGCATTGGCCCGCTTGGCTTTCTTCGCCGACTTCGCCAGCGGCATCGGCCATCCCCGATCGTTGCCGGTCACCGGCATCAACGCCGACCTGAACTTGAACATCGTGCGC
>DATDHU010000100.1:0-19590 GCA_036521415.1 Acidimicrobiales bacterium
AGGTGTACATCATTTGGATACCCATCGACGACACCGGCCATGCACGAATCACTGGATCCGATTGAAGGGGGTGCGTGTCAAGGGCGGCCTGGCCAGGCCGGCCACGGCGCTGCTCCGTACGGCAAGCACTAGGTCCGAACGGGCGGGGCATCGAGAGCGCAGTGCATGCACTCGGCCACCGGTGTGACCGTCCCCGGGAGGGGGGCCGGACGGGGCGGGTTGCGGATGGCCGCGGCGGCGAGGATGCCTCCGGCGATGCAGGCCCCCGCCGAGATCGCCACGGCAGTTCTGAACCCGTCGGCGAACTGTTGGGCGTGCAGGTAGGTGTCGCCGGTGATGCCGGCCAGCGCGGGCAGAACGGCCACTGCGATCAGACCGCCGGTCCGAGCCACGTCGTTGTTCACGGCCGAAGCCAGACCGGCGTGCTCCACGGCGACCGAGGACATGGCCGTGGAGGTGAGGGGAGCGACGGTAATGGCCAACCCCGCCCCGAAGATGAGAACGGCTGGGAGCACGTAGAGGATGTAGTTCGCGCCATCGGTCGAGCGCACAAGGAGGGCGAGCCCCACTCCGACGACGATGGGACCGAGGCCCATCTGGAGTCGCGGGCCGAGTCGGGTGGCCAGCCTCCCCGAGCGGGCGGAGAACAACAGCATGATGACGGTGACGGGCAAGAGCGCCAGCCCCGACTCGAGCGGTGAGTACCCCGACACCACCTGGAGCTCGATGGGCAGCAGGAAGAGCGCCCCGCCCAAGGCGGCGTAGACGACGAAGGTCACGGCGTTGGTGGCACTGAACTGGCGGACCCGGAAGAGGGACAACGGGAGCATCGGGCTCCGCTTGTGTTGCTCGACGACGAGGAAGGCCACCAGCCCGGCGCCGGCGATGCCCAACATGGTCAGAATCACCGGGGAGGACCAACCGAGGCTGGGCCCTTCGATCAACGCGTAGGTGATGGCGGCGAGCCACACGATGCCGAGGGCTGCTCCGGTTGTGTCGAGAGCACCGGTGGTGGTCGGGTCCCTCGACTCTGGGACATGGCGAGCGGTCAGGACGAGCACCACGACCACGATGGGGACATTGATGAAGAACACCCACCGCCAGGAAGCGACGGAGATGAGATATCCGCCGATCAGGGGACCGGCCGCGGTGGTGAGGCCCCCGAGCCCCGACCAGGCCCCGATGGCCTGGGCGCGGTCCTCAGGGTCGAACGACGCCTGCAGAATGGCGAGGCTTCCTGGCGTCAACAGGGCGGCTCCGATGCCCTGTAGGGCCCGCATGGCAATCAGGAAGTCGGCGTTGGGGGCCAGGCCGCAGGCCATGGAGGTGACCGCGAACCAGGCCACACCGATGGAGAAGATGCGGCGCCGCCCGAACCGATCGCCCAGCGTCCCACCCAAGAGCAAGAATGCGGCCAGCGTGAGGGTGTAGGCGGTCACCACCCATTGCAATGGCCCGAGCCCGGTATGGAAGTCCCTCCCGATGGTGGGCAGGGCGATGCCGACGACGGTGGCGTCCAGTGCGGCGATGCCAGACCCCAGGACCGAGGCGGCAATGACCCACCGGCCGGCCGCCGAGCGGTACCGGAGGGGACTCGATCCGGGGTCGGAGGAGCCGGGGGTGGCGACCGGTGATCCTGTCAGCGGGCGTTGATGTAGTCGAACAGCTCGGCGCGGTCCTTTTCGAGGTCGCCGATCCGACTCTTGACCACATCACCGATGCTTACGATGCCGACCAGGATGCCGTCCTTCACGACGGGGACGTGGCGGATGCGACGGTCGGTCATGATGCTCATCAGCAGGTCGGTGTCGTCGTCGGGCGAACAGGAATACACGGTCGACGACATGATCGAGGAGACCGGCTGGTGGACCAGGTCGCCACCGAGCTCATGGAGCATACGGACCACATCGCGTTCGGAGACTATGCCCTCGATGTGCTGTCCGTCAGCGGACACGACCAGAGCCCCGATCTTGTGTCGGGACAGTTCCGCCACTGCCTGGTCGACGGTGGCATCCCCGCGGATGGTGTCCACTGCTGTTCCCTTGGCTGCAAGTAGGGTCGAGATCTGCACCGTTGGACCCCCGATCGGAGTGTGGTTCTTTCCCAAAACGTACCCTACCGGCGCGCGTACTGCACCGGAAGTATCGACCGGGAACAACCCGTTCGGGGCCCACCGGGATGGACCCCGGGGACCGGTCCCCTCCCTATGGGCGCCGTCCGATGGGCATGAGCGAGGGCCAGAACTGGCGGTCGACCGTCAGCACCGAGACGACGGACTTCTCGTTGGGGGCATCGATGGTCTGGTCGGCGCCGATGTACAGGGCCACGTGGTAGACGCTGTCCGGATTGGTCGTGTCGCCGCCCCAGAAGACCAGGTCGCCGGCCTGAAGGGCATCGAGGGCCACCGGCGCCCCCGCCGTCTCGTACTGGGCATTGGCCACACGGGCGATACCGATGCCGGCCTGGCCCCAGGAGGTGAAGGTCAGACCGGAGCAGTCGTAGGCCGTCGGTCCGTCACCTCCGAAGAGGTAGGGCTTGCCCAGTTGCTGGAGGGCGAAGAGCGTGGCCCGGTCCCCCGGGGTGATGGGCTTCAGGAGGACCGCCTGAGTGGGCGGGGGACCACTCCCTGCGTCCCCGAACCCGTAAGAGGTCCCGTTCTGGTCGACCACCCAGTACCCCTGGCCCGAGCGCGTGGGCACCACCCGTTGCGCCGTTTCGGTGGCGATGCCGCCGGTCGATCCGTAAAATCCGGCGTCGCCGAAGGTGAAGACGCCCCCGTCTCCGGCAAACATCCAATAGCCGCCGCCGTCCGGGGTGGCGGTCAGGCCGACCATCGGCTTGTTCAGGGGTTGGCCCCCCATCGAGCCGAAGAAGCTGCCGTCGCCGAACGTGAAGACCCCGCCGTCAGAGGCGATCAACCAGTAGCCCCCGCCGTCGGGCATCGCGGCCATGCCCACGATGGGCTGATTGAGGGGCTGCCCTCCCTCCGACCCGTAAAACCCGGCATCGCCGAACGTGAAGATCCCGCCGTCAGAGGCCACCAGCCAATAGCCCCGGCCGTCGGGTGTCGAAGCCATGCCCACGATGGGCTGGTCCAGGGGCTGGCCACCCTGTGATCCGTACCAACCGGCATCGCCGAACGTGAAGATCCCGCCGTCGGAGGCCACCAGCCAATAGCCGCCGCCGTCAGGGGTTGCCGCTGTTCCGACGATGGGTTGATTGAGCGCCGGCGTGGAGCCGAGGGACGGGGCGTTGCCGACGGCCAGGACCCCGCCGTCAGGCTGGGCCAACCAGAAGCTGGTGGGGGCGACGGCACCGTCGGCGTGGGCCGGTGCGGCGTCGAGCCCGCCGACGAGGACCGAGGCCAGCACGATGGCAACCAGGGCTACTCCGGCCAGCCTGGCCATGCGGGACGATTGGGACGGGTCGGCTGTGGACACTGCCGGGTCGGCTCGGGACATTGCCGGGAAAGGGTACTCGTTCAGGCAGGTCTCTCCATGGTTTTCGGCTCGGACACCCGCGCTCGCACAATGGCCAGACCGGAAAAGAGGCACAGCGCGGCCAGGACGATGGAGCAGATCAGCGTGGCCCGGAAGTCCCCGATGTGCTGGGAAGCGACTCCGACGCCGATCACCGGGATGGTGAGCCCGATGTAGGCGAACAAGAAGTAGGTGGACACGACCTGGCTGCGCGTGGGGGTGGGTGCCAGCCGGTTGGCGGTGGCCAGGCTGCCCAGGAACAGACAGCCCACGGCAACGCCACCGACCCCGGTTCCCACCAGGAAGAGGGGGAATGAGGCTTGGGAGAGCCCGGCGACGATGAGGGCCAGCGCCGGTAGGAAGATCCACAGACCGGCCAGCATCACGGTTCGGCTGGCCACGCGCGAGAGGGCCATCTGGGTGACGGTGGCGACAGCAAAGATGAAGAACACCACGGCACCGGCGACCGCCCGGTTGTCCTGGTCGAGCACGGTGGCCAGGAACGAGGGCGCCAACGAGCTGAAGAGCCCGAGGAGCGTGAAGGCCGAGAACCCGGCCAGCGAGGCGGCCAGGAACTCCCCGTGGCCCTGCGTCGGGATGCCCAGACCTCTGAACCGGTACGTCAGCCGGCTCCTCGTCTCAACGGTCTCGGGGGAGACGAGGAGGAAGACAGCGGCGACCACCAGCAAGCCCAGGTACACCTCGAACACCAAGACGGTGGGATTCGGCCCGTACTCGGCGAAGAGTCCGGCCACCAGCGGCCCGAGGCCCAGCCCACCCATGTTGGCCCCGGTCGACGCCAGCGACGCACGCCGCCCCGACGCCGGGCCGGCCAGGTCGGTCAACGCCGCCGTTGCCGTCCCCGTGATCAACCCCGCAGCGAGGCCCGAGAGGACGCGCCCCACGAACAGGAAGCTCAGGCCCGGAGCCAGGATGAACACGACGGTGCTCGCCGTGCTCAAGGCCAGGGCGGTCCAGAGGACCGGTCGCCGGCCCACCTGGTCGGACGATCGCCCGGCGAAGAGGAGCGAGACCATCACCCCGGCCGCATAGCTGGCGTAGATGAGGGTGACAGTGCCTTCGGAGAAGTGCCACGAGGCCTGGTACAGCACATAGAGGGGCGTGGGCAGCGTCGTTCCGAGCATGCCGACGGCGAACACGTAGACGACGAGCCAGAAGGCGATCGACGGGGGTGCGTGGCGCTGCCGGTCTGCCGCCATCGACCACGATCCTGTCATGCCGGCCAGGAATGTGTGGCCGCCTTCGCCCGGCCGCCCGGCGCCCAGTCGCCCAGGCCCGCCCAGTCGCCCCGCCCCGCCCGGTCGCCCCGCCCCGCCCGGCCGTGCGGCGTGGTCCCAGGGCGTACGCTTCACGGCCGTGAACGAGGACGCTTCGGACAACCCGTGGTTGGGTGGCGACATCGCTCGCGGCCGCGGCTATGACGAGCGCTTCGATGTACTGGCCTCAGCCGGGCAGAACGTCCACGGAGAGGCAGATTTCGTCGCTTCGCTCGGGGTCCGCTCCGTGCTCGACGCCGGATGTGGCACCGGTCGGGTGGCCATCGAGTTGGCTCGTCGCGGGCTGGACGTGGCCGGCGTCGACCTCGATGTGGGCATGCTCGATACGGCCCGCCACAAGGCACCGGAGCTGACGTGGCTCCGTGCCGACTTGGCCGATCCCCACCTCGACCTGGGCCGGGACTTCGAAGCGGTGCTGATGGCGGGCAACGTGATGGTCTTCGTGAGCCGGGGGACAGAAGGCGCCGTCTTAGAGACGGCCGTCCGTCACCTCCGCCCATCGGGACTCCTCGTGTCCGGGTTCTCGCTTCGCCCTGGTGCCTTGGACACGACCGAGTACGACCGCCTGGCCGCCTTGGTCGGATTGAGCCTGAACCATCGCTGGAGCACCTGGGACCGATCGCCGTACAGCGACGGCGATCGGTACGCCGTCTCCGTGCATCGTTACGACCCAACGGTATAACTCTCCACCTGACGGTTAGACAGGTATCAACCTACACTTGAGAATTAGACCGTAACGCCAGCTTGCAGTCGTTCGGTCGCCTCGATGTACTCCTCGACCATCTCGTAGATGACGTCCTTCGCCTTGCGGACCTTGGTGGCCCGGCCGATGACCTGTCCGCACGGATTGAAGGCCACGTCCTTAGCCTGGACGGGGTAGCGCGATCCGCGCGAGACGGCTTCGATGGCCACCAGCATCTGCAAGGGCATGGGGAGCGGGTCCGGGGTATCGTCGGCCTCCCAGGCGTCGGTCCAATCGTTCTTCAGCATGCGGGCCGGCTTGCCGGTGAAGGACCGGGAGCGGACGGTGTCCCGGCTGGTGGCGGCCAGGTAGGTCTCCATCTGCGCCGGCGGGGACGAGGACTCCTCGACGGTCAGCCAGAGCGTGCCCGTCCAGACGCCCTGCGCGCCCATGGCCAGTGCCGCCGCCATCTGGCGACCGCTCCCGATGCCACCGGCGGCGAGGACGGGTAGGGGAGCAACGGCATCGATGACCTCGGGCCACAACACGATGCTGCCGACATCTCCCGTGTGGCCGCCGCCCTCTGATCCCTGACAGATGACGAAGTCCAGACCGGCCTCCTTGTGGCGCACGGCATGCTTCACCGAACCGGCCAGGGCCCCGATGATCAGTCCGGCCTCTTGGACCAGCTGGACCACGTCGGGCGGAGGGGTGCCGAGCGCGTTGGCGATGAGCTTGACTTTGGGGTGCCGGAGGGCGACGTCGATCAGCCCGTGGGCATGGGCTGCTGTCCAGCCCATCATGCCCGTGCTCTTTTCCTCACTCTCGGGGATCTCGGGCACGCCGTGGTCGGCGAGGAGCTTGCGGGCGAAGTCGCGGTGGGTGGCGGGGACCATGCCTTGCAGCTGGGATTCCAGCTTGGTCGGGTCCATCTCGTCCATGCCCTCGTACTTGGCCGGAATGACGATGTCGACGCCGTACGGCTTGTCGCCCACGTGCTCGTCGATCCACGTCAGCTCCACCTCGAGCTGTTCGGGGTTGAAGGCGATGGCGCCGAGGACACCGATGCCACCGGCATTCGATACCGCCGCCACCACATCGCGGCAGTGGGTGAAGGCGAAGATCGGGAACTCGATGCCGAGCCGTTGGCGAATTTGTGTGTTCATGCGGGGTTCTCCTGTCTCGTGGCGGTGCGATCGGTGTTCTCGGCTGCTGTGCCGGTGGCCCTGAGGGTGGCGGTCTTGCCGGGGGTCCCCTCACTGTCCTGGTGGTCGGAGCTCTCGGCTGCGAGCCCGAGGAGGGCGGCCAATCCGGCAACGGCGGTCCGGTCGCGCACCGATCCGGGATCGATCCATTGCTGCATGGCCAGCCCGTGCAGGAGGGCCTTGACCAAGACGGCCAATTGGTCAGGCGCAGCAACCGGGTTCGAACCCACGTCGTTCGCCCACCAGGCGAGCTCGCGCTCGCTCCGGGGCTGTGTCACGCGGTTCCGGGCCCGGAGAGCCGCAGCCACATCCGGGTCGCGGGCTGCCCGCAACCACAGCTCGTGCTCCAAGAGCATCCAGCGTCGAACCCGCTCGTCGGCGCCTGTGCCGATGTTGCCCCACACCGCTCCCAACTGCGCGATCGGCTCGTCGGTCACCGCCACCTCGGCGAACAGCACGGCCAGGAACGACTGCTGCCACCAGTCGAGGAGCGCCAATAGGAGACCCTGTTTGGAACCAAAGTGGGCGTAGACGGCGCCCGAGGTCCGCCCGGCTGCTGTGGCCACGGCATCGACCGAGACGCCATCGATGCCGTGCGCGGCGAACAGGTCAGCGGATGCGGCCAGCAGCCTCGCCCTGGTCTCGGCCTTGCGCTCGTCCTGGGTCAGCGCCACTGGTCGCCCCCTCCCGGTGCTCGTCCGGCTGCTTGTTCTGCCATGTGTCCCATTGTCCCGCCACGTGTCCCCCCAGCCAACTTACATAGGAAACTCTATATATCTGGAGGGGGGGATGCAACGGAGAGCCGGCAGCGGATACGCGAATGGGTCGTCCGGGTTTAGGGTGAGGGACGGTACGAACTGCCGAGGAGGCCTCGATATGGACAACCGGGACAAGCTCTACATCGATGGGGAGTGGGTGGCCTCGACGGGGAAGGGCACGCTGAACGTGATCGACTCCACCACCGAAGAGGTATTGGCCACCGTTCCCGAAGGGACAACCGAGGACATCGATCGTGCCGTGGCCGCCGCACGCCGCGCCTTTCCGGCCTGGGCGAACACATCGGTGGAAGAACGGGCAAAGATGCTGACCCGGGTGCAAGAGGCGCTCGGGACGCGGATGGACGAGCTCGCCGACATGATCACCCACGAGGTCGGCATGCCGTTGACGCTGTCGGGTCTCATCCAGGTGGGCCTGCCCATGATGACGTTCGGTTCGATGGCCGAGGTGGCGACGGGATTCACCTGGGAGCAGGAGGTGGGGAACTCCCTCATCGTCCGCGAGCCGATCGGCGTCGTTGGCGCCATCACCCCGTGGAACTATCCGCTCCATCAGATCGCAGCCAAAGTGGCGCCGGCCCTGGCGGCAGGATGCACCGTCGTGCTGAAGCCGAGTGAGGTGGCGCCGTTGAACGCCTTTGTCCTCGCTGAGGTGTTCGATGAGGTCGGCCTGCCTCCCGGGGTCTTCAACCTGGTGACCGGGCATGGACCGGTCGTGGGCGAGGCCATCGCCGCCCACCCCGACGTGGACATGGTGTCGTTCACCGGGTCGACCCGGGCCGGGAGGCGGGTCTCCGAAGTCGCGGCGGCGACCGTCAAGCGGGTTGCCCTCGAGCTCGGGGGCAAGTCGGCCAATGTCATCCTGAGTGGTGCCGATCTGGAAAAGGCTGTGCCCGACGGTGTGAACAAGTGCTACATGAATTCGGGCCAGACCTGCAGCGCCCTGACCAGGATGCTGGTGCCCCGGGACAAGCTCGCCGAGGTGGAGGCGTTGGCGACTACGGCGGCCGAGGGCTTTACCGCCGGGGATCCCTTCGAGAAGACCACGCGTCTCGGCCCATTGGTCTCCGCTGTCCAGCGGGACCGGGTGCGGGGCTACATCCAACGAGGCGAGGACGAAGGAGCCCGCCTGTTGACCGGCGGGGCGGAGGCGCCCGATGGCCTCGAGAGCGGGTACTTCGTCCGACCCACGGTGTTCTCCGACGTAACTAGGGACATGACCATCGCCAGAGAAGAGATCTTCGGGCCCGTGCTGTCGATCATTCCCTATGACACCGAGGACGAGGCCATCGACATCGCCAACGACACCGACTACGGCTTGGCCGGTGGCGTCTGGGCCGAGAACGCCGAGCATGCCAATGCGGTGGCCCGCAAGCTCCGAACCGGCCAGGTGGAAGTCAACGGGGGCGGGTTCAACCCGCTGGCACCCTTCGGCGGATACAAGCAGTCCGGCAACGGCCGCGAGTACGGCAACTTCGGGTTCGAGGAATTCCTCGAGGTGAAGTCGCTCCAGCGTTGAGTACCGGGAGCGGTTCGGGGCTTTAGGAGAGCCCGGAGCATGAGGAGCGCCTGGACCGTTAGGAGCCGGGAGCATGAGGAGCCCGGATCGCACGGAGCGCAACCGGCTGAGGGCTCACCGCATCAAGGGCGGTCCCCATCAGCGGCCGGGGGCGAGACCGGTTCCGAGACAACGCCTGATCGCGCCAGGCGGACAATGGCGTTGAAGGCGGCCGAGGCCACGGCAGAGCCGCCCTTCTCACCTCGGTTCGAAATAGCCGGGACCGGTCGCCCCCCCGGCCGGTTGGAGGCGACGCGCCGAAGAGCCTCCTTGGACTCGGCCGCCCCGACGAAGCCCACCGGCATGCCCACGACGAGCGCCGGCCGCAGGTCGCCCGACTCCACCAGGCGGACCACCTCGAACAGGGCCGTCGGCGCACAGCCGATGACGAACACGGCTCCGACGGGCCATCGGGCCGCGGCCCGGGCGATGGCGTCTGCGCTCCGGGTGGGTATCCCGTCCGGGCCGGCCACCGCCTCGTCGAGCAGGCAGGTGGTGGCCACGGCGGTGATGCCCGAACTGACCATGTGGACGTCGCAGATGACCGGAGCGTGGGCCACGACGGCATCGATGCCGGCCGATACCGAGGCCTCGTCCAGGACCATCAGGTCGGCGAACTCGAGATCGGCCGAGGCATGGATGACCCGGGCCGTGACCGCCGCCACCATTGGTGACAGGCCACTGAGATCGACCCGCTCGCGGAGGATCCGGTAGCTCTCGGACTCGATGGGGTGCACGCCGGGCTGGGTCATCGGCCCCATACATCGGCGATGGCGCCACGTGGGCAGATCTCCACGCACTCGCCGCAGCCCGTACAACGGGCATCCACGACCAGCGGGCGTCGAGGTGCCCGAACCAGGGCGTGCTCGGAGCACGTCGAGAGGCAGGCGCCGCAGGCCGTGCACCGTTCATCGATGGCCACCGTCCCTGGCGTCGGCCGGAGCTCTGGCACCGCGCTCACCGTGGATAGCCCCGTGGCGTGACCATGCGGTCGTTGAGGACAACCGTGGTAGAGGAGCCGACGATGACACAGGTCGTCATGGTGACCATGGCCAGGTCGACCTCGCCGAGGGTGGTGACGATGACCGACTCGCCGTGGCGGCCGGCGTCGGTGACGATGCCCACCGGTGTGGCGGGCGGCCGCCCACCGCCCAAGATGCCGAGCGCTTTGCCCAGTTGCCAGGTTCGCTTCGCGGAACGGGGGTTGTAGAGCACGACGACCAGATCCGAGTCCGCCGCCGCACGGAGCCGGGCCTCGATCCGGTCCCAGGGCGTGAGGAGATCAGACAGGCTGATGAGCACGTGATCATGGCCGAGCGGTGCGCCGAGGCGTGCCGCGGCGGCCAGCCCGGCCGTCACGCCCGGGACCACGTCGACGGCGACGCCGGCAAGGGCCGGCTGGTCGGTCAGTTCGAGAAGCGGCGATGCCATGGCGTAGACACCGGCGTCACCGGAGCACACCATGGCCACCGTCTTGCCCTCCGATGCCAACTGCAACGCCTCGGCAGCCCGTTCCACCTCCGATCCGAGGGTCGACCGGACGACGCGGTGGTGGGAGGCCAGCAGGTCGCCGCACTGGTCGACGTAGGCGGAGTAGCCGATCACCACGTCGGCGCCACGGACGGCCTGTTCGGCCGCAGGCGTCCGGTGGATGATGCCACCCGGGCCCAGCCCCACCAGGACGACGCGTCCAATGGGACGGCGTCGCCGGGCGATGGCCACGGTGGCGTTCTTCGACGTCCGTTTCTCGACAACGAGGGCCCCGCCCGCTCCGGAGCCAAGGAGCGCAGCTGCTTCGCACACACTGGCCGTCCCCACGGCCCGGCGTGCCGCGTCGCTCGGGTTGGGGACCGGCACGGCGGCGAGGGCCTCGGCGCTGAACGAGGTGACCGGAAGGCCGAGTCCGGTGAGGGCGGGATGGTACCGTCGTCGATCGATGGTCGCCACCGTCTGGACCGAGTCGGCTGAGAGCCCCGCCCCGGCCAACGTCGCCGCCACCAACTCGGCGACCTCCTTCGTTCCGGCCCCAGTCGAGGAGCCCACGCCGACCACGAGCGACGACGGTCGCAGGAGCACCGTTCCCGGACCTGTCGGCCCGCCACCGCGACCCACACCGGCATCAGCATCAGCGTCGGTGACCACAATGCGCTCAGGCCCGGCCCCGCTCGCAGGGAGGGCCCCGGGTAGCGGCCAGCCGAGCGGGTTGTCGACGATGGGTGCGCGTCCATCGAGCAGCGCGGCCGAGACGGCGGCGACATCACCGGAGGCGACGAGGCCCGGGAGCATGTCGATCCCCGCCAGCCCGGCAGCGTCGGTGGCCGTGGTCACCACCGGCGCAGCGCCGAGAAGTGCTCCGACCCGTCGGGCCAGGTCGTTGGCACCGCCGTGGTGCCCCCCGCACAAGGAGACGGCGAAGCGACCCGCCTCGTCGACGCAGACCACCGCCGGATCCGAGCGCTTGTCAGCCAACAGCGGGGCCACGATGCGAACGGCCGCGCCGGTGGCGGCAAAGAGGACGAAGCCGTCCACGTCGCCGTCCGCCCAACGTTCCCGGACGACCGCCCCCATCGACCCGTGGACATGCTCGAAGGGAAGCCTCCCGGCAAGTCGGCGTCCGGCCTCGGTGATGCTCACGCTGACAGTGCTCACGGCTCAGGGCTCACGGTCGACGCTCCTATCCCCGGGGCCCCAGGCTATGAAGACCGGGTTCTCGGCGGCCAGCCGGATACCGCTGTCGGGGAGGGCCTTGGCCCGGCTCACCCCCACCTGGACCATATTGCCGAGCCGGCCGGCGGCCCCGACGGCCCGGTCGAGTGCGGCAAAAGTGGCGACGATACAACCGTTGGGTCGCAGCCGGGCCAGAGCCAGGTCGAGGGAAGCGAGGCCACCTCCGCCCACGAAGACCCGGTCCGGGTCGGGGAGACCGTCGCAGGCTTCGGGCGCGTGACCCTGCACGGCGGTGACGCCGACTCCGAAACGAGAGGCGTTCTCCGAGATGCGGGCGACGTCGTCGCTGCGCTCCTCGATGGCGAAGACGACCAAGCCGGGGGAGAGGGATGCGCACTCGATGGCCACGCTCCCGCTGCCGGCCCCGACGTCCCAGAGGACGCCGCTCGGTGGCAGCGCCAACTTGCCCAGGGCCACCGCCCGGACCTCGGACTTGGTGATCATCCCGTCCCGGTGGCCGTAGGCGTCGTCGGGAAGGCCCCACGCCAGGGGCTTGGCATCCTCGGGTGCGCCGCCCCAGCCGGCGATCCTGCGTCCGGCCGGTCCCAAGAGGATGACGACCGACAGCGGGTCCCACGCCCCCGAGGCGAGATCGTCCAGCCCGACCATGGTGACCGATTCGTCGGGGTAGCCGAGCCGGCTGCACACGGCCACCACGTCCACAGCGGCTCGCGCCGCCACGAGGGCGCTTCCGACCGCTTCGGGCGGTGCGCCGGGCGAGGTGAGCACGGCCACCTTCCGCGCCACCCGGATGGCACCGATGGCGTCGGCCAGGGGACGGCCGTGGGCCGAGATAACCGTGGCGTCGTCCCAGGGCAGGCCGATCCGGGCAAAGGCCAGCGACACCGACGAGGGAGCGGGCAGGATGACCAGGTTCTTGCGGTCGATCACCCGCAAGAGGGCGCGCACGATGCCGAAGAACCCGGGATCGCCCGAGGCGAGGACGCACACGGTCGTTCCTTGGCCTGACGCGGCGGCGACCCGGCGGCAGGCCTCGTCGGCGTCACCGCCGATGACCGCCGACTGCACCGGGGCTCCGACGCGCCCTCGCTGCCATGCCTCGAAGGCCTCGAGATGCCGACGTCCGCCGAGGACCAGCCCCGCCCCGTCCAGCGCGGCGCGGACATCGGGTCCGATGCGGTCGGGCCACGAACCGGCGATGCCGACCACGGTGACGGCCCCCGAACCGTCAGGCACGGGCGATCACCTGGTCGCCCTCGAAGTCGACCATGACGACCTCGCAGTCAAACGCCCCCCCGCCATGGGCAACGCAGTTGTCCCGGGCCAGCTGGCACAGCCGGTCCAGAGGAGCGCGGGTTCCGGCGGCAACACAGGCGTCGTAGAAGTGCCTGGCCGTTGCCGTCTCGGTCGCGGCGGCGACCACTGCTTCGGGGGAACCGGTCTCGGCGGCCACGGCGGCCAGCAGGTCGGTGTCGACCTTCGACCGGTGGAAGTGGGTCATCATCACCCCGGCGGCCAGCTTGGCGATCTTGCCCACCATGGCCACCACGTTCACGGTGGTCATGCCGTGGGTCGCACACCGCCGGAGGGCGATCCCGCTGAAGTCGCCCACCTCGACGAAGCACACCGGGTCCAAGGTGGCATAGAGCCGCTGGGCCGCCGCTTCCGACCGGCTCCCCGTGCACAGGACCATGGTCCGTTCACCCTGGGCCGAGGCCACGTCCACCTGCTGGACGACCGAGGCCCGATAGGAGGCGGTCGAGAACGGCCTGACGATGCCGGTCGTGCCCAGGATGCTGATGCCGCCGAGAATGCCCAGGCGCTCGTTGCTGGTCCGCTTGGTCATCTCCTCGCCCCCGGGCACGCTGAAGGTGACCTCCAGCGGGCGATCGGTGACCTCGGCCAGGGCGGCGAGGACCATCCGGCGCGGCACCGGGTTGATGGCCGGGGCCCCGACCTCGAGGCCGAGGCCCGGCTTGGTGATGGTGCCCACCCCCGGCCCGGCCGCCAGCGTGGTCTCGGTGGCGTCGCTGGGGGCCCAGTGGACATCTGCGGTGAGCTCGGCCCCGTCGGTGCAGTCCGGGTCGTCACCCGCGTCCTTGACCACGGCCGCCCGGACGGAGCCGGCGGCGTCGCCGACCGGCCCGGCCCCGACCACGGGAAAGGAGACCCGTGCCCCCTTGGGCAGCCCGACCTCGATCTCGTCGGGGACGAGCCCGGTGGCCAGGCCGATTGCGGCGGCCTTGGCGGCAGCCGAGGCGCAGGTCCCGGTCGTCCAGCCGGTCCGCAGGCCTGTCTGCCGCTCGGCCACCTCGGGGCTGAGCTCTGGCTCGTTCGTCTCGCCCACCATGGCGGCTATCCCGGCCCGGGAGCGCGCCGCGCAGCTCGCCCGGCGGTCGTCCCGGCGCGGGAGCGCTTGCGGAACTTGTGGGCGAAGGCGGGCGAGTAGAGGTGGCTGCGGGGCGCAGTGCCGGCCAGCGCCGGACCGACGAGGACCAGCACCGTGGTGGTGGCCCCGGTGGCCACCAGGTCGCCGGCCAGGTTGGCGATGGTCGTGCGCACGACCTGCTCGTCCGGCCAACTGGCCCGGACGACGATGGCCGCGGGCGTCTCTGGCCCGTAGGCGCTCGCCGGCCCGAGGAGCTCTTCTTGCAGCGCGGTGGGCCGCGCCGCCGACAGGAAGACGGCCAGGGTGCAGCCGGTGGCGGCGAAGGCCCCGAGCGCCTCCGTCTCCGGCATCGAGGTCGAGGTGCGGCTGGCCAAGCGGGTGATCACCACACTCTGGGCCACCTGGGGGACGGTCAGCTCGCGCTCGACGAGGGCGGCGGCTGCGGCCAAGGAGCTCACGCCGGGCACGATCTCGAACGAGCGTTCGTGGGCGATGCACCAATCCAGCTGCTCCTGGATGGCGCCGTAGATGGCGGGGTCTCCCGAATGCAGCCGCACGATGGCCGCATCGCGGTGATCGTCATAGACGGCGAGCACGTCCTCCAGCGTCATGGCGGCCGAATCGTGGACCGACGCCTCCGGACCGGCGTGGGCCAGCACCTCCTCGGGAACCAGGGACGAGGCCCAGATGACCACGTCGGCCGTCCGGAGCCGGTCGGCACCCCGGAGGGTGATGAGGTCGGCGGCGCCTGGGCCGGCCCCGACGAAGCTGATGAGGCCGTTCATGGGCGCTCGCTCCCGCGGGTGGCGCCGGCCGGCGGAACGATGACCGTGGCCAGGTAGCTGGCCGGTCGGTCGGCGGCGGTTGCCACTCCACCGATCTGCTCACCCGGGAGGCCGAGGAGCTCGCCATACACGGCACTGTCGAGTCGACCGTGGTCGGCCAACAACTCGGCGATGGCCGGAAGGTACCGGCCGCCCTTGTAGATCACGACGGCCCGGCCCGGGTCGGCCAGGGCGTCGGCCACGTGATCGACGCCGTCGAGCGCCGTCACGAGGGACAGCGACTCGGTCCCGTCCAGGAGCACGGTTCCCGAACGCCCGGCCAAGGCCTGGAAGGCGGTGATGCCGGGCACCGTCGAGACGGGGACCTCGGGCAGGAGGCGGCGCACCTCGTCGGCCAGCGAAGGAAAGGTGCTGTAGACGTTGGGGTCGCCCAGCGTCACGAAGACCACGGTCTGCCCCTGGCCAAGCCACGGGGCGAGGGTCGCCGCCGCGGCGCGGTGGGACGCCGCCCGGGCGCCACGACCCTCGGGGACGTGGTCGGCCGTCATGTCGAAGGGGAGACGGTCGATGCGGAGGTCGGGAAGGATCTGGCGGACGATCGCCTCGGCCCGGCCCACCGAGTCTGGGGATGTCGTGGGTGCAGTCACCCGGTCGGCCGCTTCCATCGTCGAAACGGCCAACCGTGTCACCAGTCCCGGGTCACCGGGGCCGACGCCCACCCCGACGAGTCGGCCCTGGTTGGCACGGGCGGGCTCTGCAGTCATGGCCGGATCATGCTATCGGCCGAGCCGAGCGGCACCGTGAGCTGTTCTGCCCTATGAGCTGGACTGCCCAGTGGCTGGGACGGCCCCTCAGCCTGGCCGGCCGCGGTCGAGACGAAGCGTTCGGCCGGCCCGGGGTCGGCGCCCAGATGGAGGTGGAGGTAGGAGGCCACCAGGGTCGGCGTGGCAAAGCCGGCGACGGCTGCTCCGGTGCGCCCTTCGAGCGCGAGCGCCGAACCCGGCGGGTCGACGGTGGAGTAGTGGAATTCGTGGCCTCGCAGCCTGGTTCCCGTGGCTGCCAGCGGGTTCTCGGTCGTGGCCGTTGCCGTGCGGTAGCCGAGAGAGAGCCGCCCGGTCATCGAGCCGTCGGCGTCGATGGCGCCGCAGAGGGCATGGCCGTCGAGGGACCGGCACAGCCAGAGAAGGCCACCGCACTCGGCCCACGTGACCAGGCCGTTGTCGATCCGGCGCCGCACGTCGTCGAGCAGGGGTCGATTGGAGGACAGGGCCTCGACGTACACCTCGGGGAAACCGCCACCGGCGTAGAGCCCGGCGGTGCCGTCGGGCAGGGACCGGTCGACGAGCGGGTCGAAGGGGACGATCTCGGCACCGGCTTCCGCCAGCCGGCTCAGGTTGTCGGCATAGCCGAAGCTGAAGGCTCTGCCCCCGGGGACGGCGACGCGGACCGTCCGACCCGGCGGAACGACCCGCCGCGTCTCGGCCAGCCCCACCATCAGGTCGGTGGGCATGGGCGGCGCCGACCGGGCCACCGTCATGACAGCATCGAGGTCGACCGAGGCGGCGATGGCACCGGCCAGGCGGTCCACGGCTTCGGCCACCGCGGTGGGACGCTCGATGACCGGTACCAACCCGAGATGCCGGTCCCGCCAGGTCAGGGCGTCGTCCCGCTGGAGGGAGCCGAGGACGGGTACTCCCAGTTCGACCAGCGGAGCCAGTGCCTCCCGCAGCAGGGTCTCGTGGTGAGGGCTCCCAACCTGGTTGAGGATCACCCCGGACAGGGGGACATCTGGATCGTAGGTATGGAAGCCGTGGACGAGGGCGGCCACCGAGGTGCTCATGGCCGATGCGTCGACCACCAGGATCGTCGGTGCCGAGAGCAGGGCCGACATCTCTGCCGTACTGGCAGTGCCGCCCCGGGTGGCGCCCCCGATGGCGCCCCGGGTGGGAACGGTGCCTGGACCGGGGGTCGACGCCCAGGACGCGCCGTCGAAGAGGCCCATGACTCCCTCCACCACCAGGATCTCGGCATCCCTTGCCGCTTTGCCGGCAAGCGGGGCCATGGCGTCGGCCCCGCAGATCCAACTGTCGAGGTTCTGACCGGGGCGGCCGGTGGCCACCGAGTGGTAGCCGGGGTCGATGAAGTCCGGCCCCACCTTGGCCGACGCAACCCGGTGCCCGCGCATGCGCAGCGCGGCCATGAGACCGGTGGCGACGGTCGTCTTGCCCACGCCGGAGTGGGTCCCGGCCACCACCAGTCGGGGAGGGACCCCGGAGGTCACCTGCACCGGCTCTCGAGCACGGCCGGGCGGGTCAGAACTCGATCCCCTTCTTGGCCTTGATGCCCTGGTCGAAGGCGTGCTTCACCTTGCGCATCTCGGTCACCGTGTCGGCCACCTCGATGAGCTCGTCGGGGGCGTCGCGTCCGGTGATCACCACGTTGGTCTTTGGCGATCGGGCCCGCACGCCGTCCGCAACCTCGTCGGCGGCTACCCAGCCGTACTTCACCGCGTATGTCAACTCGTCCAGGATCAACAGGTCGTAGTAGCCCGAAGCCAGCTTCTCGCGGGCCACCTCCCAGGCATGGCGACCCTTGGCCGCCGTCTCGTCCAGGTCCTCGGACTCCCACGTGAAGCCGTCGCCCAGGGTGTGCCACTCGACATCCAGATGGTCGGCCAGCTTTCGCTCGCCCGTCTTCCACTTGCCGCTCTTGATGAACTGGACGACGCCGACCCGCCAGCCCCGGGCCCAACCCCGGCCCATGACCCCGAAGGCGGCAGAGGATTTGCCCTTGCCGTAGCCGGTGTTGATCAGGACGATGGATTCGGCGCGGGCCATGGCTGTCACGGTACTGCCCAGGGTCGTGGGGCCCGCACTGCCGGCGTCGTGGGGCCCGCACTGCCGGCGTCGTGGGCGGCCACGGCCCAGGGTCGGAGGGGCCGGCACCGTATAGGCTCGGCGCTCGGAGCACAGGGAACCCGGTGGGAGTCCGGGGCTGTCCCGCAACTGTGATCGGGGAATGACCCTCACCGATGGCCACGGCCCGGAAACGGGCGGGAAGGCCGAGGGAAGTGATGATCCGAGAGCCAGGAGACCTGTTTCCCACCCCGTTCCGGGGTGCGTGCCCCCCGGGGCAGGAAGGACGCGTGGACGTGGCAACGAGGACCGGAGCACCCGGGACGACAAGGACAGTGGCGGGAACTGAGGCCGGGACACTCATGCTGGTGCTCGGCGGCACCAGGTCGGGCAAGTCCGAGGTGGCCGAGCGACTGGCCGGCGAGCGTGCTAGTTCCGAGGCGGCGGTTACCTACGTGGCCACCGGCGCCTCGCCGACGGGGTCCGGCGATCCCCTCTGGGATGCCCGGGTCCAGGCGCACCGCAACCGGCGCCCGTCTCGGTGGGAGACGATGGAGCTCGGGCCGGGACGCGACCTGGGTGGTGCCTGCGCTGCGCTGGCCGGTACGGTGCTGATCGATTCGTTGGGGTCGTGGGTCGCCGGCATGGAAGGGTTCCGGGTGGACCACGACCGGCTGTGCACCGACCTTCGGCGGCGGACCGACGCGGCCGGGGGGCTCACCGTGGTGGTGAGCGAAGAGGTCGGGCTGGGGGTGCACCCGCCGACCTCGGCCGGCATGGCCTTTGCCGATGCCCTCGGCCTGGTCAACCAGCGGGTCGCCGCGGTGTCTGACGAGGTCCTCCTCGTGGTAGCCGGCCGGGTCCTGGCCCTCGGCGGGGGGCGCTGAGCCGTGCGTGGCGCGGTGGCGTTCCTCACGCCCATCGGCAAGGCGCGGGTGCCGCAGCCCTCCTCGCTCGTCTGGTTCCCCCTCGTGGGCGGTGCCATCGGTGCGCTGCTGGGCTTGGCGTGGTGGGGCCTGGCCCGTGCGTGGCCGCCAGGCGTGGTCGCTGCGCTGGTGGTGACAGCCGACCTGGCCCTCACCGGGATGCTGCATGTCGACGGCCTGGTTGATTCGGCCGACGGCCTCCTGCCGCCCCACCTGCCGCGGGATCGCCGGCTCGAGGTCATGAAGGAGTCGACGTCGGGTGCCTTCGGGATTGCCTCGGCCGTGGTCGTGCTCCTGCTCCGATGGGTCGGGCTCGTGGCCATCAAGCCGTCGGTGCTCCTGCTGGTGGGTATCTGGGCCGGGTCGAGGACGATCATGGCCGTCGTGGCCACGTCGGTTCCCTACGCCCGGCCAGAGGGCGGCCTGGTGTCGGCGTTCATCGATCCCGCCCCCGGCCGCGACCGTCGCTCTAGCCGGGCCCGGAGGAACCGCCTGTTCGTCGGGTTGCTCGGCGCGGCGATCGCGTTGGGTTTCTGTACCGCATGGCGCCCGATCGGGGGGGCGGTGACCGTGCTGGTCGAGGTGGGTGCGGCCGCGCTGGTCGTATGGTTCGCCCGGCGCCGGATCGGCGGATTCACCGGTGATGTCCTCGGTGCGGCCGGCGTTGTGGCCGAGACCGTCGCCCTGATCGTGGCGGCGGCCCGGTGGTGAACGGCCTGCGGCAGCGCATGCTCGGGACTGCTCTCGGGTTGGGGATCGACCGGCTGGTCGGTGAACCACCAGACGCGGTCCATCCGGTCGCCCGCTTCGGTCAG
The DNA here is from genome assembly GCA_036521415.1 of Acidimicrobiales bacterium. GTDB lineage: Bacteria > Actinomycetota > Acidimicrobiia > Acidimicrobiales > RAAP-2 > DASXMT01. Next base: position 19,457 of record DATDHU010000100.1, read on the forward strand.
GCGATGGCCTGGACGGACCGGCGGTGGTGGCGAGACGACCGTGGTCGGGGCGTGGGGTACGCGGCGGTGGGTCTCGGCGCCGGCGCCGGCGCCGGGGCCGTCCTCGATCGATCGCTCCCGGCGCTGGGGGCCAC
>DATDHU010000101.1:0-2582 GCA_036521415.1 Acidimicrobiales bacterium
CGCAGCTCGGTCGCCACGTCGAGCAGGTCGGCGATGTGGCCGCCCAGGTCCACCACCCCGCCGCCGCGGGAGCCCTGGTAGCCGCGCCGGTCGTAGGCCACCGTATTGATGTCGGGCAGCCGGCGCATGACCCGGCGGAAGCTCTCGGCCCGATCGAGCGAACCATGGACCAGGATGACGGTCGGAGCCGGGGAGGAGGCCGCCGGCCGCTCGATGACGTGGAGGCCGGCGGGGTAGCTCATGGGCAGGTGTGACGATATCGCCCCGCCCCAGCTGCCCGAGCGCCCCCGGTATGGTGGGTCCATGTCCCAATCCACGGCCACGCCGGGCTCTTTTGGCCCCAATGCATGGCTGGTAGACGACATGTACGACCGATTTCTGGTCGATCCGACGTCCGTGAGCGACAGCTGGAGGGAGTTCTTCGCTGACTACCGGCCTGCGCCCGTGCCGGCGCCCCAGTCCGCCCCCGCCCCGGTCCCGGTGTCGGCGCCCGTTGCAGCCGCATCGGCTCCCGTGGCCAGCCCGGAGGCCACCGCCGCAGCCAGCCCCGAAGCCCAGGAGGCCACGGTCCTGCGGGGGGCGGCCTCTCGCATCGTGGCCAACATGGAAGCCAGCCTCTCGGTCCCCACGGCCACCAGCGTGCGCAGCGTGCCGGCCCGCCTGCTCGAGGTCAATCGCCAGATCCTCAACAACCAGCTGGCCCGCACGACCGGAGCCAAGGTCAGCTTCACCCATCTCATCGGCTACGCCGTGGTGCGGGCCCTGCACGACGTGACGGCCCTCAACGCCGCGTTCGTCGAGCACGCCGGTGACGCCGGGAAGCCCGGTGTCATTCATCACAAGCACGTCGGCCTCGGCCTGGCCGTCGACCAGGAGAGGAGCGACGGATCTCGCACACTGCTGGTCCCATGCATCCGGGACGCCGACACGCTCGACTTCCGGTCGTTCGTGATGGCCTATGAGGATCTCATCCGCAAAATCCACACCAACAAGATCTCGCCCGACGACTTCGCCGGCACCACGGTGACCTTGACCAACCCGGGGACGCTGGGCACGGTGCAATCGGTGCCCCGCCTCATGCCCGGGCAGGGCGCCATCATCGGCGTGGGCGCGCTGGGGTACCCGGCGGGCTTCGAGGCGGCCGACCCGCGTGTCCTGGCCCAGCTCGGTCTGGGCAAGGTGGTCACGCTGACGTCGACCTACGACCACCGCATCATCCAAGGAGCGGAGTCGGGCATCTTCCTGGGCCGGGTGGCCGCCCTCCTGACCGGGGCGGACGGCTTCTACGACTCCCTCTTCGAGTCGATGGGAGTGCCCTACGAGCCGGTGCGGTGGCGGGTCGACAGTAACGCCGGCGACGGCACCGACGAAGGCGAGCACCAGCATCTGATCAAGCAGGTGCACGTGCAGACCCTGATCAACATGTACCGGGTTCGGGGGCACCTGATCGCCCATCTCGATCCGCTCGACGCCGAACCTCCGCACATCCATGCCGAGCTCGACCCCCTGAGCTATGGCCTCACCATCTGGGACCTGCCGCGATCCTTTGTGACCGACGGCTTGGCCGGGCGCGACGTGGCCACGCTCGACGACATCCTCCATGTCCTGCGCGACGCCTACTGCCGGACACTGGGCATCGAGTACATGCACATGCAGGATCCCGAGCAGAAGCGCTGGATCCAACAACATGTCGAGGGACAACCGAGCACGCTCAATCAAGATGAACAACGGCACATTCTCGATCGACTCAATGCGGCCGAGGTGTTCGAACGATTTCTCCACACCCGCTATGTCGGTCAGAAACGCTTCGGGCTCGAAGGAGCCGAATCAACCATCGTCCTCCTGGACACCCTGCTCGATGCCGCGGCGGGGTCCGGGGTGGCTGAAGTGGTCATGGGCATGTCCCATCGCGGCCGGCTCAACGTCCTCGCCAATATCGTGGGGAAGTCGTACCGCGACATTTTCGAGGAGTTCGAGGGCAATCTCGATCCCGAATCGGTACAGGGATCGGGGGACGTGAAGTACCACAAGGGCGCCCGCGGCACGTTCCATGGCAGTGCTGGCGAGGAGCTCCCCATCACCGTGGCGTCGAACCCCTCCCACCTCGAAGCGGTGGACCCGGTGGTCGAAGGCATGACCCGGGCCAAGCAGGATCGGTGGTCGCCGCCCACCGACGGGACACCCCGCGCCCTGGCCGAGGGCACGTTCGGATTCCCCTGCATGTCGGTTCTGGTGCACGGTGACGCCGCCTTCGCCGGACAGGGTGTCGTGGCCGAGACCCTCAACCTGTCGGGCCTCTCCGGCTATCGCACCGGGGGAACCGTGCATGTCGTCATCAACAACCAATTGGGCTACACCACTGCTCCGGCGTCAGCCCGCACCTCGGTCTACCCGACCGATGTGGCCAAGATGGTCCAGGCCCCGATCTTCCACGTCAACGGAGACGATCCCGAAGCCTGCGTGCGAGCCGCCCGTTTGGCCTTCGCCTTCCGGCAGACCTTTCATAAGGACGTGGTCATCGACATCGTCTGTTACCGCAAGCACGGCCACAACGAGGGCGACGATCCGAGCTACACCCAACC
>DATDHU010000102.1:0-6724 GCA_036521415.1 Acidimicrobiales bacterium
AGCGCCACCGGTGCCGGCCAGTCGACACCACAGCGGGCGTCGCGCTCTCGCGTGGAGGTTCGGTCTGCGTCGCCATGGCAGCCCCCATGCTACGGACAGCGGGCGGTGGCGTCCCTTGCGACCCGAACTCGTGGCTTCACCACACGAAGGATGTCGTCAGATTGCACCAGGCCATCGGCGTCACACTGGCCGGGCCGTCGATGTCAATCCGGTGACAGCACAGAGTGGCTACGGGCCGGCTGGCCGCTACGGGCATGTTCGGGTCGTTTGGATGTCACTGCCCCGGTTGGCCGAGCTGAGTGAAGAAGAACGAGGCGACGTCCGATCCCACCGCGGCCAGGTCAAGGCTCATCGCCTCCGAGCCGGCGGGGACGAGCCCGTGACCTGCTCCTTGCACCAGGACCAACCTGGCCTGGTCCTGGGCTGCGGTCAGTCGACGGACGAGCTCGACCGACTGGGAGGGGGGAACAATCGGGTCCGCAGCTCCCTGGATGACCAGGAACGGCGGCGCGCCCGGGGCCACGTAGGTGACCGGGCTGGCGGCGACCAGCGGAGCCGTGTCACCCCCCGGTGCAACTCCGAAGACGGCCTCGTCGGTCTGAGCTGCGATGGGCGACGACAGCCAGCCGGGGGCGGCCAGGTCGGTCGGCCCGTATTCGTCGACCACCGCCTCCACCCTGCTCGACTGGTCTGCGTACTGCCCGACGTCGAAGCCGGCCAATGGAGGGGCCAGCCCGATCATGGCGGCCAGCTGCCCACCGGCGCTGTCGCCGATGACCCCGATGCGCGACGGGTCGATGTGGAGGAAGCCAGCCGATGCTCGGAGATACCGGATGGCGCACTTGGCGTCGACGATCTGGGCCGGCCATGGCCACTCGGGTGCCAGTCGGTACTGCACCGTGGCGAAGTACCAGCCGTGATTGACGATGCTCGTTTCCACGTCGCCGAATTGGGTCCCCGCCTCGATGAAGGGCACCCCCTGTTGCCACCCCCCGCCGTGGAAGTAGACGACGACAGGGACCGGGTTCTTCGGCACGTCCGTTGGGTGATAGATCTGTACGGCGAGGTCAACTCCTCCGTTCGTGCAGTACGTCACCGTCGAGGGCGTACCGGCCAACGACGGTGATCCGCCACACGACGTGAGTACGACGCCGAGGGCGAGGACGGACGCTCCGGGCACGAGTACCCGCCACCATCGTTTTCTCCCACTCACGCCGCTCGACCTCCCGCCGCCCTCATACCCCCCATCGCGGCAAACTATCCGAGCAGCAGCTGGTGGCCTTGTCGTGCTGACGGTGACGCGGTACTTCGCATGAGGACGTCGAAGGTCCGAGGCTATGACCGGCTGGCAAGTTCCGGGGGCAACGGATGCCGGTAGAGCTCGGCCGCGTTCTGGAACGTCATGCGGTCGGCCTCTGACTGGGGCACTCCGGCCAGCTGTGCCGCCACGATGGCCTGGCTGTCTGGCCAGGACGAATCGGTGTGCGGGAAGTCAGTCTCGAACATGATGCGTTCGACGCCGATCTCGGCCCGCAGGGCCAGGGTCCGCTCGTCGGAGAACGTGGTGAACCAGAAATTGCGGCGGAAAACCTCCATGGGGGTCAATCCGCCGAAGGCGGCTCTCCGATCGTCGTCGCGGCCCATGTAGCTCAAGCGATCGAGCAGTATCGGCACCCACCCAATGCCCCCTTCGGACAGGACGATCCTCACGTCGGGAAATCGCAGTGGGATCTTGGCAAAGAGCCAGTCGGTGGCGGCGGCGAAGCCGTTGACCGGGAACAGGACCCCGAGAACGGCCAGGTCGGAGTCGCTCGAGGGGAACATCGTCTCCGACGAGGAGCCCACGTGGAGGTTGATGACCGTCCCTGTCTCTGCACAGGCTCGAAAGAAGGGGTCCCAGTCCTCCTTGTAGATCGACGGGAGCCCGAGCTTCTCCGGGTTCTCGCTGAATGCCACCGCCTTGAACCCGCGCTCGGCATTTCGCCTGATCTCGGCCGCGGCCACCACCGGGTCGGGGAGCCACGTGATCTGGCAGGGAATGATCCGATCGGGGCGCGGGGCCGTCCACGACTCGATGATCCAATCGTTGTAGGCGCGCATGGACGCCAGGCCGAGCTCGCGATCCTTCATCCGCATGAAGCGTTGACCGGCGAACCCGAAGATGGCCGACGGGAAGTTCAGCGACCCGATGACGCCATTGGCCTCCATGTCCTTCACTCGGTCCTCGATCTTCCATACTCCCGGGCGGAACTGGTCGAAGGTGATCGGCCCGAAGTGGCCCTTGCCCGGCTCCCAGCTCTGGATGCCCTCCACGCCCAGCAAGGGAACCCGCTCGTCCCCGAAGACCCAGTAATCAACGGCACCGTCGCGCTCCACTCGCGGGCCAACCGCGGCGAACCGGGCGGGGAGCCGGCCGGTGAAGGCATCAGGGGGCTCGATGACGTGATCGTCGACCGAGATGATGGGGTGCAGACGGGGCCCGGCCACCGGGTCAGCGCGGAGCACGGCGTCCCCCTCGGGCGAGTTCATGCTCAGCAACGTCTCGACGATGTCGACCATCAGCCCTCCTTGGGACTGCTGCGGAGAATGGCACCGGGCATGCGCGCGTGCCCATCGGCGGCGTGCTGCCCGTCCCGCCAGATGGGGACGCCGTTGACCAGCACGCAGTCGATGCCCGTCGGGTGGTCAGCGACGAGCCGCTCGCCACCGGCGGGGAAGTCGCGTACCCGCCGGATCGGCCCCGGAGACAGCCCCTCGTAGTCCAGGACGACGATGTCGGCAGGAGCGCCGACTCGCACGTAGCCGCGGTCCAGCTCGAGCACGTCGGCGATCTCGCCGGTGAGCTTGCGCACCCCCCGCTCGATGGTCATGACCTCGCGGTCGCGGACCCAGTTGGCCAGGAAGTCCGTGGGCATGACGGCATCGCAGATCTGGCTGACATGGGCGCCGGCGTCCGACAGGCCGAGGATGCAACCCTCGCCTCGTAGAAGGCTCGTGACCCCGTCGACATCGTCGTTGGCGAAGGTGATGCGGACCCGGGTCGCCATGTCGTCCTCGACGGAGAGGTCGCAGAGCACATCGAAGGGCGGGCAGCGCCGGTCGGCTGCGATGTCACCGATAGCCCGACCGACGAGGTCGGCGTGCGCCGGAGACTCGACCAGCCGAGTCTCGGCCCAACGGCTGTTGAGCAGCCCGCTGCGGTCCAGGTCCTCCTGCACGCGGGCTCGCCAGGCGCGGTTCCCGTACAACCGATGGCGGTCCTGGTGCGAGCAGGCGACGAACTCGGCAAATGCTGGCATCGAGTAGAGCGCCGTCGGCTCGTCCATCCGCAACTCCTGCTCGATCGGTCGGCACGACACCTGCACGGACACATCGGCGCCGGCTCGCCGCCGGGCCTCGTGGTCGGTCAGCTTCTCCCCGTAGGACCGTCTCGATCGGGCCTCGGGCGGATAGGTCAGGATCGACGACCGGTTGATGGGACGCCCCAGATCGAGTTGGTAGAGCCACTCGTAGTCTTCGCCCGCGGCCACGTGGACCGTGCCCTGGCCGATCTCCGCTGTGACCCGGATCAGGGCCTCGGTCTCCTCTTGCGTCGCCGTCACCGAGGGAACAGGGCGGCCCCCGTCTCCGAGATGGAAGCCAGCCCGGTCGGTGGAGAAGCCCAGCGCCCCTCCGAGTATGGATTGGGCAACGACCGCTCTCATGTCCGTGATCTCGTCGTTGGTGGCCGGCCGCTCATAGGCGTCGTCGCCCATGACGTAGAGGCGGACCGGGGTATGACCGACGTAGCCGCCGAAGTTGATCAGTGTGCCCCTGCGGTTGACGGCCTCGAGGTACTGGGGATAGGTCTCGAAGTCCCAGACCACACCGGCCTCGAGGGTGGCGACGCGCATGTCTTCGACCTTGTCGAGCGTGCGCAGCAACGAGGCACGATCTCGGGGTCGGGTCGGTGCGATGCTGTAGCCGCAATTCCCGGCAACGACTCCCGTCACCCCGTGCCAACTGGAGGGTGTCAGGGCCGGGTCCCAGAGGACCTGGGGGTCGTAATGGGTGTGGATGTCGAGGAATCCCGGGGTGACCAACCGCCCCACCGCATCGATCTCGGTGTCCGCCTCCACCCCAGAGCCGATCTCGACCACCGTGCCGCGCGTGATCCCGACGTCAGCCCTCACGGCCGGACCGCCGGTCCCGTCGACCAGGACACCCCCTCGAATGGCCAGCTGAGCCATGGCCGACCTACCCGTCGGCCTTGGAGCCAGGGGGAAGGGCGAAGCAGTACAGCTCGGCGGCATTGCCGGCGACGACGCGATGGGCCTCGTCGGCCGGCACGCCCCCGAGGATCTCGGACAAGACGAGGCGCGACCGCGGGAAGGTCGACTCGGTGTGGGGGTAGTCGCTGCCCCACATGAGGGTCTCGATACCGATGAGGTCTCGGAGGCGGAGCCCGATGGCGTCTTCTTGGAAGCTGGCGAAGCAGTTGGTGCGGAAGAACTGGGAAGGGAGAGTGGCCGGATCGGAGAAGCGTTGCCACTGCGGTCCCCGGGCCGGCCTGTCGGTGTACGTGTAGTCGAGCTGGGTCAAGAAGAACGGGATCCATCCGAGCTCGTGCTCGACGGTTCCGATCCGCAGGCCCGGGTGCCGTTCGAAGACCCCTGAGTACAGGAGGTCGGCCAGCGCCTGCCGCACTTGGAAGTCCTTGTTCACGAACACCGACGGCGGGACCTGGTTCACATCGAACGAGGGGGCGGGAGCCCTCGGGTCAGCTCGGTCCGTGCCCACGTGGAGGCTGAGGGGCATGCCGAGATCGGCGGCGCACGACCAGAGGTCATCGAGCTCCCGGCTGCGGTAGGGGAGCCACGGGGGTGGCGCAACGGTGATGAGCGCACCGGCCAGGCCCAGCGCGTGGCAGCGTCGGAGTTCCTGGGCGGCGACGGCCGGCTCGTCCACGTTCACCATGGCGATGCCCTTGAGACGGCTCGTGTCATGGGCGCAGAACTCGGCGATCCAGTCGTTGTAGATGCGCATGGCCGTGCTGACCACCTCGGTGTTGGGGACGCCGAAGAGCACGAGGCCCTCGGACGGGTAGATGACCGAGCCCCACACGCCGTCCGACTCGTTTGCCGCGATGTAGGCGGCGGGGTCGTAGGCGGCGTGGCTGACTTCGTCGAACGTCCCTGAGGTACGCAGCTTGGTGGGATCGTTCTCGAAACGCATACCCGGCTGGATGCCCAGGAACGACATCGACTTCCGCCCGTCGATGTACCACCAATCGCCGTCGTCCTCTCGCACCACTCGAGGCAGGCGCTCGTCACCGGGCGACCTGGTCTCCCACAGGTCGGGTGGTTCGACGATGTGCGAGTCCGACGAGATCAGCCATGTGTTCAGCGCCGGGGCCGGGTCCATCACCGCACTGACTTCGGATTCGCTCAATGTCGTTCCCCCTACGCCATCGTCCTCGGCAGGGCGCCGATTGCACCTCGCCGCTCTGCCTACCCACCGTAGGCCATGATACTTGCATAGCTCAACTCTTGACTCATACACGGTACTTACTCACACACGGTACTTACTCACACACGGTACTTACTCACCCGCGGTACTCACCCAGGTCGTCGGCCCCGAAGGAGAGCAGAATGGTGCCCTTGAACGCCGAGCCCGCTGATCCCACCGCCCAGTCCGGCACCGACAGGGGGTGGAGCGACGAGTCCTCTCGGGCCAGCTTCGAGTTGCTGGGCGACAGGATCATCGACGCCACCCGGCGATGGTTGCGAAGCGGCCGCAGGCAGCGGCTCCAGCACGATCTCTACACGGTGGAGGGTGTCGAACTGGCCCTCTCCCAGGTCGACGCCCTCGAAGCCGTGTCGGCCAGCGAAATACGGATGCACGAGCTGGCCGAACGCCTCCATATCGACCCCTCCACGGCCACGAGGACGACGGCGCCCCTGGTTGATCTCGGGCTCCTCGAACGGGAGCCTGACCCGACCGACCGTCGCTATGTCGTGTTGCGGTGTACGCCCTCGGGGCGCACGGCAGCCACCCGGATCGCCGAGGGGCGGCGGCGCCTGATGCGTGAGGTGCTCGCGCCCATGGCCCCCGAGCGCCGGCTTGTCTTCGCCGACCTCTTGGAGGAGTACCTCCACCTTGTCGATACGTACCAGCCCTCCGGTCCCGACTGACCGGCGTCGGCTCTGCGATCCTTGCCGTCAGCGAGGGGCACGGTCCCGCCGGCGACCTCTCACCGCCCCCCGGACCATACTTGTGGCCGTGAAAGCAGCCGCGAGCGAGGGGCCCACCCCGACGGCAGGCTGGAGCGATCCCGGACAAGTCGAGTGGTACCTCGACCGGATCGATCGCCTCCCCCCGCGCCTCGCCGGTGAGAACGCCCTCGCGGAGCTGCTCCCACCCGCTCCGGAGACTGTGCTCGACCTCGGCTGCGGCGACGGGCGGCTCGCCGCCCTTGTGCTCGCAGCACGCCCCGCCATCGAGCGGGTGCTCGCCGTCGACGTCTCGGACCCGATGCTCCATCGCGCCGAAGTGCGCTTCGCCGCCGACCCGCGGGTCACGGTGGGCCACTGGGACCTGGCCGACTCCATCGAGCCACTCGGAAGCTTCGACCTCATCGTGTCCGGCTTCGCCATCCACCACCTCGAGGACGACCGCAAGCAGCGCCTCTTCACTGAGATCGCCCAACAGCTGGTGCCCGGGGGCATCTTTGCCAACCTGGAGG
>DATDHU010000103.1:0-4829 GCA_036521415.1 Acidimicrobiales bacterium
AATCGGCCACCATCAGCTTCGGCCAGAGCCTGGTGCCCGGGGACATGGCCCGCGCCGAGCAGGCCGCCGTCGCCTGCGACCTCCTGGTGGCCGTGGGGTCGAGCCTGGCCGTGTTCCCCGCCGCCGCCCTGGTTCCGACCGCTCACCGGAACGGCGCGGGCATCGTCATCGTCAACGCCGAGGCCACCGGCTTCGACGACCTCGCCGACGTGGTCGTCCGCATGCCCATCGGCGAGGCGCTCCCTGCCATCGTGGGCTGACTGCCCGGCGTCGCCGGCGGTTACCCAGCCTGAGCTGGTTTTTGAGCCCTCTAAAGAGCTACTCGGCCTTGTTCCGCTTCCTAGCCCGCCTGGATACCTTCGTGTCCGGCTGATCCAGCTTGGTGTCCGGCTGATCCAGCCTCACCTTGCGCCTCGGCTTCAGCGCGAACCACCAGACGCTGGCCATCGTGGCGAGGACGCCGACTGCGGCCGCCGGTTTCAGGATCTTGCGGGAGCGGTCTGACATGCTTTGGACGTTACTCCCACCCACGACGGGGACGCCCCTCGGCGCTCTCGCCGACACTGCTCACCGGCATTGGGGTACCGTCCCGACTCCTTCTCCCGGGGTCCGCTCCATTCCTCAACGCTCGTCGGGCACCCGCATGACGACGCCCTCGGGCCGCTTCCTGCCTTCGACCAGGTCGAGCAGGAACCGGGCCACCCAGGCGGACGAGTTGAAGGCCTCAGCCTCCTTCACGGCCACGAACCGTCCCGCCGTCGGGAGGCGGTCGACGGGGGTTTCGCGCATGAGCACCTGCATCGCAGTATCGACCATCCCGGGAGCCACCGCGTAGGCCACCAAGCCATGGGCTGCCTCCTCACGGGCCGCGACCTCGGTGGCCATGTCGACAGCCGCCTTGGAGGCGCAGTAGACGGCCATGCCCTCGTAGACGGTCCGGGCCGCCCCCGAGGTCATGTTGACCAGCACGCCGGTCCCGTCGCGCCCCCGGACGTGTCGAGCGAACGTCCGGCTGCCCAACAACACCCGGTGACGTTGACGTCGACATGATGGGCGAGCGCGCCAGGATCGGCGTCGGCCAGGAAGTCGATCGGCTCGAGGACACCGGCGTTGTTCACCCACACGTCGATCCGGCCGAACCGGTCGACGACGGAGGATGCGAAACGGTCGAGGTCGGCGGCGTCGGTCACGTCGACGCGTCCGGTCACTGCTTCTGTCCCCGGCGGCGCGGTGGGCTCGGTCCGGGCGCACAGCCCGAGCCGCAACCCGTGCTGGGCGAACGTGGCGGCCAAGCCCGCGCCGAGCCCCCGGCTCGCCCCGGTCACGACGGCCACCAGGTCGCTCAACGCTCAGGCCTCGGTGGCGATGAAGACGTTCTTGACCTCGGAGTACGCCGCCAGTGCCTCGAGACCGAGCTCCCGGCCGAACCCCGATTGCTTCATGCCGCCGAAGCTGGTCTGGACTCGGACCGAGCCGTTCGAGTTGACCGACAGGTTGCCGGCCTCCACCGCCCTGGCCGTACGCAGGGCTCGGCCTCCGTCCCGCGTCCAGATGGACCCGGACAGGCCGTAGGGGGTGTCGTTGGCCAGCCGCACGGCCTCGTCCTCACCGTTGAAGGGGATGACGGCGACGACCGGGCCGAAGATCTCCTCGGTGGACAGTCGCCAGTTGTTCTCGGCCGGGGCCACGACTGTCGGGGGGAACCAGTAACCGGGTCCGTTCGGTTCGAAACCGGTGAACGCCGGCTTGACCGCCCCACCGTTGGGTTCGCCCATCCCGGCGGCCAGGTAGCCGGCCACGAACTCCCGTCGAGCCGACGATGCCAGCGGGCCCATCTGGGTGCCCGGGTCCCGCGGGTCACCCACCCGCCACTCGGCTACGGCCCGCCCCAGCAGCTCGAGGAACTCATCGAGGACCGGTCGCTCGACCAGGATCCGGCTTCGAGCGCAGCAATCCTGTCCCGCATTGGCGAACACCCCACCGGGGGCGGCGGCGGCAGCCCGCTCGATGTCGGCGTCGGCGAAGACGATGTTGGCCGACTTCCCTCCCAGCTCCAGGGTGACCCGCTTGATGGTCCTCGAGGCCCTGGCCATGATCTCGCGGCCGACGGCGGTCGAGCCGGTAAAGGCGACCTTGGCCACGTCGGGGTGCTCCACCAACCGGGCCCCGACAACCGGCCCGGTCCCCACCACGACCTGCAGGACGCCGGGCGGGATCCCGGCTTCGAGGGCCAGGGCCTCGAGGCGGAGGGCGGTGAGCGGCGTGAGCTCCGACGGCTTCACCACCACGGTGTTCCCGGTGGCCAGGGCGGCGCCCAGCTTCCACGATGTGATGGCGATGGGGAAGTTCCAGGGCACAATGGCCGCCACCACCCCGAGCGGCTCGTTGAAGGTGAGGTCCACGCCGGCGCTCACCGGAACAGTGGCGCCGCGGTGCTTGTCCACGGCGCCGGCATAGAAGTGGAGCACCTCGGCCACCATGGCCACCTCGTCCCGGCTGTCGCTGATCGGCTTGCCAACGTTCGCCGTCTCCAACTGGGCCAGTTCCTCGCCGTGGTCTTCCACCTGCGTGGCGAACCGCCGCATCAAGCGGGCCCTGTCGGTGGGCGCGACGGCCCGCCAGGCCGGGAAGGCCCTGCGGGCCCGGGCCACGGCCACGTCGACGGCCTCGACCCCGCCGAGGGGTAGCTCGGCGATGGGCTTCTCGGTGGCCGGGTCCACCACGGTGAGGGTGTTCCCGCTCATGGGCGGCCCCTCGCTTGGGACGCCTCGACCAGGGCGTCGAACAGGGCGGCACCGCCGCGTTCTTCGGGGTGCCACTGCACGCCCACCACGAAACGAGGCCCCCGGAGTTCGACGGCCTCGACCACGCCGTCTTCCGCCCGTCCCGTCACGACCAGGTCGCGTCCAACCGTGGCGATGGCCTGGTGGTGGCTGCACGGCACCTCGACCCGGTCACCGACGATGCAGTTGACCCTGGTTCCGGGCTCCGTCACCACGGTGACCTCCCCGAAGGCACCCGACGCCGGTTGGTGGGCGGTGGTGCCGAGGACGTCGGGCAGGTACTGCACCAGGTCGCCCCCCTGGTGCACGTTGAGCAATTGAGCGCCCCGGCAGACGGCCAGCACCGGAAGGCCGGTCCGCAGGGCCTCGGCCAACAAGGCGAGCTCGCTGGCGTCGCGCATCTCGCTCACCCCGGCGTTGCGTGGGTCCGGAGCGTGGCCGTACGAGGAGGCGCCGAGGTCGCCACCGCCGATCAACAGCAGCCCGTCGAGGGCGCCCATCGCCCCGGCTGCTCCCGCACCGGGGCCGCCGTCAGACGGATCGCACGGCGGGAGCAGGAGCGGCCATCCGCCGGCCTCGGCAACCCGGTCGACATACTGGGCCGGCACCAGCGCGGCTTCGCGCTCCCATGCCCACCACGAGCTGACTTGCCGGTAGGTGGTCATCCCGATGAGCGGGCGAGCACCGGTGGTCGACATGGTGGCCAGTATCCCATCCGGGCGCACCTGCTCGTTTTGGGCGTCGACGCATGCGCCAACGGATGGAGCAGACCGCACGCTCCGACGGACGGGGCCGCGCAGGGGTCGACCGATGGGGCCGACGATAGGGTGCGGACGTCCGGAACCCACGGGAAGTCGAGGATGGCCATGGCACTGGGCGGCACAGCACTGGGCGGCACAGCACTGGGCGGCACAGCGCGACCGGACAGCCCACCACGGCTCGAAAGCGGCGCGCCTCGGCTCGAAGGCAAGGTGGCGATCGTGACGGGGGGTGGGAGCGGCATCGGAAAGGTGACGGCCGAGCTGTTCGCCGCCGAAGGAGCACGGGTGGTGGTGGCCGACCTCCGAACCGATCAGGCGGCTTCGGTGGCTGAGGCCATCACCGAAGAGGGCGGCGTGGCCACCGCCGTCGCTGTCGACGTGACCGACGAGGATCAGGTCGCCTCCATGGTCGACCACGCCGTCGACACCCACGGCGGCCTCCACGTGCTCGTCAACAACGCCGGGATCTTCCCCGACGACGACGGAGGCGTGCTGGACACTCCCCCGTCCACATGGCAGCTGGTCATGGAGGTCAACCTGAAAGGGGTGTGGCTCGGGTGCCGTGCCGCGGTGCCGGCCATGCTGTCCTCGGGCGGAGGATCGATCATCAACGTGGCCTCCTTTGTGGCCCTGGTCGGGGCGGCGACGGCCCAGGTGGCCTACACGGCCAGCAAGGGCGGTGTGCTGTCGTTCACCCGCGAGCTGGCCGTGGAGTATGCGCGGCAGGGAATCCGGGCCAACTCGCTGTGTCCCGGACCGATCGAGACGCCGTTGCTGGCCGAGCTGTTGGCCGATCCGGCGCGGCGTCAACGACGCCTGACCCACATCCCCATCGGCCGGTTTGGCCGGCCCGACGAGATCGCCAAGGCTGCCCTCTTCCTTGCCTCCGACGATGCCTCGTTCGTCACCGGATCGTCGATGGTGGTCGACGGGGGGATCACGGCCGCCTACGTCACACCCGAATGACGCTGGACGGGGCCCTACCGTCGCGAGAGAGTGCGGGGATGCTCACCGTCGAGTCCCTGCGACAGCGGATCGTCTCCGGCGCCATCGACACGGTGGTGGTGGCCTTCCCGGACATCCAGGGGCGGCCGGTGGGGAAACGGGTCACCGGTCCCTTCTTCCTCGAGCACGTCTTGGAACACGGCATCGAGGTCTGCGACTACCTGCTGGCCGTGGACGTCGACATGGACCCACTACCCGGGTACCGGTTCGCCAACTGGGACAGTGGCTACGGGGACATGAACGCGGTAATCGACGTCGACACCATCCGGCCCCTTCCCTG
>DATDHU010000104.1:0-9688 GCA_036521415.1 Acidimicrobiales bacterium
GCCCGTTGGTCGTGAGCGTCAGTCGACTCGTGCCCCGTAAGGGCATGGACGTGGTGGTGAACGCAGCCGTACGCCTGCAACCCTCCTTTCCCGACCTCACCGTGGCCATCGCCGGCCGTGGCCGCGACGCGGAACGGCTCGCGGCCCGGATCGCCGAGACCGGCTCGCCCACCCGCCTGCTCGGTGCGCTCTCCGACGACGAGCTGCCCAGGCTCATCGGTGCGGCCGACGTCTTCGTGATGGCCTGTCGCAACCGGTGGCTCGGTCTGGAGCAAGAAGGATTTGGCATCGTCTTCCTCGAGGCGGCGGCGTCGGGCGTTCCGCAGGTCGCCGGGCGTTCCGGCGGCGCGGGGGAGGCAGTGCTCGACGGGGAGACCGGGTTGGTGGTACACCGTCCGGGTGACATCGGCGAGGTAGCCGCGGCTCTCCGGCGCCTGCTCGACGACGGTGAGCTCCGCGACCGCCTGGGCAAGGCATCCCGGCTTCGGGCCGAGGCATCCTTCGACTACGACCACCTCGCCCCTAGGCTGGCTGCCGCGCTCGCGGACGTGGAAGGCTGAGTTTCTTGTGCGCCCGGATGTGGGCACTGTTTCCCGTGCGCCCGATGAGCGCAACGTCGAGGAGGAGGGCTGAACGTGGCGGAACAAGCCACCGAGCGAATGGTCGTGGCGGCGACGCCGGAGCGGTGCTTCGCCGTGGCCAGCGATATCGACGCCTATCCCACGTGGGCCGGCGACATCAAAGAGGTCACCGTCCACGATCGCGACTCCGAGGGCCGGCCGCTGCTGGTCACGTTCCGGGCTGCGGCGTTCGGTCGGAGCACCAGTTACACCCTGTCCTACGACTACAGCGAGGCGCCCGCCGTCATCGCCTGGGTACAGACGCGCGGCGACATCACGGCCAAGTTGGACGGCCGCTACGTCTTTGCCCCCTCTGACGGGGGGACCGAGGTCACGTACCATCTCGAGGTGGAGATGAAGGTCCCGCTTCCCGGTTTCATCAAGATGCGGGCCCAGAGCCGGATCATGTCGATCGCCTTGCGTGACCTGAGGGCCCGGGTCGAAGCGACGAGTTGAAGGTCGGCGTCACCCTTCCCCAGTTCGTCGACGACCCGTCCGTCGCTCTGACCGCCGCCGTCCGGGCCGAGGAGCTCGGCCTCGACGCCTTGTTCTGCTTCGATCACCTGTGGCCCATCGGCCAGCGGGACCGCCCGGCCATCGCCATGCCGCCACTGCTCGGCGCGGTGGCGGCGTCGACCGGCACCATTGGCATCGGGACCCTGGTGGCCCGCATCGGTCTTGTCCCCGATGCCGTCCTGATCGACACCTTCGCCAGCCTCGAGCAGATCTCGGGCGGCCGGCTCATCGCCGGGATCGGCACGGGCGACAGCCTCAGCCGCCAGGAGAACGACGCCTACGGCGTCCCCTTCGCCACCGCTGCGGAGCGCCGGGACAACATGGCCGCGGTGGCGCGGGCGGTTCGGGCCCGCGGGATCCCGGTCTGGGTCGGCGGCGGGCGCCCCTCGACCACGGCGCTGGCCATCGAGGTGGGCGCCGCCGTTAACCTCTGGGAGTCCTCGGCGGTGCGGGTGGCCGAGTTGAGCGGGGCCGGGTACGAGGTCACCTGGGGCGGACCGGTACGCGGCGACGCATCGGGCATTGCCGAGCATCTGGGTCTGTTGGCCCGGTCCGGCGCGACCTGGGCGGTGTGCGCCTGGCCGGAGTCGCTCGAGGCGGTGGCCGAGGCGGCCGACCGGGCCCGCTCCACCTGAGCCGGCGTCGGGCGCTGACCCCGTGCCAGGGGGGCCGGGTGCGGCGATAACCTTTGCTGATGGAATTCCGACGGATCAACGGCCTTCCCCCGTACGTCTTTGCCACCATGAACGACCTGAAGGCTGCCGGCCGGCACGACGGCCACGACGTCATCGACCTCGGGTTCGGCAACCCCGACCTGCCATCGCCCGACGTGGCCGTGCAGAAGCTGGCCGAGGCCGTGCACAATCCGCGCAACCATCGGTACTCGGCCAGCCGTGGCATCCCCAAGATCCGCCAGGCCATCTCCGACCTCTACCTGCGCAAGTTCGAAGTGGCGCTCGATCCCGACACCGAGGTGGTCACCACCATCGGGGCCAAGGAAGGGCTGTCCCACCTCATGTGGGTGCTGGTCGGACCGGGGGACACCGCCCTCGTCCCTTCGCCCTCGTACCCGATCCACATCTATGCCCCGCTGTTCACCGGCGCCGACGTCCGCCACGTCCGCCTGGACGGGCCCGGCCCGGATCAGGGCAACCCGTCGGAGAAGTTCTTCGACAACCTGATGGAAGCGTGGGAGTCGGCATGGCCCAAGCCCCGGGTGGTGGTCCTGTCCTTCCCCCACAACCCCACCACCGAGTGCGTGGACCTGGCCTGGATGACACGCCTGGTCGAGTTCGCACGGGAGCACGAGATCGTCCTGGTCCACGATTTTGCCTACGCCGACATCGCCTTCGACGGTTACCGCCCGCCGTCCATCTTGGAAGTGCCGGGTGCGAAGGACGTGGCCGTCGAGCTCTACACCATGACCAAGTCGTTCTCCATGGCCGGCTGGCGCGTCGGGTTCCTGGTCGGCAACGCAGAGATCGTCCAGGCCCTGACCAAGCTGAAGAGCTATCTGGACTACGGGACGTTCCAGCCCATCCAGATCGCCGCCATCGTGGCCATGAATGAGGCTCCCGACTATCCCAAGGTGATCAACGAGTGCTACCAGGCTCGTCGGGACGCCCTCTGCGACGGGCTCAACCGGATCGGGTGGGAGATCACGCCGCCCAAGGGGACGATGTTCGTCTGGGCCCCCATCCCCGAGCCGTATCGGGAGTTGGGGTCCCTCGAGTTCGCCAAGTTCCTCTTGCAAGAGGGAGACGTGGCCACGTCACCGGGGGTCGGTTTCGGACCGGGTGGCGATGGGCACATCCGGTTCGCGCTCATCGAGAACGAGCAACGGATCAACCAGGGGATCCGGGGACTCCGCAAGGCCCTCACGCGCCTGCACTAGGGCCCGGACGCTTCCGTTGGCAGTGCGGGGGCGGGAGTCGTTAGCCGGCCATCCGGCCGGGAAGGGTGTCGCGCGAGCCGGTGGCCAGGAAGCCCTGACGGCAAAAGGCGATGGCCGCCTCGGCCACCCGGTCGGGGTCCTTGCCTCCCTCGAGCATGAGGACCCGGGCCAGGTGGGAGGTGACCCCCAAGATGGCGGTGGTCAAGGTGACAGGGTCTTCCCGGCGGAGCAGTCCGGCGGTGATCCCGGCGGTGACGTGGGGGAGGGCGTCGGCGACCACCTGCTGCTCACCCAGGCGGATGAGAGGGGCGAATCGTTCCTCGGTGCGGGCGAACTCCATGAGGACGAAGAGATGGCGATTGTCGCCGAGCCAACGGATGGCCGCCCGGATGCCCTGCTCGATGCGACGGGCCGGGTCGTGCTGGTCGGCGATGGCCTCTCGCTGGGCCAGCCGGAGCCCGTGTTGTGCATCGGACAGGATCTGGCGGAACAGCTCGTCCTTCGAGTCGAAGTACCAGTAGAAGACGCCCTTGCCCACCCCCATCCCGTCGACGATGTCGGTCACCGAGGTGGGGTGGTAGCCCTGGGCGGCAAAGCGGTGGGCGGCGAAGTCGATCGGGTCGCTCCGGCGCTGGGCCCCCTTGGGCGTATGTCGGCGATCCACGATTGAAACGACGCTACGGGCGAGTCCTCTGCCGGGTCAATCGAGCGGGGTCGACCCCTCGTCGCGCATCGGAGTGCAACCGAACACTGGCGGGGATACCGTTGGCGACATGGCCTATTGGATCTTGAAAGTGATCCTTACGCCGGTGTTCTACTTGCTGTGGCGCGTCAAGGTGGAGGGCCGGGAGCACGTGCCCCGTCGGGGCCCGGTGGTGCTGGCGGCCAACCATCAATCGTTCTGCGACTCCTTCTTCCTCCCGCTGGTGCTGCGCCGGCGGGTCACCTACGTGGCCAAGGCCGAGTACTTCGAGAGCTGGCACACCTCGTGGTTCTTCCGGGCTGCCGGGCAGATACCCATGAACCGGAGCGGCGGTGATGCCTCCCAGCGGGCGTTGGACACGGCCAGGGACATCCTCAACAGCGGGTCCATCCTCGGGATCTATCCGGAAGGGACCCGGGCTCCCGACCAGCGGCTCCACAAGGGCCATACCGGTGTGGCCCGGTTGGCCCTGGTGTGCGGCGTACCGGTGATCCCGGTCGGCCTGGTCGGCACCCGGGGGGTCCAACCCCCGGGCAATCGGCTGATGCGGCCCTTCCACGCCGTGACCATCCGCTTCGGGCCGCCACTGGACGTCGCCCGTTTCGCCCCCGACGGCCCGAACCAGAACGGCCCGAACCAGAACGGCCCGAACCAGAACGGCTCGCACCAGGGCGCAGCCGACCCCGAGTGCCTGCGAGAGGCGACCGACGAGCTCATGCGGGCCATCGCCACCCTGTCCGGCCAGGAGTACGTGGACCACTACGCCAACCGGGCGACCATCCGTAACGGATAGGAAACTGCGTGTTCACACGGAGCGCCTAGCGTGGTGGTGTGGCCAATTATTTGATCCGGGTTCATCTACCGGACCGGCCGGGGGCGTTGGGTGCGGTAGCGAGCCGGATCGGTGCTGTCGGTGGGGACGTGGTGTCGATCGACATCCTCGAACGAGAAAAGGGGCTGGTCATCGACGACTTCGGGGTCGAACTGGCCGGCGAGGACCTGATCGAGCTGCTCCGCAGTGAGATCCTCGAGGTGGACGGCGTGCGGGTCGAGGCATTGCGGCTCATCGAAGGCCCGGTTCCCGACCGCTACGCGGAGATCTTGGACATCGCCACCACCTTGTTCCACCAGACGTCGCCCACCGGCGTGCTCGAGTACTTGACCAATCGTGCGTGCGAGAGCGTGAACGCGGCGTTTGCGGCCGCGCTCGACCCGCTCGCCCCCTGGCCGACCGCGGTAGCCGGTGACGTCCCGCCCGACGACGACCTCCGGGACCTGGCCGTCACCCTGCAGGCGGCGGAGGACGCCGGGGAAGGGCCTGAAGTCGGTGCCGACTCGGTCCACCTTCAGCTGGCCGGTGCGGTGTTGGTGGTCGGGCGTCCTGACTTCCCCTTCCGGGTCCGGGAGCGGACCCGTATCGCCACGATGGCCGAGCTGGCCGACCATCGGTGGGGTGAGCTGACGTCCCGGTCGAACGTGGGGTGACCGGACCGGGCGTGGTGGCCGACCCAGGCGAGGGGGCCGGGTCTCGACCCGGGCCGGGCCACCCGGTCGCCGCCGGTGGGGCCAACCCCGGTCGCCGTAGGTTCAGGAGAGCGCCCAGCCCCGGGCTCGCTCGACCGCCCGGGACCAGCCGTCGTGTTGCCGGTCGGCCTCCTCCCGAGATGCGGCAGGCACGAAGGCGGCGTCCTCCCGCCAGAGGCTGACCAGCTCGGCCTGCGAGCCCCAGACGCCCTCGGCCAGCCCGGCGAGCGTGGCGGCACCAAAGGCGGTGGTCTCGGTCACGGTGGGCCGCGCCACTCGGACTCCGGTCTGGTCAGCTTGCTGCTGCAAGAGCAGGTTCATCACCGATGCCCCACCGTCCACCCGGACCTCGGTGACCGGACGACCGACCCCGACGGCCATGGCGTCGACCACGTCGCGAACCTGGAAGCTCATTGCCTCGACCACAGCCCGGGCCACATGGGCCCGACCGGTCCCACGGCTGAGCCCGACGATGGCCCCTCGGGCGTAGGGATCCCATTGGGGGCTGCCGAGGCCGGTGAAGGCCGGCACCACGTAGACACCTTCGGTGTCGCCGATCGTGGCCGCCAGCGGCTCGATCGCGGCAGCGCCGTCGATGATGCCGAGGCCATCGCGAAGCCACTGGACGGCCGCTCCAGACACGAAGACCGAGCCCTCGAGGGCATAGGCCACCGGCGGTGAGCTCCCTGCCGCACTCCCCAGGTCCCAGGCCAACGTGGTGAGGAGGCCGTCGATAGGCAGCGGGCAGTCATCGCCCACGTTCATGAGCACGAAGCTCCCAGTTCCGTAGGTGGCCTTCGCCATACCCGGCTCGAAGCACACCTGGCCGAACAGGGCGGCATGCTGGTCGCCGGCCACGCCACTGATCGGTACCCGGGCCAGAGGGGAGTCGCCGCCGACCACGCCCGCATGCACGGTGGCGAATCGCCCGGACGAGGGCCGCACCTCGGGCAGATTCGCCATGGGAATGGCAAAGAGCTGGCACAGCTCCTCTGACCATCGCCGGTCCACGATGTCATAGAGGAGGGTCCGGCTGGCGTTAGTGGCGTCGGTGGCGAAGACCCCATTGGTGGTGCCCCCGGTCAGGTTCCAGAGCACCCAGGCGTCGACCGTTCCGAGGGCCAGCTCGGGCGAGAGGGCGACGCCCCCCTGTCGGAGCATCCAGCGCATCTTCGTGGCCGAGAAATAGGGATCGAGGACCAGGCCGGTCCGCTCCCGGACGAGGGGCAGGTGGCCTGCTTCGACCAACGAGTCGCAGTCGACCGCAGTCCGGCTGTCCTGCCAGACGATGGCCCGATGCAGCGGGCGCCCGGTCCGGCGGTCCCAGGCCACCACCGTCTCTCGTTGGTTGGTGATGCCGATGGCGGCGGCGACTCTCCCGGCGTCGGCCAGCCGTCCGGCAACTTCGGCCAGCGTGGCGGCCACCAGCGACCAGATCTCGGCCGGGTCGTGCTCCACCCAGCCTGGTCGTGGGAAGTGCTGGGTGAGCTCCCGATAGGCAAGGTCGACGACCGATCCGTGCAGGTCGACGACGACGGAACGGACGCCGGTCGTGCCCGCATCGATGGCCACCACCACGGGGGATCGAAGGACGGGGCCGGGCACAGCTGGACTGTAGCGAGCGCCCAGACGGCCGATCGCGAGTCATACCAACGCTCGCGCCAAGCTAAATATTGATAGTTATTCGCGAACCGCCGCCGAACTGGAGGATCGTGGGGTTGCCGGCGGAAAAATGGGGAGGAAATCATTGACAGGGGTGTAACTACGCTGCTGTAATGAACCCACTATCTCGTGGCCTGGGGGAGGTCACACCACAACATATTGTGGTGCAGACGTCAAACGGAGGGTAAACTTCCGTTCGGGGGCACGATCAGGCAATGCGGCGGGCCAGGGGAACGGTTTCGCCGACCGGCGTGACAGAGGAATGAGGTGCACCACATGGCCATCGCCCCGCAACGGACTGGGATCGGCATCCGTCGCCGTTTCACCACCGCCGGTGTCCACCCGTACGACACCGTGGCGTGGGAGCGCCGTGACGCCCGCATCACCAACTACCGGGACGGCACCGTCGCCTTCGAGCAGCTGGGTGTGGAGGTGCCCGAGACCTGGAGCCTCAACGCCACCAACATCCTGGCCCAGAAGTACTTCCGGGGGACTCCGGGCACCCCGGAACGGGAGTGGTCGCTGAAGCAGGTGGCCGACCGGGTCGTCGACACCGTCGCGGCGTGGGGCATCAAGGACGGGTACTTCGTCGATGACGGCGAGGCAGAGGTCTTCCAGGACGAATTGAAGTACCTCATCATCCACCAGATGGCCGCCTTCAACTCGCCGGTGTGGTTTAACATCGGCGTCGCCGGGGTCCCGCAGCAGGGGTCAGCCTGCCAGCCGTACCACGCTCTGGTCAGCACGCCCGATGGCCTCGTGCCGATCGGGCGTCTGGTGGAAGACGGCGCGGTCGGGACGAAGGTGCTCGACGCCAACGGCGTCACCAGGATCGTAGCCGTGCAGCACAACGGCACCAAGGAGGCGCTGCGGATCACGACCAAGGCCGGGCACCAGCTCGAGGTGACCCCCGACCACCTGGTGTGGCGAGCCAGCGATGCGCGCTACGGGCGGTTCGTGCCGGCCGGGGAGCTCCGGCCCGGGGACGCACTGACCTGGCACCGCAACGAGGCGTTCGGTTCGGCCGAGATCAAGCGCCAGGACGTCGCCGAAGCGGCGCTGGCCGGTTGGCTGCAGTCGGACGGATTCGTGGGCCAATACGACGGGACCAACCGCTCGCTCACCATCGAGGCGATGACCGTCACCGGCGCCGAGCTCGAGTGGGTGACGTGGGCCCTCGACGAAGTCTTCCCGGGAGTGCACCGAAAGGAGCGTTCGGTCCAGACCCTCGACACCAACCTGGATTGCCGGCGTACCCGGCTCTACGGAAGGGCACTCGGCCAGTTCGTAGAGGAGTGGGGCCTTCGTGCCCGGGGTCTCGACATGACCGTCCCCCCGCAGCTCATGACGGCGTCCCTTCCGGTGGTTGCCGCCTATCTCCGCAGCCTGTTCCAGGCGGAGGGTTACGTTTCGATCAACGAGCGCTCCGCCCTTATTGGGTTCGACATGATCTCAGAGGGGGTCGTACGAGGGGTACAGGCGTTGCTGGCTCGGTTCGGCATCTTCTCTCGGGTGCGTTTCAAGGCCGACCGACGCCCCGACCGCCACGGGTGCTGGTCGTTGACGATCCGGTCGCTCGGTGACCGGATGACGTTCGCCGATGAGATCGGGTTCATTGATCCTGTCAACACGGCAAAGCTGGTTGGCAGCCTCGAGTTGCACGGCCGTCGGTCGGCTTCGCTCAAGCGCCTAGAGATCGAGTCCATCGAGAGCCTGGGTGCGATGCCGGTCTACGACATCCAGACCGAGAGCGGGGAGTACCTCAGCGCCAACCTTCGGGTGCACAACTGCTTCATCCTTTCGGTGGAGGACAACATGGACTCCATCCTCAACTGGTACACCGAGGAAGGGGTGATCTTCAAGGGTGGCTCGGGAGCCGG
Source organism: Acidimicrobiales bacterium (assembly GCA_036521415.1). Lineage (GTDB taxonomy): Bacteria > Actinomycetota > Acidimicrobiia > Acidimicrobiales > RAAP-2 > DASXMT01. Next base: position 8,800 of record DATDHU010000104.1, read on the forward strand.
GGTGAACCTGTCACGCATCCGGTCGTCCCACGAGTACCTGAAGGGTGGCGGTACGGCGTCGGGCCCGGTGAGCTTCATGCGGGGTGCCGACTCCTCGGCCGGCACCATCAAGTCCGGCGGTAAGACCCGCCGGGCGGCCAAGATGGTCATCCTCGACGTGGACCATCCCGACATCGAGGACTTCATCTGGTGCAAGGCCATCGAGGAGCGCAAGGCCCGGGTCCTGCGCGACGCCGGTTTCGATATGGACCTCGACGGCAAGGACTCGATCAGCCTCCAGTACCAGAACGCCAACAACTCGGTGCGGGTGACCGACGAGTTCATGGTAGCCGTGGGCGACGGCCGGGAGTGGCCACTCACCGCTCGCGGCGACGGGTCCGTCGTCCGCAGCGTGCCGGCCCGGGACCTCTTCCGCCAGCTGGCCCACGCCGCCTGGGAGTGCGCCGATCCCGGGATGCAGTTCGACACCACCATCAACAAGTGGCACACCGCGTCGAACACGGGTCGGATAAACGGAAGCAACCCGTGCAGTGAGTACATGCATCTCGACAACTCAGCTTGCAATCTCGCGAGCCTCAACCTGATGAAGTACCTGAACGACGACGACTCGTTCGACGTCGACGGGTTCAAGTCGGCCGTCGAGGCCATCTTCACCGCCCAGGAGATCATCGTCGGCAACGCCGACTACCCGACGGACAAGATCGCCGAGAACTCGAGGTTGTTCCGCGAGCTGGGCATCGGGTACGCCAACCTGGGCGCGTCGCTGATGGCGCTCGGTCTGCCCTACGACTCGGACGAGGGGCGGGCCTGGGCAGCGGCGGTGACGGCGCTCATGACCGGGCACGCCTACGCCACGTCGGCGAAGACCGTGGCGCGCATGGGCCCGTTC
>DATDHU010000105.1:0-4975 GCA_036521415.1 Acidimicrobiales bacterium
CTGGAACACCACCCGCCGGCGGAACACCATGAGGACGGCGGCCGAGACCAGCTGTGACATGAGCAGCTCCTCGCGCCCCTCCTCCAGGGTCTCGATCTCCACCTTGCCCTGCGTAGAGGCCACCAGCGCCTGGAGGTCCGACACCCGGGGCACGGCCTCGGTCTCGCCGGCCCGGAGGGCCCGGCGGGTGGCGTTGGCGGTCAGCGTTTCGTAGTTGGCGATGGTGAGCCGGACCGACACGCCGGACCGTTGGTTGAGGTGGGGACTCTGCCGGGCCAGCTGGCTCAGCTCGGCCACCACCTCGGCCATGAAGTCGGGCATCTCGACCCGGGTCACGTCTCTGCCGGCGGCCGCGATGCCGTCGGGGACCCGCGACTCGGAACGGGCGATGGCCAGCTCGGTGTCGGCGTCGGGCGGGTAGTGGGTCCGGATCTGTGCGCCGAAGCGGTCCTTCAACGGGGTGATGATCCGGCCTCGGTTGGTGTAGTCCTCGGGGTTGGCCGTGGCCACCAGCATGATGTCCAAGGGGAGGCGGACCCGATGGCCCCTGATCTGGACGTCGCGTTCCTCGAGCACGTTGAGCAGCCCGACCTGGATCCGCTCGGCCAGGTCGGGGAGCTCGTTCACGGCGAAGATGCCGCGGTTGAGCCGGGGGACCAGCCCGTAGTGGATGGTCAGCTCGTCGGAGAGGTACCGGCCCTCGGCCACCCGGATCGGATCAACCTCGCCGATGAGGTCGGCGATCGAGGTGTCCGGCGTGGCCAGCTTCTCGCCGTAGCGGTCACGCCGCGGTACCCAGGAGACGGGCGTCTCGTCGCCTTGCTCGGCCACCAGGTCCCTGGCGTAGCGGGAGACGGGGGCGAAGGGGTCGTCGTTGATCTCGGAGTGGGCGACGATGGGCAGCCACTCGTCGAGCAGGGCGACCAGGGAGCGGATCAGCCGGGTCTTGGCCTGTCCCCGCTCCCCCAGCAAGATGATGTCGTGGCCGGCGAGGACGGCGTTCTCGAGCTGGGGCAACACGGTGTCGTCGAAGCCCAGGACGCCCCGGACCAGGGGCTCACCGGCGGCGATTCGGGCGGCGGCATTGCGCCTGATCTCAGCGGCAACCGTCGAGGGCTGCCAGCCCGACGCTCTGAGCTGGCCCAACGTGATGATATCCGGGGGAGGGCCGGCAGGCGTCTCGGTGAGATCAGCGGCTTCGGTGAACTCGGGCGGGGTCATGACTGACGAGCCTACGCGTGCCCAGGGGCGTCTCGTTCCGCGCCAGGTTGCAGCACAGGTGCTCACCGGCCGCCCCTCCGGCAGCGGGGCAGTTTCACACCCGCTGCCGTTCCGACGGGGGGGCAGTTTCACAGCACCCCCGGCGGAGTGGAAAGATGATGCACCGTCAGCGCTCCGGGCCCTATGGCTCGCGCGGAATTCCAGGCCTTCGCGGGCCAATAGAGGGAGGCTCGGCTTGACCACGTTGGAGGACGCAACAGTTACCCCGGTGGTCCTGGGAGGGGTCCGCGGCGGCCCGCCCGTCCCCACCCTGCGCAGGGACACCTGGTGGGTCCTGCCCGTGGTTACCGCCACCGTGCTCACCGCCTTCGTGGGCTATGCCACGTGGGCTGCGTTCTCGAACAAGGACTACTTCGCCGGCGCCGCCTTCCACCGGAACCTGATCTCGCCGTTCTACTCACCCTGCCTCACGGCCAGTTGCGTCCCCGGCAGCCATCCGGGGACCATCATCACCTGGTGGACCGTCTCCCCGGCGCTCCTGATCCTCATCTTCCCGCTGGGCTTCCGGCTCACCTGCTACTACTACCGGAAGGCCTACTACCGGTCCTTCTGGCTGTCGCCGCCGTCGTGCTCGGTGGCCGACGCCCACGACTCGTACTCCGGCGAGTCGCGCTTCCCGCTCCTCTTCCAGAACATCCACCGCTACTTCTTCTTCGCCGGCCTCGTGTTCAACGTGATCCTGACCATCGACGTCGTCGTGGCCTTCCAGCAGCCGGGCCAGGGCATCGGCATTAGCGTGGGCACCGTCGTCCTGGCCATCAACGCCGCCCTCTTGTGGCTGTACTCGCTCAGCTGCCATTCCTGCCGACACCTCTGCGGCGGCGGGGTGAAGCAGTTCTCCAAGTCCCCGATCAGGCACAAGATCTGGAAGGCCCTCACCCCGCTCAACGCCCGGCACATGCTGTTCGCCTGGATGAGCCTGGTGTTCGTGGCCCTGACCGACCTCTACGTGCGCCTCGTGGCCAGTGGCACCATCCATGATGCCGGCTTCCACTTCTAGAGGGACTGACGACATGGCAGAGTACGAAACCCACCAATTCGACGTCATCGTCATCGGCGCCGGCGGCGCCGGGCTCCGGGCCGCCATCGAGGCCAAGGCGAAGGGGCTGCGCACCGCGCTGGTGTGCAAGTCACTGTTGGGCAAGGCCCACACGGTCATGGCCGAGGGCGGCGTAGCCGCCGCCCTCGGGAACGTCTACTCCGAGGACAGCTGGCAGGTCCATTTCCGGGACACCATGCGCGGCGGCAAGATGCTCAACAACTGGCGGATGGCCCAGCTCCACGCCCAGGAGGCTCCAGACCGGGTCCGCGAGCTCGAGGAGTGGGGGGCGCTCTTCGACCGGACCAAGGACGGACTGATCCTCCAGCGGGACTTCGGCGGCCACCGCTTCGCCCGCCTGGCCCACGTGGGCGACCGCACCGGACTGGAGCTCATCCGCACCCTGCAGCAAAAGGCGGTGACCGACGGCATCGAGGTGTTCATGGAGCTGAAGGTCCTCCGACTGCTCCGGGACAGCGACGGCACCGTCTCGGGACTGGTCGGGTACTGGCGTCCCAGTGGCGAGTTCGTGGTCTTCAAGGCCAAGGCGGTGGTGCTGGCCACCGGGAGCATCGGCAAGAGCTGGATGTACACCTCGAATTCGTGGGAGTCGACCGGAGACGGCCACGCCATGGCCCTGTGGGCCGGGGCCGACCTCATCGACATGGAGTCGGTGCAGTTCCACCCGACTGGGATGGTGTGGCCCCTGTCGGTCAGGGGCATCCTGGTCACCGAGGGGGTCCGGGGCGACGGCGGCGTGCTCAGGAACTCGGAGGGCACGCGCTTCATGTTCAACTACATCCCCGAGATGTTCGCGGCCGAGACGGCGGACACCGAGGAGGAGGCGGACCGCTGGTACGAGGACCACTCCCTCGGCCGGCGTACACCCGAGCTGCTCCCCCGCGACGAAGTCGCCCGGTCGATTAACACCGAGGTGAAGGCCGGCCGGGGGAGCCCGCACGGTGGCGTCTTCCTCGACATCGCCACCCGCCGGAGCCCCGAGTACATCCGGCGCCGGCTCCCGTCGATGTACCACCAGTTCAAGGAGCTGGCCGGGGTGGACATCACCACCGAGGCCATGGAGGTGGGCCCGACCTGCCACTACGTCATGGGTGGCGTCCGGGTGGAGGCCGACTCGGCCGCGGCCACCACACTGGGCCTGTTCGCCGCGGGCGAGGTCGCCGGCGGCATGCACGGCGCCAACCGGCTGGGCGGGAACTCGCTGTCGGACCTCTTGGTCTTCGGTCGGCGGGCCGGGCTGGGCGCAGCCGAGTACGCCGCTGGGCGGAGCGGGGCCCCGTCGGTCGACGAAGCCGAGGTGGACGAGGCCATAACCGCCGCCCAGGCTCCCTTCGACCGGGAGGCGGGGGAGAACCCCTACGACGTGCATCACGACCTCCAGCGGACCATGCAGAGCCTGGTCGGGATCATCAGGACCGACGCCGAGCTGAAAGAGGCCCTGGGCAAGATCGAGGAGCTCGAGGAGCGCGCCTCCAACATCAGCATCGGCGGTGGCCGCCCCTACAACCCGGGCTGGAATCTGGCCACCGACCTACCCGCCATGTTGACCGTGTCCCGCACGGTGGCCCAGGGGGCGCTGAACCGCAAGGAGAGCCGGGGCGGTCACACCCGGGACGACTACCCGCTGCCCGACCCGGAACTGGGCAAGGTCAACTTCGTCCAGCGCATCCCGGCCGACGCCGAGAGTCACGGCGGGCCCGGCGGCGTCCCGCCGGTTCGCAGCATCACCATCGACCCCGAGCCGTTGCCGGTGATGCCCGACGAGCTCGCGGCCATGTTCGAGGAGGCGCACTGATGGCTGACGAAACCCTGACCGAGGAGTCGGGCGAGCCCGAGACTCCGGCGGACGCCACCGGCGGCGACGTCGGCGACCACGAGCATGGCGGGCTGCCCTCGACCGCCCCTGCCCCCTCCGACCCGGTGGAGCCCGTACAGGACAGTGGTGACGTGACCATGCACCTGTGGCGCGGGGATGCCGACGGCGGCGATTTCCAGACCTACGAGCTCCCGGCCCAAGAAGGCGAGGTGGTCCTGGACGTGATCCACCGGGTCCAGGCCGTCCACGCCCCCGACCTGGCCTGCCGCTGGAACTGCAAGGCAGGCAAGTGCGGGTCGTGCTCGGCCGAGATCAACGGCAGGCCCGCTCTCATGTGCATGACCCGGATGGACACCCTGCCGGAGGGCGAGGCGGTCACCGTCGCCCCGCTGAGGACGTTCCCCATCCTGCGGGACCTGGTGACCGACGTCTCCTACAACTACGAGGCAGCCAAGAGAATCCCGCCGTTCGCCCCCCGGGCCAAGACAGAGGACGAGGTCAAGGCGGGGGGCTACCGGATGCAGCAGATGGACGTCGAACGGAGCCAGGAGTTCCGCAAGTGCATCGAGTGCTTCTTGTGCCAGGACGTCTGCCACGTCATCCGGGACCACGAGGAAAACAAGACCGCCTATGCCGGCCCACGGTTCTTCATCCGGTCGGCCGAGCTGGAGATGCACCCTCTCGACACCAACGACCGGCGCCAGTTGCTCCAAAACGAGCAGGGCCTGGGCAAGTGCAACATCACCAAGTGCTGCACCGAGGTCTGCCCCGAGCACATCAAGATCACCGACAACGGCATCATCCCCATGAAGGAGCGG
>DATDHU010000106.1:0-3282 GCA_036521415.1 Acidimicrobiales bacterium
CCACCGCGAACCAGCCTTTCTCCTCGAGCCAGAAATCGCGGTTGAAGGCCGCCTTCAGCTGCGTGGCCTTGGCCCGGAACCGGTCGTAGGTGGCGGTGTCGCCCACCTCGAAGGCAAAGTGGGCGCTGGCCAGGTAGGCGCCGTAGGTGTAGGCCTGGACCTCGCAGAGGGCGATGGGGGCGTCGGCAATGCGTCCGTCCCCGTAGCGGATGCCGTCCCAGCTGTCCTTCCAGCCCTGGTTGGCCAAGCCGCGGTCGGTCGAACGCTTGTACTCCACATAGCCGTCGCCATCGGCGTCGCCGAACTGCTCGATCCATTCGATGGCTCGGGCCGCGTTGGGGAGGAGCTCGTCGACCATCTCGCGGGCCACACCCCACCGACGCATCTCCCCGAGCAGCATGACGAAGAGCGGGGTGGCATCGGCCGTGCCGTAGTAGATGCTTCCACCCCCGAGCGAGAGCGAGGCCGCGTCGCCGAATCGCATCTCGTGGAGGATCCGGCCGGGCTCCTCCTCGTGACGCGGGTCCACTTCCTTGCCTTGGAACCGCGCCAGGGTCTGGAGGACGCCCCGAGCCAGGTCGGGGTCGACGAGCAGCGCCATCCAGGCGGTGAGAAGGGAGTCGCGCCCGAACACGGTCATGAACCAGGGGGCGCCCGCCGCCACCACCACCCGCTCGGGGTAGTCCGGGTCGAAGATGCGCAGGGCCCCGAGGTCCTCGGCGCTGCGGGCGACCACCTCGGCCAGCCCGGGGTGGCTGGTCTCGACGTGGGGGACCCGGCGGCGCCACTGCTCGAGCCGCTCGCTGGGCGTGGCCCGCTCCACGGGTTCGCCGCACCGATACCTCGGGTCGATGGCCGACCCGTCGAACACCGGCCCGATCTCGATACAGGTCGACCATTGGCCCCGGGGTGGGACGATCACCTCGAAGGTGGCCAGGTCGGCGCTCAACCGGGCCGGATCGTGAAAGCGGATCTCGACGCCCCGGTCCACCCCGCCCCGGCGGTAGGAGTAGGTGACGACGGCGGGCGCGCCAGCGCGCTCGGGCGGTGGGGCGCGGTTCGGGTCGACCACCACTTCCCCGGATGCCGGCGCCTCCGGCGAGGGCCCCGCCCGGACCGGCGACACCGTGGTGGACAGCTCACCGGTGGCCGGTTGACTTCCCACCCTCCCCTCCTTCACCGCGAACAGGTCGGCGAAGTCGCACCCGATGAGCACCTCGACGGTGCAGAGCGCCGGCTCACTGCCGAAATTCCTGATGCGCAGGTCCTCGCGCATGCCCTGGCCGACGTACCGGCCCCGGAAGACCATGAGGGTCGAGTCGGCCCGGCCGGTGGTGGGCAGGCAACGGGACACGAACGTGGCCGAAAACGGGTCGTCGTTCACCGCCGCCAGGGGCTCGGTCGGGGCCCCGTTGATCAGGATCTCGAACCTGGAGAGGATGCGGGTGTCCCGGACGAAGAGCCCATGGGGGGCGCGGGGGGACATGTCGCCGGCGTTGGTGCTGATGGCGAAGGTCGATTCGTCGACCAGGGTCACGGCGTCGGTGCTGGCCCCGAGCTTGGCCACCGGGCCGTCGAAATTCCACGGATCGGCCATGGGGGTACGGTACCGGCTGACCTGGTGACATGAGTAATCCCAGCCCGTCTCCCTGGTCGTTTCTATTAGCCCTATTCTCATAGGAGAAAGTACGGATTCCGGCTAAGATCTCTGATGTGGCTCCCCTGCTCGAGATCATCGACCTCCACGTGTCGGTCGAGGGCGCGCCCATCCTGAAGGGGATCGACCTGACCGTCCTTCCCGGCGAGATCCATGCGCTCATGGGCCCGAACGGCTCGGGGAAGTCCACGTTGGCCAAAGTCCTGCTCGGCGACCCCACCTATGAGATCACCGCCGGGACGCTCCGCTTCGAGGGCCAGGACATCACGTCCTGGCCGACCGACGTGCGGGGTAAGGCCGGGATCTTCCTGGCCTTCCAGGAGCCCGAGTCGATCGCCGGCGTGCCCGTCATCCAATTCCTGCGACAGGCGTTGTCTGCCCGCCGGGGCATGGACATGTCCGCGCTCGAGATACGGCTGCTCATGGTGGAGTGGATGGAGAAGCTGGGCATGGACCCGGCCTTCGGCGACCGCCATCTCAACGACGGGTTCTCCGGCGGGGAGAAGAAGCGTAACGAGATCCTGCAGATGGCCATCCTCGAGCCGCAGCTGGCCGTCCTGGACGAGACGGACTCGGGTCTCGACGTTGATGCCCTCCGGGCGGTGGCCCGCGGGATCCACACCGTCCGGGAGGCCCGTCCGGAGCTGGGCGTCCTGGTCATCAGCCACTACCAGCGCATGCTCGAGGAGCTGGCTGCCGATCGGGTGCACGTGCTCGTCGACGGGGTCATCGTGGCCCGGGGTGGACCGGAGCTGGCCAAGACGCTCGAGACCGAAGGGTACGACACATGGCGAACCTGAAGACCGCGGTGACCCCGGATCTGGACGTCGCCCGGCTGCGGAAGGACTTCCCGCTGCTGGCGCGTGAGGTGAACGGCCATCCCATCACCTATCTCGACTCGGCCGCCTCTGCCCAACGGCCGGTCCAAGTGCTCGACGCCATGCGCGAGTACGACGAGACGACCCATGCCAACGTGCATCGCGGTGTCTACTCGATCGCCGAGGAGGCCACCCGCCGTTTCGAGGCGGCCCGGTACAACGTGGGGACCTTCATCGGGGCACCCAATCCGCGGCGGGAGGTCGTGTTCACCAAGAACGCCACTGAGGGACTCAACCTGGTGGCCCACAGCTGGGGGCGGGCCCATCTGCGCTCCGGCGACACGATCGTTCTCACCGAGATGGAGCACCACGCCAACATCGTCCCCTGGCACATCCTGGCCGCCGAGCGGGACCTCACCATTCGGTGGATCCCGGTCGACGACGAAGGCCGGCTGGTGCTCGACGACCTCGAGCGATTGGTCGAGGGAGCCAAGCTGGTGGGGGTCACCTGCATGTCCAACGTGCTCGGGACGCTCAATCCGGTGTCTGACATCGCCGCGGTGGCACATGGCGCCGGCGCGGTGGTGGTGGCTGACGGCGCCCAATCCGTCCCCCACCTGCCGACCGACGTGAGCTCCCTCGGAGCCGACTTCCTGGCCTTCAGTGCACACAAGATGCTCGGGCCCACCGGCATCGGGGTGCTGTGGGGGCGCGAAGAACTGCTGGACGATATGGAGCCGTTCCTCGGTGGAGGGGAGATGATCCTGGACGTCCGCAAGGACGGGTTCACCCCGAATGACATTCCCT
>DATDHU010000107.1:0-9928 GCA_036521415.1 Acidimicrobiales bacterium
CATCTCGCCATCGACCCCGCCCACCGGGGAGGCGATCTCCGCACCACCCTCATCGCCGAGGCACTGGCACACACATCGGCACCGGTCCGCCTCTGGATCATGCTGGCCAGCCGCGACGACGACGAGGACGTGGCCCCGCTCGGGTTCCGACCCGAGCGCGACGTACTCCAGATGCGGGTCCCCCTGCCGTTGGCTGTCGACATCGTGGCCGCCACCCGGCCGGTCGAGACGCGATCCTTCGTGGTCGGCCAGGACGACGAGATGTGGCTCTCCGTCAACAATCGCGCCTTCGCCGGCCATCCAGAGCAGGGCAACTGGACGCTGGAGAAACTGCGCGACCGGGAACAATTGGAGTGGTTCGATCCCCACGGGTTCTTGCTGGCCCCGGACCCGAACACCGAAGGGCGGGGACTCATCGGCTCGTGCTGGACCAAAGTCCACCGGCATCACACTCCGGTCCTGGGAGAGATCTACGTCATCTCGGTGGACCCCGCCCGGCACGGCCAAGGCTGGGGGCGAGCGCTGACCGTCGCCGGCCTGCAGTGGCTCTCGGGGCAGGGGCTGTCGGTCGGCATGCTCTACACGGACGCATCCAACACGACGGCCGTGGCCCTCTACGGATCGTTGGGCTTCACCGTCGACCACATTGACCGGTCATACCTCCGATCCGCCAGCTGATCGTCGTGCCGATCAGGCGGTCCCGATACCGGTCCCGATAGCCCGGCCCACCCCAAAGGTGACGCCGGAAGCCACCGCCGTGATGACGAGTTGCCGGAGGGCGGATCGCACGTAGGAACGTTCGGTATAGGCCGCCAACACCGCGCCCACGGCAATGGAGGCCAAGGCCCCCAGCACGATCGAGCCGACGATGGCGGCGGTGCCACTGGTGATGAGCCAGGGCAGCAGTGGGATGAATGCGCCCAGGGCGAAGGTGAAGAACGAAGCCAGCGCCGCCTGGATCGGCGAGCCCAACTGCTCGGGGTCGATACCCAACTCCTCGCGGGCGTGGGTCTCGAGCGCCAGCTGCGGGTCCGCCATGACCTCGTTCGCCATGTCGGAGGCCACGGTCGGGTCGATGCCCCGTTTCACATACATCCCGCGCAATTCTTTGGTCTCCCCTTCGGGGCTCTTCTTCAGCGCCTTGCGCTCCACGTCGATCTCTCGCTCGAGCAACTCGCGTTGGGCACTCATGGAGAGGTACTCCCCCGCCGCCATGGAGAAGGATCCAGCCACCAGCCCGGCCACGCCGGCCAGGCGGACGATCCCGGGGCCCGGACTGGCTCCGGCGATGCCCAGGACCAGCGACACGTTGGTGACCAGCCCGTCGCTGACCCCGAAGATGGCGGCGCGAGCACCGCCACCCCGTATGTCCCGGTGCTGATGGAGGGGATCGTCTTCCACTCGGATCAGCGTAGTGAAGGTCCCAGCGCGCTGGGTCAGCGTCGCATTCGAGGTCGACTCTTGGACTCCGGATTCCGGTTGCTGGATGCGCCTCCCGCCCGAGTCCCGGTCCTGAGTGCGAGTCCCGAATCCGGGTCCCGAGCCCCCAGTGCTGTCACAGCCCCGGCGTAGCGTTGGCATCGTGCCGGCAGCCTCAATGCACCACGAACTCGAAGGGGCAGTCCGCACCATTCAGCGGGTGGTGCGTTCGACGGTGCCGTCGTCGGTCTCGGGTGACGAAGCCCTCTCGTTGGTCGCCCTGCTGGGCGAAGCCGAGCGGGCGGTCGATTCTGGAATTGCGCTCTTCGCTCCCCGGGTCATCAACACCGGTTCCTTCACCAAGCGGGGATATGCGACGGCGCCGGACTGGCTGGGCGCAGTCTCGGGCTCACCCGCCGGTGCGGCTAAAGGCCGCCTGGTCGCGGCCGAGCGAGCGGCGGAGTCGCCCGAGTTGGCGGAAGCGGTGCGAAGCGGTGATCTCTCAGCCGCCCAGCTCAAGATCGTGACCGACGCCGCGGCGGTGGCTCCGCAGGCGGCAGCCACATTGCTCCCCCTGATCAAGGGAGGGGCCAGCCACCGGGAGCTCAGCGCCGCGGCCTCCCGCCAGCGCGCCGAGGCACGCTCTGCCGAGTGCGATCGGGCGCGGCGGGTCCGAGTTCACGCCGGTCGGCACTTCCGCTGGCATCAGGACGAGAACGGTGGCATCCGGGGCGAATTCCTGTGTGATGAGGTGGTGTGGGCCAGGGTGTGCCCCCGCCTCGAAGCTGACGCCAAAGCGCGCTGGAAGGCCGCTGGGGCCGCCGGTGGCGAGTCCTTCGATGCCCATCGTCTCGACGCCTTCATTGACCTGATGGCCGGGACACGGCCCGGGCCGGATCGTACGGGCGCTCGGGACCGGGCTGTCGTCATCATTGACGCCGAGGCACTCAAGCGAGGCACCGCCATAGGAGGCGAGCTGTGTGAGATAGAGGGCATCGGGCCGGTCAGCGTCGAAGCAGCCACCGAGCTCATCAGCGACGCCGGCCTGCAGTTCGTCGTCAAGGACGGGGTCGACATTGCCACGGTCACCGGAACGACGCGAGCGGTTCGTGACCGGATCAACACCGCTCTCTTGGTGCGAGACCGCGCCTGCGTCGTGCCGGGGTGTGGCAAGCGATTCGGCATCGAGCGGGACCATTTCATGATCGACTTCGTCAAAGAGGGCCCGACCGAACTGGCCAATCTGGCCCGTTTGTGTGCCCCGCACCACGACATGAAGACCAACGGCGGCTGGATGCTCGGCGGTGGCCCGGGACGATGGACGTGGGACCCGCCACTCAAACCCCCGAGTAAGGGCCGGCTGGACCGGGAACGAAGGTTGGCGTCGGAGAAAGCCAAGGCCCGGGCGAGACGAAACAAACCCTTGCAGAATTGATCAAGGCCTGGCTGGGCCGCACACAGGGCGGATGAGGGCCAGCCTTTTCAGCAACGGTAGGGTGCGATGGCCCGGATATCCCCCCTTTACCCAGCGAGGAGCGCACCATGAGCACCATTGTCGACGGGGTCGACGCCTTCCACGACCTGGTCGGGCAACAGCTCGGCTATACGGAGTGGCAGACCGTGACTCAGGAGCGGGTGAACCTGTTCGCCGACGCGACCGACGACCATCAGTGGATCCATGTGGACCCCGAACGGGCCAAGAGCGGGCCGTTCGGCGTTGCCATCGCCCACGGCTACCTGACCCTGTCCCTGGCGCCAGTGCTGTTGAACAAGGTCATCCGGGTCGACAACATGAAGTTCGGTGTCAACTACGGCGCCAACAAGGTCCGCTTCCCCTCGCCCGTCCCGGTCGGCAGCGACCTCCGCATGGGTGTCACCGTGGGCGGGGTCGACGACGTCGAGGGCGGCGTGCAGGTGACCTTCGATCTGGTCATGGAGGTCCGTGACGCGCCCAAGCCGGCCTGCGTGGCCCAAGTGGTCTATCGCTACTACCGCTGAGCGTGACGGCGACGCCCTTGCCCCAGGGCGAGGAAAAGACGGCCCGCGTCCGCTCCATGTTCGACGCCATCGCCCCTCGCTACGACCTGGTCAATCGCCTGATGACGTTCGGGCTCGACCGGTCGTGGCGGCGGACCACCGTCGGTGCACTGGGCCTGCCGGCCAACTCCCTCGTGCTGGACGTGGCGTGCGGCACGGGTGACCTGACCAGGCTGGCCATGAGCCAGGGCCACCGGGTCATCGGGGTCGACCTCAGCGCTGGCATGCTGGCCGCCAACGGTACGGGTGCTCCCCTGGTCCAGGCCGACTGCAGCCAACTCCCGTTTCCCGACAGCACGTTCGACGGGTTGGTATGCGGCTACGCGCTGCGCAACTTCTCCGATCTGGCGGGCGCCCTGGCCGAAACGGCGCGGGTCCTCCGACCCGGGGGACGGGTGGCCATGCTCGAAATCGATAAGCCGGCCTCGCCCGTGTTGCGGGCGGGCTATCACGTCTGGTTCGAAAAAGTCGTTCCGGTCCTCGGAGGCGCGTTGTCGGATCGCCAGGCCTACGAGTACCTCCCGCGCTCGACGGCGTACCTGCCAGCTGCACACGAGCTGCGTCACCTGCTCATCGGGGCGGGCTATTCGGCCGTCGGCATCCGCCCATTGGCCGGAGGCCTGAGCCAGCTCCTGATCGCCACCCGCCGCGGACTGCCGGTCGGATGACCGCCGCTCCGGACCTTCACGCGCGGACGGTGCCCCTGGAGTACGGTCCCGATGCCCTGCAGTTCGACGGGAGCCCGACCGTCCTGTTCGATCGGCCCGGTTTGACGTTGGTCGGCTGGGGAACCGCAGCCCTGGTCCGAACGCACGAGGCGACGGCGTTGCTGGCCGCCATTCCTTGCGACGATGCCGTGTCCCGGACCGGGTCGGGCGTGGTGGCTCTCGGGGCACTCCCCTTCGACCGGATGTTGGAAGGCCACTTGATCATCCCCCGCTTCACGATGGGTATCGGTCGGGATGCCGACGGGGAGACTCACCGCTGGGCCACCGCGATCGGCCCGACCGATCAGCCGCTGCCCACCACCGACGAGCTCTTCGATTCGGTCATCTGGCAGTACGGCACCTCGCCCGACGGGAGTCAGCTGGCCGATGTGCACATCAGCGCCTTGGAGACCCCGCTGCCGACCGCCGACCACGCCGCCATGGTCCAACGAGCGGCAGACATCATGCGGGCGCCCGGAGCAGAGTTGCGAAAGGTCGTCCTGTCCCGAACCGTCACGGCCCATCTCGACGGACCGCTTCCCCTCTCCTCGGTGTTGCGCCGACTGCGGTCCCACGAGCCCAACTGCACGATCTTCTCCCTCCCGGTACCCGAGGGCACCTTCTTCGGCGCCTCGCCCGAGCTCCTGATCGCCCGATCCGGGCGCCACATCAGCTGTCACCCGCTGGCCGGCACCATCGCCCGCGGTGACACCGCCCGGTCCGATGCTGACGCCCAGGGACGATTGGCGGCGTCACCCAAAGATCAGGCCGAGCATCGATACGTCGTCGACGGCATCGCCGAGACTCTGCGGCCGCTCTGCGACTCCCTGGCCGTTCCGACGTCGCCCACGCTGGTGACCTTTCGCGACGTGGCCCATTTGGGCACCCGCATCGAGGGAGAGCTCAGCGAACCCGCCCCGGCCATCCTCGAGCTCCTCCACCGGCTGCATCCGACCCCGGCGGTGGGTGGCACGCCACGGGATCTGGCCTTGCGCACCATGGCCGCGCTCGAGCCGGTGCCGCGCGGACACTGGGCCGGACCGATCGGCTGGGCCGACGCCCACGGTGACGGTGAATGGATGATCGGCATCCGCAGTGCCCGACTGCACCCCGACGGGGCCACCGTCACGCTGCACGCGGGATCGGGGGTGTTGGCGGACTCAGACCCCGACGCCGAAGCGGACGAGGTCAACGTCAAGCTGGGGTCCGTCCTCGAATCGGTGGTGCCCGGTGGCTCAGTGTGCCTGCGGTAGGCGGACCCGTTGGGCGGGCGTGGTCGAGGTGGGTGCCGCGGGTCCGGAGGACGCCGGCGTCGGGCTGAGCGGCAACGCGACCACGAACGACGCCCCGCCGGCGGGTGAGGGCTCGACCCGGGCCGAACCGTCCAAGGCCTCGGCGATGGCTCGCACGATGGCCAGGCCGAGGCCCGTACCGGCGCCGGCGCGCGCCGGATCGCCCCGGTAGAAGCGATCGAAGATCCTGGCGGCTTGCAGCGAGTCGATGCCCGGTCCGGAATCGCTGACCCGGAGGAAACCCATGGCGTCGCCGGCCTTGCCCTCGACCCCGACCGAGACCGTCACGGTGGTGCCGGCGGGCGTGTGGGCCAACGCGTTGCGCACCAGATTGTGGGCGACCTGGGCCAGGCGTTCGGGATCTCCCAGGACCATCACCGGTGCAGCCCCGAGGTCGAGCGAGAGCAGGTGGTCGTGAACGAGCGCGTCGGTGTCTTCGACGACGTCGGCGCAAAGGCGACCCAGATCGACCGGCTCCGCCCGGAGCGGCCGGCCCCGGTCAAGCTCGGCCAACAAAAGGAGGTCTTCGACCAGACCTCCCATCCGGGTGGCCTCGTCCTCGATCCGCAGCAGCGCCCTACCGCGACTGGCTTCGTCCGAGAAGCCACCGCGTCGGAGCAATTCGGCGTAGCCCCGGATCGACGTCAGCGGCGTACGAAGTTCATGCGAGGCGTCGGCCACGAATTGGCGGAGCCTCTCCTCGGAAGCCGACTTGACGTCGAACGCACCCTCGATCTGCGTCAGCATCTCGTTGAGGGCCACACCGAGGCGACCCACTTCGGTGTCGGTCGACCCCTCGGGCACCCGGCGGGCCAGGTCCCCCGAGGCGATGGCGTCGGCCGTCTGGGCCATGTCGGCCAGCGGGCGCAGGCCTCGGCGCACCAGCCAGAGGGCGAGCACGCCCATCGACACCACCACGGCCAGGCTGGCCAGCAACTCGATGCGGCGCAGCGATCCGAGGGTGTCGTTGGTCGGGTTCAGGGACAGGGCTGCGATCAAGGTGCCCTGGGGCACCGCCTCGGCCACCGCTCGGTACTGCCCGTCCGGATCGCCCTGGCCGCCGACGACGACGGCGGCGGGGTCGGGTCTGTACGTGCCGGCGTGGCGGCCGAAATGCGGGTTGGTGAGCGGGACGGGCCCTTCCACCGGGATGGTGGACAATAGCGTTGGCTTGGGATCGGGTCGGTCGGGCGAGCCCGAAGGGCGGCTCAAGATCGTCCGCCCCCGCGCATCGACGACCAGGAGGTAGAGATCCGGTGAGACCCGGTGAGAAAGATACGACGCCGTCACCGGTTTGTGGTGGGCGGCGGCATCACTCAAGTAGTCAGCCGCCACCAATTCGGATGAGGAGAGTTCGGCGTCCGCCCGACCGTAGAGGAAGGACCTGACCGAGGCGTACGTGACGAAGTCGGCCACTCCGAGACCGACGACCAGCAGGATGGCCATGACCGCCACCAGCCGCCGGTGCAGGTTCACGGCTCTCGGGGCAGACGGAGGGTGTAGCCCACACGCCGGATGGTGTGGATGAGCGGTGCTTCGTTTTCGTCGACCTTCTTGCGCAGGTAACTGATGTAGGTCTCGACGATGTTGGCGTCACCATTGAAGCCGTAGTCCCACACGTTGTCGAGAATCTCGGATTTGGACATCACGCGGCGGGCGTTCTCGAGCAAGTACCGCAAGAGGTTGAACTCGGTGGCGGTCAACTCGATGGGGCGTTCCCGGCGCCACACCTCGTGCGTGTCGATGTGCATGGTCAGGTCAGCGAAGGTGAGGATGGACGAGTCGGCGGCCAACACTTCTCGGGCCCGTCGCAAGACGGCGCCCACCCGGGCCATCAGTTCATCGATGCTGAAGGGCTTGGTGACGTAGTCGTCCCCCATCGCCAACCCCTCCACCTTGTCCTCGGTGGTGTCGCGCGCCGTCAGGAAGACGATCGGCATCTGCTCACCCTGCTGGCGCAGGCGCCGGCACACCTCGTTGCCGTCCAAGTCGGGGAGCATCACATCGAGCATGACCAGATTCGGCCGGTACGTGCGCACCATCTCCAGTGCTTCCGCACCCGTAGCGGCCACCCCGACGTCATAGCCCTCAAAGGTGAGGGCGGCCGACAGGAGATCTGCGATGTTGGGCTCATCATCCACCACCAGGATCCGAGCCGTCGGGAGTTCGGTGGTCACCACGGGCGGACCGGCTCTGCTGGTTCGGGCTCCGAATCGGACCCGCCGCCCATCTCCCCCGAGGTGGTCGGGACCGGATGGGATCGCCCGCGGCGAAGCCCCCGCCAGGCCCGCTTGATGGCCCACCAGGTCACCAGACCGAAGGCTTCGAAGACAATGAATGAGGACATCTTCGATTCGCCCGCCGCGCGGTCGATGAAGCTGATCGGCACTTCGGTGATCGACGCGCCATGCTGCTTGGCGCGGTAGGTCATCTCAATCTGGAACCCGTAGCCCTCGGCCCGGACGGTATCGAGGTCGAGGAGGCGAAGGATGCGGGCCGAGTAGGCGCGGAAACCGGCCGTGGCGTCGGCCACTCCCAGCCCGAGGACTCGCGTCGCATAGCGGTTGCCGCCGCGCGAGAGCAGCTCGCGATGCCAGGCCCATTTCGGACTGGAGCCACCGGCGACATAGCGCGACCCGATCGACACATCGAAGCCTTGGTCGAGGGGTGCGACGATGGAACGCAGGGCACCCGGGTCGTGGGAGAAGTCGGCGTCCATCTCCACGAAGGCGTCGTAACCCCGCTCGAGGCCCCAGGCGAATCCAGCCCGATAGGCGCTCCCCAATCCGGCTTTGGCCGGCCGGCCCAGGAGGTGCACGTCGGGCCGTTCGGCGGCCACGGCCCGGACCAGATCGCCCGTCCCGTCGGGACTGCCATCGTCGACCACCAGCAGCCCAGCTTCGGGCAGGGACTCGAGCGCTCGACGCAGCATCCGCACGATGTTCTCCGACTCGTTATAGGTCGGAATGACAACCAGGGGGCGCACGCTGGGCATTCTAGGAGATGGGCCTGCTCAGGAGAACTCGCCCGTTGGGACGACCTCGGTCGGGTCCGGCCCACGACGAACCTCCCGCACCACCACCTGGATGGCGCCACCGACGGGTATTCCGATGAGCGCGCCGACGAAGGTCCCCAGCCCAGCAGCCACGCGGCCCCCCAGTGTGGCGCCGATCAAGACGGCCAGGAGGACCCAGAAGGGGTTCAGGCGGACCGTCTTGCTCATGATGATCGGGTTGAGAATATGGTTCTCGACCTGCTGGTAGGCCAGGAACACCACCAGCATCACGATGCCGGCCGGAACCGAATGGATCGCCGCGATAATCACGACGGGCACCCCAGCAAGGAGGCCGCCGACCAGAGGCAGCAGGTCGACCAGGGCCACGAAGACGCCCAGGAGGAGGGCGAAGGGAACGCCGAGGATGGCCAGAGTGACCCCCACCACGATGCCGGCAATCACCGAGGTCAGGAAATTCCCCAGCATGTAGCCGGTGACCGAGCGAATGGACTCATTGATGACCCGCTCGAGACGCAACGACGTGGCCGGGCTGAAGAGGTTGAGCAGCCCTCGCCACAAGCGGGGCGCTTCGAGCATGGCGAAAAGCGTCAGCACGGCGATGGTGGCCACCGTGACGAGGGAGGACAGGGCGGCCGCCCCGACCGAGAAGGCGGTGGCCGGCTTGAGCACCTTGGTCACCTGCTTGGTGATCTGCGATGATCCTTCGGAGAGGTACTTCTGCAGATGGAGCCGGAACACCAGCCGCCCGAGCGGCCCCCGACCCTTCCGGGCGTTTTTGACGAGATCGGGGATCTGGTGGCCGAAGTGGACGGCGGCCGTGACCAACGGGGAAGCGAAGAGATAGACCAAGCCGCCGAAGGCGACGAGGCCGATCAGGAAGACCATCGTGGTGGCGCCTCCGTGCGACATCCCACGACGCTTGAGGAACCGCGTGGCGGGGGTGAGCAGCAGGGCGAAGAAGAAAGCCACCACGACATAGAGGAGGATTTTCCGGAGCACCCAGATACCGACCAACAAGCCGGCGTTGAGATCGAGGAGACCGATCACCACCAGGGTGCCCAGCACGACGGGGGCCAATTGGACACCGCGTCGATCGGCACTGCCGGACAGCCTCGAACGCCAGGTGTCCCCCCCCTCCTCGGCCATACAACCAGCATGGCAGCTTCACGTGCAAGCATGAGGTCAATGGACGTGGCAGGCCCCGAGGAAGCGCCCCCGGCCAAACGCCGCTGGATTCCCCGCAACGTGAAGATCACCCTGATGGTCGTGATCTTGTTCTTTGTGGGCGAGTACATCCTCTTGCCCGAACTGGCCAGCGCGCGCAAAGAGTTCCACCAGCTGAGCCACCTCAATTTTCTCTGGCTGATCCTCGGGGCCATGTTGGAGTTCGCCTCGCTCGCCGCGTATGCGCAGTTGACCCACTCGGTGCTCTCCCCCGGTGCCCCCAGCCGCTTCCG
>DATDHU010000108.1:0-9232 GCA_036521415.1 Acidimicrobiales bacterium
GACGGTGCGCGGGCCCCGTGGTGGCGCGGCGGTGCCCGCGCCGGCTTCGTCGGCCTGGGTTCCGCCCACGATGCCGGCGACCTGGCCCGGGCCGCAGTCGAGTCGGTGGCCGCCGATGCCCGGCGGTGCCTGGCCGCCGCCCGGGAGCTTTCCGGGGATCGGGGACTCGATGGCGACGGGCCCGCCGACGGGCTGGTGATGGCCGGCATGGGGAGTACCGACCCGCTGTGGGCGGAGGTGCTGGCCGGCGTGACCGGGGAGGCGGTGACCACCCGGCGCAGCGCCGAGGCCGCGTCGGCCGGTGCGGCGCTGCTGGCCGCGTCGGCCATCGGCTGGCCGGTCACCCTCGACGACCTCAACCCCTTTGTCGCCGGCACGGTGCCGACGCCCGAGGTGGTGGAGCGCTATCGCCGGTGGTCCGCCAACGCCGATCGAGTGGCCGAGACGCTCGTGGACCTCGACTTCGGCGAGGGCTCCGATGGGGGCGAAGGCGAAGCCGGGTCGTTCTGAGCTCAGGCCCGGGGCATGGCCGGGCCGAAGGGCCGGTCGCCCCGCAGCGTGACGCGGTGCCCGTAGCGGCGGGCGGAGCCGAAGTCGTCCAGGGCGTAGTGCATGGTGGCCCGGTTGTCCCAGAACGCCACCGAGCCCGGCTCCCACCGGAACCGGCATGTCACCTCGGGCTGGATGCAGTGGCGGTACAGCATGTCAAGGATGCCGCGGCTTTCGATGGTCGACAGGCCCAGGATGAGGGTGGTGAAGTGCTCGTTGACGAACAGTCCCTGGCGGCCGTTCTCGGGGTGGGTGCGGACCACCGGGTGGATGGACGGGGTCAGCTTGGGGCGGAACTCGCCGTTCCAGGTGTAGCCGCCGTTCTCCTCCACCTCGGCCGCGAACCACGGGTCGTGATGGATGGCGATGAGGGTGTCACACATGGTCCGCACCGGTTCGGCCAGGCGGTCGTAGGCGTCCTGCAGGCTGGTCCACATGGTGTCACCGCCGACCGGGGGGACCTCGCGCAGGTGGAGGATCGACCCCAGGGGAGGCGTGTCCACGAAGGTCACGTCGGTGTGCCACCACGACGCCCGGTCACCCTCCTGAGCATCGATGGCCAGCACCTGCGAGTGGGAGGGGATCGACGGCTGGACCGGGTGGGCCTCGGTCACGTCGCCGAACTGGGCGGCAAAGTCGGCTTGGCCTTCGGGGGTCAGGTCCTGGTCCCGGAAGAAGATCACGTGGTAGCGGTTGAGCGTGGCGCGCACCTCGCCCACCAGGTGCTCGCCCAGCGGGCGCGAGATGTCGACCCCGTGGATCTCGGCCCCAATGAGCGGGGAGAGAGGACGAACGTCGAGCTCGGCGCGGACGGCCATGACGACAGTCTCGTCGCCCGGACGGTCGCCGACAACCGGGTCGCCCGCCGCCCAGCCCGAGCCCTCCGGTCCCCGGTAGAGTCGGGACCCCGTCGAGCCTTCGCCGGTGGCCGGCGACAGGGCGGAGGGAGCGGCCGTGGCAACAGACGAGACAGAGGGCCGCTGGCGGAACTTCTCGCCGTGGTACCAGTGGGTGAGCCGGCTCAACCAGATCGTGCAGGTCGACCCGCTTCCCGAGGGCGTCGGCGATCGGTTCGAGGAGTGGCGGGTCCGCCGCCGGAGCCGCCTCCAGGGCCTGCTCGGCCCCTCTCCTGGCCGGGTGCCACTCGACCTCGAGGTGACCGAGCGCGTGGCCGAGGACGGTTACCGGCGGGACCGGGTCGTCTTCGACACCGAGGACACCATGGCCGTGCCCGCCTACCTCCTGGTGCCCGACGACCGCCAGGCACCCGGTGCCGCCGTCCTGGCCGTGCACGGGCACGGACCGGGGAAGACCCTCGTCTGCGGACTCGACACGACCGAGGCGCCCAACGGCGACTACGCCCGGCAACTGGCGCAGCGGGGCTTCGTGGTCCTCGCTCCCGACCTGCGCTGCTTCGGCGAACGGGCCGACTGGTCGCCTCCCGACCACTACCGCTGCGACACCAACCTCGTCCACGCCACCATGGCCGGCTGGAGCCCGCTGACCCAGAACCTGTGGGACCTGGCCCGGTGCCTGGACGTCCTCGAGGACCACCCCCTGGTCGACCCGGCCCGCATCGGCGTGGCCGGCCTCTCCTACGGCGGCACGCTCTCCCTGTTCCTGGCCGCCCTAGACGACCGGGTGACGGCCGCCGTGGTGAGCGGCTATTTCTCCTCGTGGGCCGAGTCCCACAAGATGCCGTTCAACATGTGCGGGTCCCAGGTCCTGCCCGGCATGCTCGGCCAGCTCGAGCACGTGGACCTGGGCGCCCTGGTCAGCCCGCGCCCCCTCCTCATCGAGACCGGCACCGACGACCCGCTGTTCCCGCTCGCCGCCGCGACGGAGTCGGTGGCCCGTCTCCGGCCCGTCTACGAGGCGCTCGGCGCTCCCGACGCCCTCGTCCATGACGTGTTCGAGGGTGACCACCAGTGGCACGGCGACCTGGCCTACCCGTTCCTCGAGCGGTGGCTCGCCTCCGGTCCCGGCGCCTGAGGGCGCACCCTCAGCCGAGGAGCCCGCTCAGCTGCACCCGAGGTGCCCGCTCAGCTCCACTCGAGGCGTGCCGCCGATCCCGGTTCGAGGAACAGCGTGGCGCCGGCCTTGGTCCGCAGCGCCGAGGCTGGGCAGTCCGTTGCCACCGGGCCCACGAGCGAGGTCCGTACGGGCTCGGCCTTGCGGTGTTCGGGGACGACGGCCAGGACGGTGGCCGCCCGAAGGAGCGCCGGGATGGTCACCGTGATCGCCCGGGCGGGGACCAGGCCGAGGTGGGCGAAGTGGCCCTCGTTGACCTGCTGGGTGCGACAGGCCTCATCCAGGTCGACCTCCTTCACGTCCAGCGGGTCCACGAAGTCGGCCACCGGCGGGTCGTTGAAGGCCAGGTGCCCGTTCTCGCCGATGCCGAGGCAGCACAGGTCCAGGGGGTGGGCCCGAAGGAGTTCGGCGTAGTGCCGGCACGACCGGTCCGGTTCGTCCAGCCCGTCGACGTAGAAGGCCGACCGGGGGTGGACGCGATCGACGATCCGCTCCCGGATCCACCGTTGAAAGCCGGCCGGGTGGTCCGGTCCGATACCGACGTACTCGTCCATGTGAAAGACGACCGTCTTCGACCAGGGCACGCCGGGGGTGGCCGTGGTCAGCGCATCGACGAAGTCGAGCTGGGAGTTCCCGGTGGCGAACATGGCGTGGGCCACGCCCCGCTCCTTCACCGCGGCCCGGAGGGTACCGGCGGCACGGTCGGCGGCGACCCGGGCCATGGCCGCGGAATCCCGGTGGACCTCGACGTCGAGCCGGTCGACGCGGCGGGCGACTATGGGCACGGCCGGACTACTTCGGCGGGCTCAGCCGGTTGGTGCTGGCCACGCCGCCGAACCAGGCGGCGCTCGGCTTGGGTCGCCGCTCGAAGGTCGTGCGGTCGACGGCGTGCAGCCCGAAGGTGGGCCGGTAGCCGTCGTTCCACTCGAAGTTGTCGAGCAGGCTCCAGGCGAAGTAGCCGCGTAGATCGACGCCGTCGGCGATGCAGCGGTGTAGCCCAACCAGTGCCTCGTGCATGTAGGCCACCCGCTCGACGTCGTCGTCGGTCCCGATCCCGCTCTCGGTCACGTACACCGGCAACCCGGTCATCGCCGCCGTTCGGCGCACGGTGTGCTCGACCACGCCCGGCCAGAACTCGTACCCCATCTGGGTGGTCCGGGTCGCATCGGTTTCGTCGAGTGGGCCTTCGGGGCCGAAGCGGATCCGCGTGTATCCCTGGACCCCGACGAAGTCGTCGCCCCCCACCTCGCGCAAGAAGGTGTCCTCAAGAATTTCCTGGGCGGCGGCGCGCACCTCCTCGCCGCCTTCGACCGCCTGAAGCTCGGCCATGGACAGGGTCAGGCCCACCGGGAAGTCACCGGGTCCTGCCTTGAGCGCGTCCACCGCGCCGTGATGGCAGGCGATGACCGACTGGACTGCCCGGTGATGGCGCTCGAAGTCCTCCACTCCCGGCGGGAACTTCCCCAGCAGGTACCCCATGAGGGCGAGGACGTTCGGTTCATTGAGGGTGCATGCCATCCCGACTACATCGCCGAGGTGGGCGGTAGCCCGCTCGACGAATCGGGCGAAGAGGGCAGGGGCCCGGTCGGACTCGAACCCGCCCAGGGCAGCGAACCAGCGGGGGACGGTGTAGTGGTGGAAGGTCACCACCGGCACCACGCCGTGGTTGCGGCAGGCGACGGCCGTGCGCCGGTAGTGGTCGAGGGCCGCCATCGAGAACTCGCCCTCGGCCGGTTCGATGCGGCTCCACTCGAGCGAAAACCGATAGGCCCCCAACCCGAGCCCGGCCACGAGGGCCACGTCCTCGTCGGACCGCTGCCACGAGTCACAGGCGTCCCCGCTCGAGTCGGCGCACGGGGTGGCGCGGGAATGCTCCCAGTCCCACCAGTCATTGTTGACGTTGCCGCCCTCTATCTGGTGGGCGGCCGTCGCCGCCCCCCACAAGAACCCGTCCGGGAACGAGATGGTCGTTTCCGCATCGCCTGTGCCGAAACCCGGATCGGAGCTCATGGCTGGACAGTAGTGGAGCCGGCCCCGGCCCACCCTGGTCGGTTCGCCGAGCCGCCACGTGCTCGCCGTCCCCTCGTAAGCCGGTGCCGGGATCGGCTCGGCTCTCGAGGTGGAATGATTGTGCCGATTCGCGGACCGGAGGGCAGAACGTCATGCGTGTGCATCTTGTCGATGGAACCTACGAGCTGTTCCGCCAGTTCTTCGGCCAGCCCGCACGGGCGGCCGACGACGGCACCGAGGTCGGCGCCACCTATGGGGTGGTCACGTCTGTCCTCTCGATGCTCTCGGGTGGTTCCACCCATCTCGGCGTGGCCACCGACCACGTGATCGAGTCGTTCCGCAACGACATGTGGCCCGGTTACAAGGACGGCTCCGGGGTACCGGAACCGCTGAAAGCACAGTTCGAACCGCTCGAAGCCGCCCTTGACGCCCTCGGCGTCTTCGTCTGGCCCATGGTCGAGCTCGAGGCCGATGACGCGTTGGCTTCGGGTGCCGCCGTAGCCGCCGACGACCCGGGCGTCGACCAGGTGGTCATCTGTACGCCCGACAAGGACCTGGCCCAGTGCGTAGTCGGCACGAGCGTGGTCCAGCTCGATCGGCGCAAGGACGTGGTCACCGACGAGGACGGCGTGTGGGCCAAGTTCGGGGTGGCGCCCCGTTCCATCCCCGACTGGCTGGCCCTGGTGGGGGACTCGGCCGACGGGTTCCCCGGCCTCGCCGGGTGGGGCAAGCGGTCGGCCGCCCTCGTGCTCGCCCACTATGGGCACCTTTCGGCCATACCGGAAGACGCGGCAGACTGGGACCCGGGCGTCCGTCAGGCCGTCCGAAGCGCACCGAAGCTCGCTGCGACCCTGTCGGCCGAACGAGAGCACGCCGAGCTGTTCCTCTCCCTCGCCACCCTCCGGGTCGACCGGGGCCTGCTGGCCGATGTGGACGCGCTGCGCTGGCGGGGACCCACGCCCGCCTTCGACGAGGTGTGCCGGCACTTCCGCGCCCCCGCCCTGGCCGAGCGGGCCGCCGCCATCGCGGCGGGATGACCTGTCGCCGACCGCTCGGGCCGCCTCGGTTGTCTGGCGGGCTAGCGACCCCGGGTGACCGTCTCTGCGGCCGCAGCGAATGCCGGATCGCCGGTGGCCCGAGCACCGCGCATGCAGGCCTCGACCAACTTGACCTGGTGGGGGTCTCCGCTCTGCTCGGCGTTGCCGATCAGGTCGGCGGGGTCGATGCCCGCCGTCTCGGGAGTCTCGGTCGGGCTGGTGCCCGCGAAGAGGGCCGTGTGCTCGGCGCGCACCTGGGCCAGGCCGGCGATGGCGGACGGCTCGGTGATATGCCCGACGAGGATCTCGACGGCCATGGCCCCGGTCACCCCGTGGAGGTTCAAGATGTTGGGGTGTGTGAGGTACCGTCGGGCGCCGTCGGCTGCCGCCCCGACCACGGCGAGGTGAACGTCACCGCCCTCGACATCGGCCTCGACGGCCGGCTCTCCCGGCACGAACCGGGCGGCCCAATAGCCCAACGCCCTGGCCAGCTCGGCCCTACGGGGCTCGGTGTCGACCGCGTCGATGGCCCGCACCGCGTGCGCGGTCCTGATGGCGGCGTGGAACAGGGCCACCGACAGGGCCGGCATCAGGCGCGGCACCCACACCTCGACGACGGTCGGCCATCCGAACTCGGCGATCGACCGTTCGAAATAGCCGATCCATTCGGGCAGGCGCTGGTAGTTGCCCAGCTCCGACGGCCACTCGAAGTCGACCGGCGCCATCGGGTCAACGGCCGTACCGCCGGTGTGGGCAAACCGCCAGGCCCACCCCTCGATCGCCTCGTCGCAGCCCACGGCGGCCAGCACTTCGCAAGCCATGGGGCCGTGGTTGATGAAACCGTTGGGCAGTTCGAATCCCGCTGCACTCAGGCGCTCGAACGCCTCGTCCAATGTGGTTGACGTCGTGATCATGGTGTCCTCCCGTTCGGTTTGGACTGTATTTCTTCAAGTGGACTTGAAGTCAAGAGGGTTCTGAACGCTCTCGGTTCCTGCCCCGTTCGGCATGAGATTTCGTCTACACGTACACGGTATTTCGGGAGAGCGGGTTCGCGTGCAACCGCACGATATTTCGGAGAGCGAGTTGGTGTACTTGTACACGGTATTTCCAGCGAGAGAGGAAGCGAGGAACTGTGTCTACATGTACACGAAGTTCGAAAAAAAAACATATCCGCCGGGGACTTCCCGTCCGGCCACCCCCGCCAGGTCTCAGAGAAGGGGCCCGGCGCACCAGGTCCAGCGAACGGCGAGTGCCTGGCTCAGTCGAAGCCCCAGTTCGTCCACGAGGAGGGAGGTCCGTCGGGGATGATCACCAACAGGACCCGGTTCTCGGCCTCGAGGCCCTTGCGCAGCTCGGCGTCGTCAGGGACGGCGCGTCCGTACTTCTCGCGGATGGTCCGGAAGTAGGGCAGGCCCCGGTCGAGATCGTCCCAGAGCTCGACCGTCCCCTTCACCACCAGAGCCCGAAAGCCGGTCGAGTCGTCGACCAGAAGCTCCACCCTCGGGTCACGGCGGAAGATCGGGTACTTGGCCCTGTCCTTCGTGGTGGAGACGTAGAAGCGCTCCCCGTCGAAGTGGAACCAGTTGGGCGTCAGTTGGGGACGGCCGTCCTTGCGGACGCCGGCCACGATGAGGTTGCGCCGCTCCTTGAGGAACGCGGCGAGCTTCTCGGATGCTGCCATCGGTGATCTCCTACGAGGCGATCTCTTAGGAGGCGATCAGCCCGAGCGCATTGTCCCGCATGATGCGCCGGATGCTGCCGTCGTCCAGGCTGGCGATGCACTCGAGGTACTCCTCGGGCACGTGGTTCCCCTCGGGGTGGGGCCAGTCCGACCCCATGAGCACGTGGTCGACGCCGATCAGGCCGGCCAACCCGATTACGTCCTCTTCGGGGAAAGGCGAGATCCACACGTTCTGCTTGAACACCTCCGAGGGCCGGACATCCAGCTTCTGGCCGAAGGCCTCGATGTGCCGCTCGAGCATGCCGCCGGCGTGGTCCAGCGAGTGCAGGAAGTACGGCACCCAGGTGCAGCCCATCTCGATGCTGGCCACCTTGATGTTGGGGAACCGGCCGAAGAAGTTGCCGAGGATGAGCGACATGAGCGTGTCCATGATCGGCCGCTCCCCTGGAAAGAGCGCCTGCTGCAGCGTGGCCAGGTAGCCCTTGTCCTGGACGGGCGGCTGGCAGTACATCGTCTCGAAGGCGTCGTCGTAGGGGGACTGACCGCCGATGGCGTGGTAGCTCTGCAGGATCCCGGCCTCGTTGACCCGGGCGTAGAAGGGGTCGAAGTAGGGATCGGCGGGTGTACGGCCGTAGAGGGGGCCGGGCCGCAGGCACACGGCCCTCGCTCCCCGGTCCAGGACCCATTCGAGCTCGGTCACGGCCCGGTCGACGTCCAGCATGGGGATGACCGGGATGGCGAAGATCCGGTCTTCGTAGTTGAAGCCCCAGTCGGTGTCGAGCCAGGTGTTGAAGGCCCGGAAGACCCGGTACATCATGTCCACGTCGTCGTACATGAGGTGCTCCACGCACTGGCCGAGGGTGGGGAACAAGAGGATGCTCTCCACGTTCTGCTGGTCCATGGTCAACAGGCGCGGCTCGCGCTCGCGATAGACCGGCGTGAGGGGCTCGAGCTCGCCGTACTTCTGGGCCATGCCGTTGCTGGCCGGGCGCTGCCCGTCCTCGAGCCGCTTCAGGTGGTCGTGGAACGCCCCTGGCCGCGAGATCGGGTTGAACGTCGGGTTCGGCACTCCGGTGGACTTGCGGTCCCCGAAGAAGAGGTGCTTGCGCCTGCCGTCGCTCATCCACCGGACGTGCTTTCGGACCTTCTCGTCAGCGAACCGGAGGAACGCATCGTCCGCCTCGTAGTAGTGGTTGTCCGCGTCGAAGATTTTGTAGTCCATAACCATGCCCCCGTTCGGCCTCAGGCGAGACCACCGTTGGCCCCTATCTTGAGCGTTCGGCCCGTATGCCGTCAACCGACCGTTTGGCAGTCGTCTCTCAACCGCTCGCCCGGCGTGGCCACGTCGAGCTCGCCGATCCGGCTGACCCGCAGACCGAAACCCCGCCTCGGAGAGGCCGACCTACGAGAGCTTGGTCGAGGGGACCGAGGACAGCCGACCGTCCCGGCGGAGCTCCACCACGGCCGGGACCGGGTTGGGATCGGCGAACAGGCCCTCGTCGGCGTAGTCGGTGGGCCGGCCGGTGGCGTCGAGGACCCACCACGAGGCCTCGAGGGCGATTCCGTTGGGGTCGGTAAAGTACACCGACCGGATGAAGCCGTGGTCGACGACATGGGTCACCTCGGACCCCGCCGTCTTCAGCCGGTCCCGGAGGGCGATCAGGGCCTCCTCGTCCGGCACGTTGAACGAGAGGTGGTCGAACTGGACGGCGCGCGGGTCGGGTATGCCCGCCGGCTTGGCGAACGGCTCGAGCTCGATCCCCTGGTATTCGAAGAAGGCCACCGTGTTGCCCGGGCCGAACTCGAAGAAGTAGTGGCGGAACGACTCGTTGCCCAGATCGGCCACGAGACGGGCGCCCAACACCCCGTGGTAGAATCGGACGGTGGCGTCCATGTCGGTGGTGACCAGGGCCAGATGGTTGAT
>DATDHU010000109.1:0-15040 GCA_036521415.1 Acidimicrobiales bacterium
GTCCCGGCGCGGCCGTCGATCACGGCGGCAGCGGCCAGAGACTCGGCCCGTCGTTCGGCGACCAGCTCATTTAGCTCGCGCTCCGGGTCCCACGTTCCCTTGGACCCGTCCGTCAGCACCAGGTGATGCACCAGGCAGCCAGCTTTGGCCCATTTGGCCAGGGTGGCGCCACACCCGAACTCGATGTCGTCGG
This sequence comes from Acidimicrobiales bacterium, assembly GCA_036521415.1. Classification (GTDB taxonomy): domain Bacteria; phylum Actinomycetota; class Acidimicrobiia; order Acidimicrobiales; family RAAP-2; genus DASXMT01. The sequence continues at coordinate 194 of DATDHU010000109.1, forward strand.
GGTGGGCCCCGATGGCCAGGGCGCGCTCGGGAACCGCAATGTCGGTCGACAGCACTCCGTCGACGGGTAGGTCTCCCACCGGGAGCCCACTCGGGCCCGCCCCGCCCACTCGGCCTCCTGCCTCGGCTCAGCGACTACCGCGGACGGGGACGACGTCTGCCGGCTCGTCAACGTCCCAGGCCAGGTCCGGTTGGTGGAGGATGTGCAGAGGCAGCCCGATGCGTTCGACTTCGGCCCGGTGACGAGCGAACGAACCTGGACCATAGGAAAAGCGGAAGCCGGCACCGGCAGGTACGGCGATGACGTTGGTCCCGTTGCCGAACCGGTCGGGAACCAGCGTGACGCCCGGCGCGTGGCTGACCTGATCGAGCCCGCTGGCTCGAGGAAGGTCGCCGTGGGCCACGATCACCTGAGCCACGCCCGCAGCGCGAAGCCGGTCCACCCCGGCCTCGACGGCTCCGTTGAGGCCCCGCCCTGGCTCCCAGATAACCAGCGCCCCGTTGTCGCGGGCCCAAGCGGCCACATCGGTGTCGTCGCAGACGACGGCGACGGGCAGCGGCCGGGCGGCCCAGAGGACCTGTTCGGCCATGGCTCGAGCCAGGAGTGCCCGTTCGGCGGCACCGAGGGCGGCGTCGAGCCGACGTTTCGCTTGGTCGAACGCCTTCACCGGAACCAGGACTGCCGACTCCGTGTCGAGACGGAGGGACTGGCGCAGGTGGAACGATCGGATGCCCGGACCGGCCACCACGTCAGTGTACGGCGCCCCGCGGGGGTGTCCATCTGGTCGGCGCCGGTGTGCCCCGACCGGTCCGCTCGGGGACGAGCCGACGTGCCAGAGGAGCCGACAGGCCGGGAGCTGGCCACGAACACCCAGGCGGGCGACCTGCTTCACGGGGGTCGATGGTTCCCGGGTGGCAACGGGCGCGCAGGACGGGTCCTACCGGATGAAGTCGCGGCATGCCACTCGGAGCCGTAGTCTGGTCCTGTGGCCGGGAGAGTTGCCGTCATCGGCGCAGGCTCGTGGGGGACCACGGTGGCGTCTCTGGTGTCATCGAACACCTCCACCATTCTGTGGGCCCGGAGCCCGGATCTGGCCGAGCGGCTCACGGCGGATCGCTGCAACCAGGCCTACCTTCCCGACATCGCGCTGCCCGATGGCCTGGAGGCCACTGCCGACCTGGAGTTCGCCGGCAAGGGGGCCGAGCTGGTGATCATGGCCGTTCCCTCCCATGGATTCCGGGCCGTGCTGGCTCAGCTGGTCCCGTCGATCTCGCCGGGCACGCCGGTCATCAGCCTGACCAAGGGTCTGGAACAGGGTAGCCACCGGCGGATGACCGAGGTGGTGGCCGAGCTGCTCCCCGGAAGCCCGGCCGGCGTCCTCACCGGCCCCAACCTGGCGGCGGAGGTCATCGTCGGCCAACCGACGGCCAGCGTGGTCGCCCTGGCCGATCAGGAGCTGGTCGAGTGGGTCCAGGAGCTGCTCATCTCCCCCCACTTCCGGGTGTACACCAACATCGACGTCGTGGGCTGCGAGATCGCCGGGGCGCTGAAGAACGTGCTGGCCATCGCCTCGGGCATCTCCGACGGCCTGGGATTCGGCGACAACACCCGCGCCGCCCTCATCACGCGGGGCCTGGCCGAGATGGCCCGCCTGGGCATCGAGCTGGGTGGGGCCGTGACGACGTTCGGCGGACTGGCCGGCGTTGGCGACCTGGTGGCCACCTGTACCAGCCCGAAGAGCCGAAACCGCACCCTGGGTGAGGCGCTGGGGCGGGGTCGTTCGCTGGCCGACATTGTTGCCGACATGCGCATGGTGGCCGAAGGGGTGAAGACGGCGCGTCCCATGGTGGACCTGGCCTCCTCGTACGATGTGGAGATGCCCATCGTCGAACAGGTGGCCGATCTGCTCGACGGGCTCCGGAGCCCGGCCGAGGCCATTGCGCAGCTGATGCAGCGTCCAGCGGCAAAGGAATTCCCGGCATCGTGGTCACGGACCACCGGGAAGACCCGGCACGCCCGGGATGCCGAGCCGACCGGGAGCACCGGACAAGCATGAGCATCGACTGGTCGATCCCTGACCGGACGGGCCAGGCGTGGGAGACGAGCGACCCGGTCGATTCGCCGCCACCCACCGAGTCCGAGAGGCGCGAGCAGGCCCTGGCCCGGGTCCGCTCGTTACTCTTGGACCTCGGCACGAGCGACGCCGAGATCGACGAGGCCGTCGATGACGACGTCGTCGACCTCCTGGTCGTCGACCGGATGCTCATCCCTGCCGAGCGGCGGATGACCCAGCGCGAGCTGGCCGAGCTCACCGGCATGCCCGAGGATCTGGCCCGCCGACTGTGGCGGGCGCTCGGGTTCATCGACGTCCCCGAGGACGAGCGAGCGTTCACCGAGATGGATGTGGAGGCGGTCGAGCTCTTCCAGGTCATGGTGGGACTGGGCATCGCCGACGTGGACACGGCCCTCCAGCTGGCCCGGGTGATCGGCTCGTCCATGGCCCGGATCGCCGACGCCGAGGTAGCCCCGGGGACCACGCCCATCATCGTCCCCAGTGGTGACAGCGTCATCGACGCCGACGAGTTCGCCCGGTTGGCGAGCACGTCGCTTCCAGCCATGGGCCGGCTGCTCGAATTCGCTTGGCGGCGCCACGTCCAGGCGGCCACTCGCCGGGCCATGCTCATCCGAACCCGCGGCACGGTCGAGGGGGTCAGCCCCACGCTGGCCGTTGGCTTCGCCGACATGGTCGGCTACACCGTCTTGAGCCAGCACATCGAGGAGGCCCAACTGGCCGCAGTGGTCTCTCGCTTCGAGGAGCTGGCCCGCGACACCGTGACCGGCTTGGGCGGCCGCGTGGTCAAGATGATCGGCGACGAGGTTATGTTCGTGGTGGAATCGGCCGGGGCTGCCGCCGAGATCGGTCTCAGTCTGTCGGAGGCCTACGCCGACGACGAGCTGCTCTCCGACGTCCGGGTGGGGCTGGCCATCGGCCCCGTCCTCATCCAAGACGGCGACTTCTACGGCGCCGTGGTCAACCTGGCCAGCCGCGTGGTCAACATCGCCAACCCCGGGACCGTCCTGATGTCCGACGAGTTCCATGCCCAGCTCGAAACCGAGACCGGCGACGAGTTCGTCTCCAAGGCGCTCCGCCCCCGCAATCTGAAGGACCTGGGCCGAGTCCAGGTGTGGAAGCTGTCCCGGTCCGGGCCCCCGGTGCCTTCGTCGGAGCGGCGCGGCATCATGCGATGGGACCGCTTGGGCGGGGTTCTTCGCGAGATCGACGAATTGCGGGACAGGGGAGAGCAGGCGGGTTCGGGCTCTGGGTCAGCGGACTATTCGGGCTGAGGGCGGTGGGCTGAGGACGGTCGGCTGAGGGCTATCGGCGGTAGGACTGTCGGCGGTCGACCGCCGGCTGTCGGAAGCCCGGAAAACCGCTGGGGATCGGGCCGGGTCAGCCGTCGGTGATCCGGACGGTGGCAATGCCGTGGGCCCGCAGCTCGAAGGTCCCTTCGAACGGGGCGACCGGGGCGCCTCGCAGGTCGACCAGCCACCCCGAGCGATCCTCGAAGGTGACGGTGGTTGAAGAGTCCGACGGGTTGAACACCCGGACCTCGAGCGCTCCGGCCTCCCGGCGCACGGCGGAGACCTCGGCGCCGTCGACCGTGAGGGCCGAACCGGACGTGCCTCGCTCACCACCACCGAAGGAGCCGATCACCCGCAACGGGAGCTCGGCGTCGTCGACCAACCGGTACGGATCTGCCTGGCCGACGTGGATCGCATAGTGGGCCTCGACCGGGCCGAGCATCTGCGGGCCCTCGAGCGGGGTCATGGGCCCGGCCGGCAAGGGCCGGAGGGACATGCCCAACCGGGACAGCATCCCCGTTGATCGCAGCAAGGTGAGGGCCAACGCCCGGGCGGCCGGCTGGCCGCCTGACTTTTCGATGTCGACCAGCTCGTACTCGAGGAGTCCCTCGTGCACCACGGTCAGCCCTCCGGCCGACACGAAGCGGCGGGACGGGAAGGTGGGAAGGCCGAACTCGTCGATCCGACCCTCAGCGGTTAGTCCCCGCTCGACGACATCGAAGGCGCACTCGGCCCGCGAGGTCGTCGCCGGGTCGGGTAAGGGCATGTGGACCCGGAGGCGATGGTCCCGGCAAGGATTGACGAAGCTGGTGTGGACCCGGACCAGCTGCTCGTCGGCCCGGAGCTCCACGGTGGTGGTCACGTCGACGGCCCGACTGCCGACCCGTTTCCCGTGATGCCCTTCGACCCGTTCCGGCCACATATAACGGGCGGCGATGACGGCGCGGGCGCGGACTGGCCCGCGTTCCGCGATGCGCACCGAGACCTCGTCGGGGGTGTCGACAACGGTGTCGGTGGTCGGTGGCGAGTAGTTGTACGTGTCGCCGTGGTCGCCGCCGTCGACCAGTCGCCCGAAGCCCTCGAGCCCGTTTATGGAGAAGGTTCCAGTGCGGGCGTCGACGACGACTGTCGTCGTCCCGTTCGAAAGGGTGACATCTGTGGCCGACAGCTCGGCGCGCACCGGCTGGTCGAGGGGAACCGGGGCGAAGGCCTGCCAGCCGTAGCCGGGGACGTCGGTCACCCGGGCCAGGATGCGACGGATGGGCGGCTGATCGAGCCGCAGCCGCACCTCGGTGTCGGGCCGAGCAGTCAGTCGGGTGTAGAGGTCACGCTTGATCTCTTCGACAGGGACCCCGTCACGAGGCTCGGTACCGATCACGATGGTGATGTCCAGGCCGGTCGGATCCTCGTTGAGGGTCACGTCGTTGATGTACATGTCGGTGTCGATGCGGGCCCCCTGGATCAACCCCAGCATGTTCTTCACCGTCTCGCCGTCGAACGTCATCATCCCGGGCAGCCCGTAGCGCTCGGACAGAACCTGGGTGCGCTCGTCGGCGTCCCCCTCGGCCGGAATGACCAACTCGACCATGCCGCCCCGCCTCCGGGGCGACGGGTTGACCACGAAGGTGCCGGCGTCAGCCATGGACCGGCTGACGGCGCCCAGGGCCTCGTCGGTCAGACCCTCGCCCACTTGGCGGGCCTCGGCGAACCGATGGATGACCGCCGCCACCACCTCGTCCACCGAGCAGGCGCAGATCGAGTCGTGCGCCGCGTTGCGGATGACGTTCTGCCAGGCCACACCCAAGAAGGCGCCTGGCCACGCCGGTGCTGGGAGGAAGAGGGCGGAGAGGGGCTCGGCCAGACGCTCGAGAGCTCGCTCGGTCCTGGCTGCGGCTTGCTTGACGTCTACGCGGTTGGAGCCGACTCCCATCAGCAGGTTCGAGCGCACGCCCGAGCGCAGCTCGCCGCGCCAGGACGGCAACCCGTCGGTGGGTGCGTCGGCCAGGTACTCGGGCAGCGACGTGATGGCGAGGTGGTAGTCGTCCTGGATTTCGTTGACCTCGGCGATCACCCGCCCAAGCCACGGTTGGGGTCGTTGGTGATCGGTACCGTTCATGAACAACAGCGGAGCGCCAGGCTGGAGGAACGGACCCATCTCCTCCGTGTGGGCGTTGAGCCTCCGGACCAGCGCCTTGGCGTCGTCGGGGATGGCTGCGCCGTTCCCGTATCCCGCCACCAGGTACTCGGCCCGGACACGGGATCCGTCGGGCGCATCCCACCAGAACGCCGTGGTATCGACGACCGAGGGCACGCCTCGCCACACGACGGTGTGCTCGAACCCGGCCTGGCGGAGGATCTGGGGCATCTGGGCGATATGGCCGAACATGTCAGGTAGGTAGCCGACGTCCATCACCCCGCCGAAGGCTGCACCTCGGCGGATACCGGCCTGCAGGTCGCGGATGATGGTCTCGCCCGACACGAGGAACTCGTCCATAAGGATGTACCAGGGGCCGACGGTCAGCCGTCCGGCCGCGGCGAGCGAGCGCAGCCGCTCCTCGTTCTCAGGACGAATGGCCAGGTAGTCGTCGATGATCGCCACCTGCCCATCGAGCAGGAATTCCGCGAAGGATGGGTCACCTTCGAGCAGGTCGAGCAGGTCGTCGACGAGATGGACGAGCTTCAGCCGGAAGGTCTGGAACGGGTCGTACCACTCACGGTCCCAGTGGGTGTGGGGGACGACGTCGATCTGGAGCGGCTCGCCGCTGGGGCCGGTCACGGGGTGAGTGGACCGTGTTCCGATTCGTAGCGCTTGAGCTCCTCGATGAGCCGGGTCTGCTCGGTCGCCGTGGCCGGTGTTCCCCGTCCGGCATGCTCGGCGTAGACGAATGCGCCGAGATCGTGCAGCAGCCCGTCCGCACGCCGCTTGGCCTGGGCCTCCTCCAGCTTGGCCTGGCCTGCCTTCCCGGCCTCGCTTGCCTTGGCCAGCCCGACCTCGGCTTGCGCCTTCACCTTGTCCATCAACCCCATAGCTGTCTCCTTTTTTACGTGTCCCGCGCTGTGGCCGTCGCATGTCGACTTGTCGGCCGGTCACACCGTGGGTGTACTGCTCGCTGAGAAGCGTACGCGGAATCCAGGCCGGTGTCTGGCACGGCCCGGTGTTGGGAGCGAGGGCAATTCAGCCCCCGCCAGGTCTTCGCCGGGCCGGTGGCTGGTCCTTCGCCGGGGCGGTGGCCGGTCCTTGGGCGGTCCCTCACCGGTCCCTTGCTGGGATATCTGCAGTGTTACAGTTCGGATTTCCGGGAGGCGCGGATGTACGGATCTGCAGCATGAACGGGGTCCGTTCGTGGCGTGCTCACATCGGGCACGGGTCTACGTTCACCATCGCAGACCTGTCGGCGGCCGGCACCCTGGTCCACGCCTGGCTGTCGAGGTGGATTGAGGCACCGGAGGCACCGGTACTCGTGGACACTGCGCCCGGGTCGCCACCGGTCGCTGGCCATCGTCACAAGACCGGGGAGTGGTGGACGGGATCCGAGCTCGAAGCGGCCACCCGCCGCGCCGCCGGCCGCCTGGTCGGTGCGGGCCTCGTCCCGGGCGACCGGCTCCTCTGGTCAACGAGCAGCTCGGTGGCCACCCTCGTCGTGCACATTGCCGCCCTGCGAGCCGGATTGGTGGTGGTCCCGGCGAACACCGCGTACACAGCCCGGGAGATCGCCCACATCGTGACCGACGTCCGCCCGGCTGGCGCCGTGGTCGACGATCGCCGGCGGGGCCAGTGGGCCAGCGAGGCGGCGGGTGGCGCATTGACCGTCTTCGCCCCCGAGCTCGATGGTCCCGACCACGATCCAGGACTACTCGACACGGCGCGTCCTGAGGATCCCGCCCTGATCGGGTTCACCTCAGGCACCACCGGCGCGCCCAAGGGTGCCGTGCTCACCCACGCGAACCTGCTGGCCAGTGTCGAGTCGGTCCGGGAGGCGTGGCGGTGGGTCCCCGATGACCGACTGGTGCACTGCCTCCCCGTCTTCCACGCCCACGGCCTGTGCGTCGGCGTCTACGGCACGCTGTCGTCGGGAGCATCGGCCGTGCTCCTCCCCGGTTTTGATCCCAATTCGATACTCGATGCCGCCGACCGGTACTCGGCCTCGCTGTACTTCGGCGTGCCCACCACGTACCACCGTTTGGCTTCGTCGGAACGGGTGGGGGAGTTGGGCCGCCTCCGGCTGTGCGTCTCCGGCTCGGCCCCCCTCGCCGCCGAGTTGCACCGGAGGGTGTCGGACGCCACCGGCCAGGCCGTCATCGAGCGCTACGGGATGACAGAGACGCTCATGAACGTCTCGAACCCCTATGACGGGGAGCGTCGACCGGGATCAGTCGGCTTCCCCCTGCCGGGTGTCGAGGTCAGCCTGGCCGACGATGACGAGATCCTGGTGCGCGGGCCGAACGTGTTCGGCGGGTACTGGGAGCGCCCCGATGCCACCACCGCCTCGTTCTCGCCCGATCCGAATGGTGGCCGACCCTGGTTCCATACCGGGGATCTCGGTGCTGTGAGCGACGACGGCTACCTCTCCATCCTCGGGCGATCCAAGGAATTGATCATCAGCGGTGGCTACAACGTCTATCCGGCCGAGGTCGAAGCCGTCCTCATCGGACATCCCGAGGTGCTCGATGTGGCGGTGACGGGGACGGCCTCCGACGAATGGGGCGAGGTGGTCACCGCCTGGGTGGTCACCGGTCATGACGGGCTGGTGCCCGAAGGCCTGTCCGAGTTCGCCGCCGAGAGGTTGGCGCCCTACAAGTGCCCTCGACTCGTGCACGTGGTGGGCGAGCTCCCCCGGAACGCCCTGGGCAAGGTGGTGCGCGCCGAGCTGCATGTGAGGCCGGAGTAGGTTCGCGGGCGTGCGCATCGCCTACGGCACGGACGAAGAAACACCGGTTACCCGGGCGATCGCCGACCACCTGGGGGAGTCGGGCCATGAGGTCGTCGAGGTGGCCGACGAGGAGTGGCCTGAGGTGGGACGGCTGGTGGGCGAAGCGGTGGCCAGCGGCCGGGCCGACCGCGGCATTGTCTGGTGCTTCACCGGCACCGGCGTGTGCATCGCCGCCAACAAGGTGAGCGGCGTCCGGGCCGCTCTGTGTCCGGATGCGGCCACCGCATCGGGGGCCCGCCGCTGGAACGACGCCAACGTGCTCGCCCTCGGTCTCCGCCTGACCGCCGCGACGGTGGCGCAGGAGATCGTAGGGGCGTTCCTCGAGGTAGAGGCGGATCCAGCCGAGCGTGCGGCGATCGGGCGGGTTGAGCCGTCGCCGATCGGCTCATGACGGATCCAAACGAGGAGCTGGCCCAACCGGCAACCACGCCGGCGGAAAAGGATCGAACCCTGAACGGCAAAACGAGAGGGGGCGGGACGGCGAAGGGCGGAAACGGTCGACTAGCGAAGGGCGGAACGACAGCGGGCGGGCAGGCGAAGGGCGGAAGCGGTCGAACCGTCAACGGCGGAACGACAAGGGGTCGAACCGTCAGCGGCGGAACTACGCGGGGCGCAAAGGCGAAAGGCGGAACAGCAGTCGGCGGATCAGCGAAGCCTCGATCGGCGAAGGCCCGAACAGCGAAGACCCGAACCGGAAAGACCCGGAAAGTAGGGACGGTCCGTTCCCGAAAAGCGACCATCCCAGCACGGCCGGTGATGACACTGCCCGACGATTCGCTCGAACGGTCCCTTCGAGCCGAAGGGTGCCGATGGGTGGCCGGACTCGACGAGGTAGGGCGCGGGGCTTGGGCGGGCCCGGTGTCGGTGGGCGTCGCCCTTACCCCGGTTGGGATGCCGTGCCCCGAGGGCCTGCGTGACTCGAAGCAGGTGCCCGAAGAGGATCGAGAGACCATGTTTCCCCTGGTGGCTGAGTGGTGCCTCGATTGGTCGGTCGGCCACGCCGGACCCGAGGAGTGTGATCGATGGGGCATGACGATTGCGCTGCGTCTCGCCGCGCACCGGGCTATGGCCGGGTTGTCCGTGATGCCCGACGTGCTGCTGCTCGACGGCCTCTTCGACTATGTCACGAAACCCAGTCACAATGATCAGCTGCCAAGCGATGATCAGCTGCCAAGCGATGATCAGCTGCCAAGCGATGATCAGCGGTCACCCGATGCTGAGCTGCCGACCCAGGATGAGCTCCTCGCTATCGAGGCGGAGCTCCTGGCCCTGCCGCCGGTCAAGACGGTAATTCGCGGAGACGGGAGCTGCACCGCTATTGCCGCTGCATCGATCCTGGCCAAAGTGACGAGGGACAGGATGATGCGCGACCTGTCGGAGAACTTTCCCGCCTTCGACTTCCATCGCAACAAGGGCTATCCGACTCCTGTTCACATGACCGCGCTCGCCGGCTGCGGCCTGACCTCGATCCATCGCCGGTCTTGGGCGTTTGTCGACACCATGCCCTTCCGTTGACCTGAAGACGCGCAGCGATAGAAGCAGCAATAGAAGAAGTCGGACAGTGCCGCGTCAGGGTCGCCTCACCTGGGGGATTCCTGAGGTTTTCCCGGGCCGTTGCCGGAGCCCTGGGCTAGAACAAGATGGTGACCACGTTGTCGGCTGGAGCTAGAAGTCCCAGCGGCACGAGCTGATGGCCTTCCTCCTGGCCGTCCTGGCCTCATTCGCTAACGCGTTGAGCGCTGTCTTCCAACGGATCGGAGTTCAGAACGCACCGACCGACACGACCATGAGCCTGAGCCTCATCCGGTACGCGCTCCGGCGGGGCATTTGGCTGGCGGGGGTGGCCCTCATCGGGGCCGGCTTCGTCCTACAGGCCGTGGCCCTGCGGTTCGGGCAGCTGAGCTCGGTGCAGCCGATCGTCACAACCGAGCTGCTGTTCTTGGTGCTGATCCTCGGCGTGTGGTTCCGCTACCACCTGGGTTGGCGCGAATGGACGGGATCGCTTGCCGCCGCCGGTGGCTTGGCCGCGTTCCTCGCCATAGCCGACCCCGGAGGAGGAAACTCGGTGCCGGGGTTGAGCGGCTGGACCGAAGTGTTCATCGCCATCGGTGCGGCCGTCGCGTTGACCGTGGCCCTTGGCTTCACCGGGCCTCGCTGGTTCCGGGCGTCGATGTTCGGGGCGGCGGGAGCTCTGATGTTCGCCCTCAGTGCCGCCTTGACCAAGGAGTTCACCACGCTCGTCACCGAGGGTTGGGGTCACGTCTTCACCCATTGGGAGCCCTATGCCATGGTCGGCGCGGGCGTGCTCGGGTTCTTCTTCGCCCAGAGCGCATACCATGCCGGTCCGATCACCGCGTCCCAGGCCACGCTGACCATCATCGACCCGCTGGCTAGCGTGCTGATCGGGATTTGGCTCTTCGGTGATCGCCTGCAAACCGCCGGCTGGCGGGGACCGGTCGAAGCACTGGCCATGTTGGTGATGTTCGGTGGCGTCTTCGTGTTGTGCCTGTCGCCGCTGGTCGCAGGTACAGCCGGGACAAAAGACGAGTCGCACGGGGACCACCTGGTTCGCCAGACCAGGCGGAAGCAGCCAAGGGAACTCGATCAACGAACAGTGGATGCGCCACTGGCGCCGTAGCCGCGAAGGAGTACGTATCCACCTCACTTTCCGTGAGAATTGGTGCCGACCGAAGGGCGGCGGTTCGTTTGCTACCTGGCCAACTGAGGTGGGTATCTCGTGGGTCCAACCGCCCCGCCGCATCCTTCGTTGCCCGCCTTTGGGCGAATCGAAATGGAGAGCGGTGTCGTTCGGCCTTCCGTTTCGCCGAGACGTGGGCAGAAATCAAAGTCGGCTGCCGCTGCAGACGCCCTGCGGTCAGCGCTCGTGCGGGGTGCTGGTGGCCTACGGTTGGTCACTATCAGTAGTCGACACGGGACGGCGCAGTCAGCCTGCGAGGCACGCACGTTGCGGTAGCGTCCAGCCGGGTCCGCGACCCCTGGATCAGTCGGCGCCAGCGGTGAGCACGGCTCGAAGGGCTCCGTCGAGATCGGGGTAGGTGAAGTCATACCCGCTGGCCGTCAACCGGGCCGGTATCGCACGTTGTCCGGTCAGGAGCATTTCGTCGGCCATCTCGGCGCCGAGCACGAGTCGGAGAGCCGCCTTTGGGACCGTGATGACGCACCGGCGCCGCACGGCGCGGGCGATGGCGGCACTCAGCTCGGCGTTGGTGACCGGTGAGGGAGCGGTGGCATTGATCGGGCCCGACAGGCTTCCATCGGCAAGGGCTCGCAGGATGACATTGACCTCGTCATCGAGGGTGATCCAGCTCTGGTACTGGGTGCCGGTACCAAGCTTGCCTCCCAACCCCACCTTGAACAACGGCAGCTGTTTGGCCAGCGCCCCGCCTGCGGTGCTGAGCACGATCCCGCTTCTCAGGTTGACGGTCCGGACGCCGGCATCGAGAGCCGGCGCTGTCGCTTGCTCCCACGACCCGCACAGCTCGGCCAGGAACCCGGACCCCTGCGGTGACTCCTCGGTGAGCCGCTCGTCCCCGCCTTCCCCGTAGTAGCCGACCGCCGAACCGCTGATCAACACCGGCGGACGTGGCGCCAGCTGCAAGAGTGAGGCGACCAGCAATGCGGTCGAGTCAGTTCGGCTGTCGAGCACGACCCGCTTGCGCTCCGCCGACCAGCGCTTGTCGCCGATCCCGGCCCCGGCCAGGTGCACCGCGCCGTCGAACGGCCCCGCGGCCTCGAGGCCGTCGAGGTCGATCACCCCCTGGCTCGGGTCCCAATGGACGTCGGTGGTGGCCGCGACTGCGGCCGTGATCGGCGGTGCGAGCGTCGGGCCCCCCGGGGGATGCTCGGTGAGCCGCCGGACCAGGCGGGTGACTCGGTGGCCACCGGTGGACAGGCGCCGCAGGAGCGCAGTGCCGATCAGCCCGCTCGAGCCGGTGACGAGGACGTTCACGGCGCGCTGCCGACAGAGCGACCTACCCGGTCGACAGTCCGCCGTACGAGGTTGGCGAAGGCGTCGGGATGGGAGAGATGGGCACCGTGCCCGGAATCGGGGAACTCGATCAGCTCGGAGCCCACCACGTGGTCCACCAGCCACTGGACCCCGCCTCGTTGTCTCGCGTTGGAGTGCCCGCCCCTCCCGAACACGGCGGGCAGGGTCAGGAACCTGGCGTCGAATGGGGGATGGTCCCCCCGGATGGAGCGAATCTCCGCGGCGAGGGCGGGCCCGTCGCCCCGCCGCTCTTCCTGGGCCGCCTCGGAGAGTCGTTCCCAAGACGAATTGCCCACGACTCGCCGGTAGAACTGCTCGCTGACCACCGTCGGATCGTTGTCGATCGTGCTCCCTGCCGACGGCCTGGCCCCCGGTATCGAGAGCCACGGCATGGGCGGTTCGTAGGCGGCCATGGCCTGGATGGTCGAGCCCTGCTCGTTCCGCAACGCCGCTCCGAGCGTGATCGTGCCGCCGAAGCTATGTCCGATCACCACGGCCGACCGGCCGCCGATGACCGCGAACAGGTCGTCGATGTGGCCGTCGAGGGTGTCGGCAAGGGGCGTGACGTCACGGGAACGGTGATACCCACGACGGTCATAGGCAATCGTGTGGAGGTCGGGAAGGCGTCTGATGACGCGGGAGAAGCTCGATGCCCGGTCGAGGGAGCCATGGACCAAGACGACCACCGGGTCACCTGCTCGCCGATCCGGGGGAACATGCTCGTCGACGGCCAGACCGCTGGGGTGCTCCATGACCCGGCCAGCCTGCCAGCTGGGACGGGTCGTGCCAATACCGCCGGGCGGCCTCAGAGCTGACCGATCACCTTGTGGGTCTGGGGGATCACCCGCACGTGCGGGTACAGGCGGAGTGCCCGGGCCTGGAGCTCGAGGACCTGATCGGGTGTGGGCGCCCCGGTCACGGCGGCGAACGGCGTCACCGGCTGCAGGAAGACCTCGGATCCCGGGGCGCAGGCCGCCACCATGGCGATGGCGGCGTCGAATTCGCCGGTGTCGACGCGTGCACCGACCACGATCTTGACCCAGGTCGTTGTGCCGGCGTCGATGGCCGCAGTCAGGAAGCGACGATGGATGTCGAGGTCGACATGCTCGCCGTCAACGCTGTCGAGCTTCACGTCCATGCTCACGTAAGCCAGCCACGGCAGGGTGCGGGAGAGGCCGCCAACCAACATCCCGTTGGTCTCGGCCATGATCCGATGGCCGCGGGCAACGAGCAAAGGCAACAGCCCCTCCAGGCCTCGCGACTGGAGGAGCGGCTCGCCGCCGGTCAGGGTGACCGAGTGGTGGGGGAGTGCCCGCCACAGCCGATCGACCGACGCCACCACGTCGTCGACCGACAGCGGGCTCCGGCGGTGTTCCCAGTCGCGCCGGCCAGGAGTGCGCTCGATCCGGCATGGCCCGGGCCGCCGTTCGAGGGACTCGGGCTGGTCGCAGTACGCGCACCGGATATTGCAGCCGGTCAACCGGAGGAACACCTGCCGCTGGCCGACGAGCGCGGCCTCGCCTTGAATGGCCGAGAACACTTCGGTGACGAGGAGGCCCGAGCGACTGCCGTCCGGGGCGGGTCGCTCCTGGCTCGGATGGGCACTCGACGTGCTCACGCCAACGCCGGGTCGTCCACGCCCGCCTCGGCGAAGCCCCGCTCCCGCAGGACGCAGGCGTCACAGACGCCACAGGGCCGGTCTCCACCCTGGTAGCACGACCAGGTCAGGTAGAGAGGGGCATCGAGCTCGATGCCCAGGCGCACGATCTCCGCCTTGGTCAGCTCGATGAGCGGGGTGGCGATGCGGACCGGGTTGCCCTCCACTCCTCGCTTCTGCCCGGTGGCGGCCACCCCCCGGAAGGCCTCGATGAACTCCGGCCGGCAGTCCGGGTAGCCCGAGTAGTCGATTGCGTTCACTCCGATCCACACGGCATCGAGCTGACGCGCCTCGGCCACCCCGAGGGCGACGGCCAGGAAGATGCTGTTGCGGGCGGGCACGTAGGTGACCGGGATGCCCTCATCGGTCCGACCGTCGGCACGCGCCGCGGCGCTGGTCGTCGGTACGGCGATGGAGTCGTCGGTGAGGGCCGAACCTCCCCACGCCGAGGTGTCCAGGCGGACGATCAGGTGCTCAGCCCGATAGTGCCCGGCGACGCCGGCGGCATGGTCGAGCTCGTTTCGGTGCCGCTGGCCATAGTCCAAGCTGACCGCCAACAAGGGGTTGCCATCCCGCTCCCGGTCGGCCAGAGCCATGCACACGGTGGAGTCGAGGCCTCCGGAGAGGACGACGAGCTCACCGGCCATGAATCGAGCCGGGTTCGGCCAACCCCACCCACGGCTGCGGCGACTCCGACAGCCGGATGCCGGCAAGGGGCAATCCGGATCCGGCTAGGAGCTCCCAGGCTCGAGGGGCCGGGCTGGCGCTGGGTGTGCCCACGAATCGCGACGCTAACAGTCCCTCCGGGAGACACGTTCGAGCCGGTTGTTGGCCGTAGAGGTCGACAGGGCGCGCCGGTAGGCTGTTGGGGATGGCCGACCCCAATG
>DATDHU010000110.1:0-3269 GCA_036521415.1 Acidimicrobiales bacterium
CCGGGTGGAGGTGAGCGAGCAGGCCCGGTTGTTCACCGGGGCGACCAAGCGGGCCATCGAGCTCCGGGACCGGACCTGCACCCACCCCTACTGCGACGGGTCACGACCCTCCCAGGTCGACCACATCATCCCCTACGCCGAGGGTGGCCCCACCAACCAGGAGAACGGCAGGCTTCTCTGCGGTTTCCACAACCGGCTCCGGAACCAGCGGCCGCCGCCGGGCACCGGCTAGAGGGCATCGCCAGCTTCCAGTGGGTACTCGTGTCCAACGTTTCTGAAGCTCGTGTGCGAGCTATTCGATCGACAAGACCCAGTGTCGGGCACGCGCAGACAATTCAGCCCGATCGGCCCCCGAAGAGCTGCTCGAAGATGCCGTCCACGCCCGAGCCGTGCAAGGTCATCCCGCCGTCAACGACCAGATTCTGACCGGTGACGAATCGGGCCAGGTCCGAACAGAGGAACACGACGACGTCGGCTACGTCCTCCGGCTCCCCGACCCGGCCCATGGGTGTCGTCCGTTCATAGCGGGCCTTCTCGTGGGGGAAGACCTCCAAGAGCGGCTCGGTCAGCTTGGTGAGGATCATTCCCGGAGAGATGGAATTGACCCGGATGGATGGCCCGTACTCCAGCGCGGCAGACGCCGTGATGGCCGCCACTCCGGCCTTCGCAGCCGCGTACGGTGCCTCCCCTGCTGCGGGCCGGGTTCCGCTGATGGAGGCGGTGCTCACGATGGCGCCACCCCCCGCTGCCCGAATATGGGGGACAGCGGCCCGGAAGCCCAGATATACGCCGGTCAGGTTGACCCGGATGAGCCGGTCCCACTCCTCGGGTGCCCACTCGTGCAGCGGCGCCGCACTGCCGACGCCGGCATTGTTGAAGAGGGTGGTGATCCCATCCATCGCCGTCGCCGCCCGGTCGACCGCAGACTGCAGGGCGTCTGGATCAGTGACGTCTGCGACGTGGGCCGTACCCCCGATCTCGGCCGCCACCGACTTCGCTGCCCCGTCGTCGATGTCGAGCACGGCAACGCGTGCACCCTCTTCTGCCATCCGCCGACAGGTCGCTCGGCCGATCCCCGACCCTCCGCCGGTCACCACTGCCTTTTGTCCCTCGAGAAGCCCCATAGCCCGCCAGCATGGCATGGCCTCGCCGTCATGTTCCGGTGTCTGCAGCGCTAGAGCCACACCGATCAGTCGGTTAGGGCAGCAAGACCTCGACGGCCATGCCCCGACCAGCCAGATCCACCGATTCGTTGTCTTCGGCATAACGGATGCCCTGCACGTTGAACAGGCGCACAGATTCGGAGCGGGTGGGGAACGGCCCCCAGTGCCAGGTACCGCGGCCGAGCACGAGGGACTCGAGCGGTTCGATGCCGAAAACCCTGATCAGATCGGCATCGGCCCGCTCATCGAACCCGAGACCGGCCGGCGCCACGGCTATCACGCAGCGATGGTCGAGCGGCATGATTGCCTGGGTGTGGGTGGCGTGACGGTACAGCATCTCGCACATCAGGCCACCCGGGGCTGGGGGCACCTCGGACCGGGCGTGCCCGATGATGTTCACGTGGGGATCGGCCCATTCGTACTCGAGCCGGTGGGTCCCGTCGCGGGGATCCGTGTCCTCCACCGGCAGCCACCCGAAGGGAGACCAGGAATCCTCTGTGAGCGGTTCTGGGCCCACCTGGTGCACCCTTCGATTCGGTTCTGCCACCGGTCCTCCTTTGTCTCGACGGATGTCGATCTAATCTGACAGCGGTACAGCCTACGGAATCGCAGGGTGGAGAGCAGAGGGGACATCGACAATGGATGTGCGGAGCATCGAGGACGCAGCACCGATCGTTGAACACAACGGCACCGTGCCCGTGTGGTGGATGGTGGCGTCTCGGGAGATGAAGGAGGTGACCGACGGCGGCTTCCTCGAGCTGGTCAACGAATTCGAGGTGCCGGGCGGCGGAGCCGTCGAGCCCCACTCCCATCCGACCCACGAGTTCTATTACGTCCTCAACGGCCGGGGGACCATGACCATAGAAGGCGAGGATCGTGAGATCGTCCAGGGAGACCTGGTCTATATCCCACCCGATGCAGTACACACCCTCCGACCGGTCAGCGATCACGCGCCGATCCACTGTTTCTGCTTTGCCATCGGGGTAAAGGGCGCTGGGCCCGTCGACTACACCAACCATTGATGTGGCTCGAGTCCTCGTCACTCGCCATCTTCCCGAGGGCGGGATCGACCCTCTCGTCCATGCCGGCCACACCGTCGTTCAGCGGTCTCATGACGACCGCTACGAGCCCGAGGAGCTGGTGGCGTTGGCGCCTGAGGTCGACGGCATCCTCTGCCTTCTCACCGATCGCATCGACGAGTCGGTCCTGCGAGCGGGCGCGGCGGGACGGCTCCGTGTGGTGGGCACCGCGGCCGTCGGATACGACAACATAGACCTGGTCGTCGCCGGCGCCCTCGGGATAGCTGTCTGCAACACGCCGGGGGTGCTGGACAAGACCACTGCCGACCTGGCGTTCCTGCTGATCTTGGCGTCCAGCCGACTGGCGTCGGAGGCGGAACGCGACCTGAGGGCCGGTCGCTGGGGTGGATGGGGGTTCTTGGACTACCTCGGCCGCGACATCCATGGTGGCGTGCTCGGATTGGTCGGATACGGCAGGATCGCCCGGGAGGTGGCCAGACGGGCCGAGGGCTTCGACATGGAGGTCATCCATCACAGCCGGACCAAGACCGGTCATCCCGGCTACGTATCCGAATTGGACGAACTCCTGGCCACGGCCGACGTGGTGAGCCTGCACGTGCCTCTCACCGAGGCGACCCGCCACCTCATCGGTGCCAGAGAGCTGGCCCTCATGAAGCCCACCGCCGTCCTCGTCAACACGGCCCGAGGGCCCGTCGTGGACGAGGACGCCTTGGTCGACGCGCTCGAGTCCGCCTCATTGTTCGCCGTCGGCCTCGACGTCTACGACGGCGAGCCGAAGATCAACCCCCGCCTGCTTGCCGCGCCCCGAACCGTGCTCCTGCCCCATATCGGGAGCTCGACCACCGAGACCCGGACCCGCATGGCCCAGTTGGCCGCCCAGGGCATCTGCGATGTCTTGGCCGGGGACACGCCGCCCAACCTGGTCACCGGCTGAGCGGCCGCAACGTGCCGGCCTTTACGTCGTTCAACCGGTCAACCCGGTGAACCCTCGCTGATGGGCGAGGTGTCGAGCTCGAGCAGCTCGACCGTGGTCCTTCCGTCCCGCAAGGCGGCGAAGAGGCCGTCC
>DATDHU010000111.1:0-5048 GCA_036521415.1 Acidimicrobiales bacterium
CTCGAACCGATCGAGGTCAATATCTTTCGGGGCGTGAGCCCCAACGAGGACCGCCAACGGGTGTTCGGGGGGCAGGTGGCCGCCCAGGCGCTGATGGCTGCGGGCCGCACGGTCGAGATCGGTCGCCCCCACTCCCTGCACGCCTATTTCCTCCGCCCGGGGGACCCGACCGTCCCCATCCTCTACGACGTGGACCGGATCCGCGACGGCCGGTCGTTCACCACCCGCCGGGTCGTGGCCATCCAGCACGGGCGGGCCATCTTCAACCTGTCGGCCTCGTTCCATGTCGACGAGGAGGGCCTGACCCACCAGTTCGCCATGCCCGACGTCCCGCCCCCCGAGGAGCTCGAGTCGCTGGCCACCCGGCTGGAGCCCTACCGCGAGATCCTGGAGGACTGGTTCTCGCGCCCGCACCCCATCGAGCAGCGCCATATCGGCGACCTGCCCTTCATGCCCCGGACCAGCAAGGATCCGTATCAGCAGCTGTGGATCCGAGCCAACGGCACGTTGCCCGACGACCCGCTGCTGCACGCCTGCATCGCCGTCTACGCCTCGGACATGTCGCTCTTCGACACCATGCTCGCCCCGCACGATGTGCGCTGGGACGACCCCGACTTCATGGGCGCGAGCCTGGACCACTGCATGTGGTTCCACCGTCCCTTTCGAGCCGACGAATGGCTGCTCTACGACATGGACAGCCCCTCGGCCTACGGGGCGAGAGGGCTGGCCAGGGGCTTCATGTTCACCCGCGGGGGCGAGCTTGTGGTGTCCATGGCCCAAGAGGGTTTGATGCGAGCCCGCACGTTGGCCTGACCCGTCCGGGTGCGTCCTCGGATTCCCTTACCGGCTTGCACTCACTTGTCTGGGCCGGTGAGCCGTCTGGCCGACGCGCTCCGATGGCGATGGGCGATCAGCGATCGGTGATCGGCACGTACGGCCGGCTGTCGGAGCCGATGTAGAGCTGACGGGGACGGGCGATCTTCGAGTCCTGGTCGAGCATCTCCTGCCAGTGGGCGAGCCACCCGGCGGTGCGGGGAATGGCGAACAGCACGGGGAACATCTCGAGCGGGAAGCCCATGGCCTGATAGATGAGACCGGAGTAGAAGTCGACGTTCGGGTAGAGCTTCCGGGAGATGAAATAGTCGTCGGAAAGGGCGATCTCCTCGAGCTTGAGGGCGATGTCGAGGAGGGGGTTCTTCCCGGTGATGTCGAACACCTGGTCGGCCTGCTGTTTGATGATGGTGGCTCGCGGGTCGTAGCTCTTGTAGACGCGGTGACCGAAACCCTGGAGACGCCCGCCCGTCCCTGATTTCACCGACGTGACGAAATCCTGCACGTTGTCGACCGATCCGATCTCGGTGAGCATGCGGATGACCGCCTCGTTGGCCCCACCGTGACGAGGGCCGTAGAGGCCGGCTGCTGCGGCTGCGGTGGCTGAGTAGGGATCGGCGTGCGACGAACCGACCACCCGCATCGCGGTGGTCGAGCAGTTCTGCTCATGGTCGGCATGGAGGATGAACAGCACGTCCAGTGCGTGAGCCAGGACCGGGTCGGCCTCGAATCGGGGCTCGGCCGTCTTCCACATCATGGACAGGAAGTTGGAGGCGAACTCGAGGGAGTTGTCCGGATAGACGAACGGCATGCCGACGCTGAAGCGGTGGGCGGCAGCGGCCAGCGTGGGCATCTTGGCGATGAGCCGGATGATCTGCTTGTCGCGCGACTCGGCGTTGAAGATGTCTTTGGCGTCGAGATAGAAGGTGGACAACGCAGCCACGGCAGACACCAACATGCCCATCGGATGGGCGTCGTAGTGGAAGCCGTCCAGGAAGCGCTTGCGTACGTTCTCGTGGATGAAGGTGTGGTGGGTGATCTCGTGGCGCCAGGTCTCGTACTGGTCCGGCGTCGGCAGCTCACCGTTCAACAAGAGGTAGGCCACTTCGAGGTACGTGGACTGTTCAGCCAGCTGCTCGATGGGATAGCCCCGGTAGCGGAGAATCCCGGCCTCGCCGTCCAGATAGGTGATGGCGCTCTCGCAGGCCGCTGTCGAGACAAATCCCGGGTCATAGAACCAGGTGCCGGGCAGCAGTTTGGACCAGGCCGCCGCCGAGATCCCACCGTTTTCAAACGGGATCTCCAGTGACTCGCCGGTGCGGTTGTCGGTGATCGTGATGCTCTCGGCCACTGACCTCAAACCCTTCTGTTGGTCTCAATTGTCGATCCTAGATGCTCGCGCAAGGGTTCAAACCAGCGAGGCCGGTCAGCCGGGGCCCACGTTGGGGCCGGGGCCCGGGAGCAGGGACCGGGGCCCCACTCCGGGGCCGGGCTCCGGGTCGCGAGCCGTTCGGTTCCGGGCCGTGAGCCGGTCGGCGCCAGCGCGCAGGCGATCACGGCGAGACCTGGACCAGGAACGCCTGGGTGGTCCCTGCCGGGTCGGTCTGGCCAGGCGGGACGGACACGGCCAGCGTGACCACGTACTCATGGCCGGCTCCGACGCGGAGGGGGCCCATGGCCAGGCTCATCGAAGATCCCGACGCGAGTGAGATGGTGCGTCGGATAGACGTCGGAGAGGTGGACGAGGGAGCCGATTTCTGATGCGCCCCCTGGATGGGTGCGCCGGGGACGGCCTGGACGGTGGTGCTGACGATGACCCCGTTCTCGTTCACATTCCCGCAGTTGGTTACCGTCACCTGGGCCGAGATCCGAGTGGTCGGGGGCAATATGGTGGCGGGCGGCGAGGCCGGCCGCGTGCTGGGGTCGGAACAGCCGTCGCCCACCGTGCTCGCTCCACCGGTGGCGGCCACGGCCGGAGGCGAGAGGCCGGCGGCCGAGATGAGCAGCTGATGGAGGACGGCCAGGGCCGGTGCTGCGGCCAACGCGGCGGGCACGGCAGCCAGTTGGGTGGGTCCGAGGGGCGCGGTGGACGGAGGACCGATCACCCAGGACGAGCGCGGCAGGCGTACCGGTCCGGTGGCGCGGGCCAGAGCCCTCCGCACGGAGGCGTAGTCGGCGTCGGCCCTGCTGATCTGCGCTCCGGCCGTGCTCAACTGGGTCGTCGCCTGGGTGGCTGTGACCGGGGGTGCTGTGGTCGGGCTGGTCGAGACCGGCGCGCCGGCCGCCGGCAGCGGCGTCATGCCGAGCAGCCCGTCGACGGCGCTGCGCACCGAGGTGGCCGCTGCTGCCCGTTCGGCGAACACGGCCACCAGCTGCTGGTCGAGTGAACCGACCTCAGACGGCGGTACCAGGCTGGCCGCGTCGCTGGACTGGGAGGATGCGTCGGCGACGGCCTGATCGAGCTTCTGTTGCAGCCCGTTCCTACTGGTGGAGGCCCCGGCCGCCTGTTTCATCGTCGTGGCCAGGTCGCGGCCGGTTTGGGTGGAGGCGTTGACGAGCGGGGAGGCCAGGGCCCCGAACGATCGATTCACCATCTGTCGGTACGGGCCGGATTGGGCGTTGATCTCGGCGATCGAGGCGATGACGATCACGCCGACGATCACCACGATGACGACTACGGCCACCACTCGTCCGGTGGATCGCCGTGCTGCTCTCCGACGGGCAGCTCTCCGACGGCGAGCTCTCGGCATCCCGACGACGATAGTGCCCGGCGGCTCACTCCCCGGGGCCTGGTGGAGGGTTCCCAGCCCGATACAGGCAGGGCACTGGCCCGAGGGCCGCTGTGCTCGCTACCGGGCCTGTGTCGCCATGGGCCGCTTGGTCGATCGCCGTTCGTCCCCGGCCCGGCCCCGCTGCCTAGGGCCGATGGATCTCGGTGCCGGAGACGGCCCGAGCGGGTGCCCCTCCGTTTTCGAACGAGAGGGGCCCTGCGGACCCCCTGGGTGCGGTGCCCGAGGTCGACAGCCTGCTCGAGGTCCTTCGCCACTCCACCGTCGGACGGATGGCTTCGGGATCGACCTGGTCCTTGTGGCGCTCGGCCACATCGAGGATCGAACGCAGGACCCCCGAGTTGAGAAGGTGGGGCACGAGCCCCAGGTCGAGCAGCTTCGTGTGGGCGGCCCGGTAATAGTGGCTCTCGCGTTCGACGCGGGGGGTGGGGATGTTCTCGATGGTGGCGTGCCCCGAGTACTCGTCCACCACCAGCTGGGCCATCTCGGCCACGGAGAACGACTCGGTGAACTGGTTGAAGACCCGATATTCGCCGGGATCGGCCGGATTGTCGAGGGCCAGCTCCACACAGGCGAGGGTGTCGAGGATGTTCAGCATGCCCCGGGTTTGGCCGCCGGTGCCGTACACGGTGAGCGGGTGGCCGGCCACGGCCTGGACGCAGAACCGATTGAGCACCGTTCCGAACACGCTGTCGTAGTCGAACCGGGTCACCAGGTCCGGGTGGAGCGCCGTCTCTTCGGTCTCTTGGCCGTAGACGATGCCCTGGTTGAGATCGGTGGCCCTGATCCCCCAGATGCGACAGGCAAACATGATGTTGTGGCTGTCATGGACCTTCGACAGATGGTAGAAGGAGCCCGGCTGCTTGGGGAACGGGAGGGTGTCCGTCCGCCCGCGGTGGGTGATCTCGATGAAGCCCTCTTCGATGTCGATGTTCGGCGTGCCGTATTCGCCCATCGTTCCCAGTTTGACCAGGTGGATATCCGGGTTGAGCTCGGCAATGGCGTAGAGCAGGTTGAGCGTACCGACCACGTTGTTGAACTGGGTGTAGGTGGCGTGTTCCCGGTCGATCATCGAGTACGGAGCCGACCGCTGCTCGGCGAAATGGACGACGGCGTCCGGCGCGAACGAGGCCAATGTCTCGGAGACGAAGTTGGCATCGGTCAAGTCGCCGATGTAGGTGTCGAGCGTGAGTCCGGACAATTCCTTCCAGCGGCGGACACGGTGCTGGAGGTTTGACAGGGGGACGAGGCTGTCCACGCCCATCTCGAAGTCGTAGTGCCGTCGGGCGAAGTTGTCCACAATCCCGACGCTGTGGCCCCGCCGCGAGAGGTAGAGCGCCGTAGGCCAACCCAGGTATCCATCTCCGCCGAGTACCAGGATCCTCACCCATTACCTCCTCGTTTGGGCGTGACGCGCAGCGTCACGCC
>DATDHU010000112.1:0-3406 GCA_036521415.1 Acidimicrobiales bacterium
CCGTCAAGTTCGAGGCCGAGATCGTGGCCATGACCGCCACCATGCTCGGTGGCGGGGACGCCGGAGTTCCCACGGTGTGCGGGACGGTGTCCTCGGGGGGAACCGAGTCGATCATGCTCGCCATGCGCACCTACCGGGACCGGGCCAAGGCCGAGCGGGGCATCACCGAACCGGAGATGGTGGTGCCGGTCAGTGCCCACGCAGCCTTCGACAAGGCCTCGCACTACTTCGGGATCACCCTCGTCCCCGTCCCGCTCGACGCCGACTGGCGCGCCGACGTGGGAGCAGCCGAAGCCGCCATCACCGACAACACCATCGCCCTGGTCGGCTCGGCCCCTGGGTTCCCCCACGGCATCATCGATCCCATCGAGGACCTCTCGGAGCTGGCCCGGAACGCGGGTGTGGGCTTCCACACCGACTGTTGCCTGGGCGGTTTCGTGCTCCCGTGGGCCGAGAAGCTGGGCTACGACGTGCCAGCCTTCGACTTCCGGCTGCCCGGGGTCACCTCCATATCCGCCGATACCCACAAGTTTGGGTACGCGGCCAAGGGCACCTCGGTGGTGCTCTACCGGACACCGGAGATCCGGATGCACCAGTACTACCGCACGGCCACATGGATGGGGGGCCTGTATTACTCACCGACGTTCGCCGGCAGCCGACCCGGTGCCCTGTCCGCCGAGTGCTGGGCGGCCATGGTGGCCTTCGGCGAGGAGGGCTATCTGGCCGCGACCAAGAAGATCTTGGAGGCGGGAGAGGTCATCCGGAAGGGTATCGAGGACATGCCCGAGCTGGAGGTGATCGGGAACCCCCTGTGGGTCATCGCCTTCACCTCGGACTCGCTCGACATCTACGGCATCTCCGATCAGATGGGACAACGGGGGTGGAGCCTGAACGGACTGCAGCGTCCGGCCGCGGCCCACATCTGTGTGACCTTGCGCCATACCCAGCCCGGCGTGGCCGACCGCTTCGTGTCCGACCTGCACGATTCGGTCGAGGCGCTGACCGGGATGCCCGGCGCCGAGGGCGTCATGTCCCCGATCTACGGGATGACCGGAGCCGTCGACACGCGGGCCACCGTGGAGGAATTGCTCGGCCGTTACGCCGACTTGATGTTCAAGACCACCTGAACGCCACTTGTCTTTCCCGGCACGGGGTGCCGTTCTCGCCACATCTCAACCCCTGAAGGTCGCCTCCATGCCGCGGACGTCGCCGTCCTCGTCGAGGAGGATGGTCGCGTCGACGTAGCCGAGACTGGCAAGATCGTCGTCCAACGCGTCGGCCTGCTCGCCGCCGAGCTCGAGCAGCAGGGCTCCCCCGCGCCGGACGAAGCGGGGAGCGTCGGCGAGCACGCGCCGCAGGATCTCCGTGCCGTCACGCCCCCCGTCATAGGACAGCGGCGACTCGAACGCGAAGGTGTCGCGCGGGAGCAGCGAGAGGGCGGGCGTGGGCACGTAGGGCACGACGGCAACCACGACGTCGACCTCACCCTCGAGCCCGTGCGGCAGCGGGGCGAAGAGGTCGCCGCCATAGGCCTGCACACCGTTTGCCGCCGCGCAAGCCACGGCGCGCCGGTCGAGGTCGGTGGCCACGACGCGGGCACTGGGACGGGCCGTCAGCAGGACCTTGGCGAGTGCCCCTGATCCCGTACAGAGGTCGATGGCCGTGCCGCTGGCGGGCAGGTGGGCGATGGCCCGTTCGGCCAGGGGCTCGGTCTGCCATCGGGGAACGTAGACCCCGGGATCGACGCGGACGTCCACACCGCAGAACGAGACGGTCCCGGTGATCCAGGCCTGCGGCTCACCGCCGAGGCGACGCCCGACGAGCGAGTCCAGGAGCTCGACGTCGCCCGCCGCGTGGGTGATGAACTCTTCCGCCTCCTCTTCTGCGGCGACGAAACCCGCATTCGAGAGCACCGCGGCGAGCGCCTGGAGGTCGTTGGAGACGTGGATACTCGCTATTGGACCACAGGAGCCAGAGCGGGACCTCCCTGGCAGTATCCCAGAGCGCGACTTCCCTGGCAGTATCTCTAGAGCGGGACTTCCCTGGCAGTATCTCTGTTCATTCCGCCCGCCTTTGGGCGAATCGGGTTGCGGTTGTGGGTGACCGCGTGTGCGACCGTCCGGACCGCCGGCCCATCGGGAGCTGCGCTCATATCCGCTCGAAGTTCCGGGCCAGCTCCCAGTCGGTGACCACCTGATTGGCCTTCGACCATTCCTGTCGGGCCGTGTTGACCAGGTGATGGTGCACGTCGGGCCCGAACGCCTCGGCGGCGACCTCGCTGGTCTCCAACTCGGCCAGGGCTTCGACCAACGTGACCGGGATGCGTGCCACCTCGGGCGACTGGTAGGCGTTGCCCACGAATGCGGGCTCGAGGTCCAACTTGTGCTCGATGCCCCACAGACCGCCGGCGATGGCCGCGGCCAGGGCCAGATAGGGGTTCACGTCGGCGCCCGGGACCCGGTTCTCGACCCGCCTCCGGCTGCCGTGCCCGACCACCCGGAAGCCGCAGGTCCGGTTGTCGTCCCCCCAGACCAGCGCGGTGGGCGCCCATGAGCCCGGTACATAGCGGCGGTACGAGTTGACATAGGGGGCAAAGCACCATGCCAGCTGCCGACCGGCATGAAGCTGGCCGGCGAGGAACTGCTTCCCCAGCCGGGACAACTTCGAAGGGTCGCCCTTTCCATCGCCCGTGTCCTCCGACTCGGCCGGACTGGCGGCCATGAGCGGCGCACCCGATGAGGCGTCCCACAGGCTGGTGTGCAGGTGGCACGAGGATCCGACCGCGTCCATCGACCACTTGGCCATGAAGGTGGCGGCCCGGCCGTGTCGGGCCGTGATCTCCTTCACCCCGTTCTTGAACACCACGTGGCGGTCGGCGACCTCGAGCGCCTCCCCGTAGGTGACGTTGATCTCGTGCTGGCCCCGGCCCGCCTCTCCCTTGGAGAACTCGATGGGGATGTCGGCCTGGAGCATCTGGTTCCGGATCTGCCCGATGATGTATTCGTCGCGTGAAGTCTGGAGCAGCTGGTAGTCCTCGATGGTGTCGGCGTGAGGGACGAGGTCGCGCCAGCCCTTGGCCGCCGCTTCCTCGAACGAGTCCCGGAAGAGGTAGAACTCGAGCTCGGTCGCGCACTTGACGATGAGGCCGTGCCCACGGGCTCGCTCCAATTGGCGGCGGAGGATCCGGCGGGGGGAGACCTCGACCGGGTCGCCTTCCATGGTGGCCAGGTCGCAGAGCACCAGAGCGCTGCCTTCCAGCCAGGGAAGGGGTCGGATGGTGTCGACGTCGATCACCGCGTTCATGTCTCCATAACCGCTGTCCCAGTTGGCGAAGCGGTACCCGGGCAGCGGGTCCATGTCGACGTCGACGGCCAACAGGTAGTCACAGACTTCGATGCCGTGATCC
>DATDHU010000113.1:0-23331 GCA_036521415.1 Acidimicrobiales bacterium
CCTCGTGGCCGGGGCACACGGGAACCCGGAGCACACCGCCAAGGCCGATCTGATCGTCCAGGCGGCCCTGGCATTCGGCATCGGCTGCTTTTTTATCGCAATACACCGACGGGACCACCGTTTCCGGTAGCAGGCACAGAACGGTGACAATCTGGACGTTCTTCGTTAAGACACCGCAACATTGGGTAGATTGCAGCCCACGACGGCAACCGGACCATGGGGGAGTGCTGAGTTCGACCCCGCAATTGACCAGCGATGATGGACGTGCACACAGCCAACCAGTGGCGGGGTTCGGTGACCGAGCCCTCTCGGTGGCGCGCCTGGCTCCTGCGGCTGGCGGGGCCCCGTCCGGTCGAGTGCCGTGACGGACAAGCCGTCCCGATTGTTCGTCGATCCCTGCCTGCGCCCCTTCCAGGACCTCACCCTCCCTGAGATAGCTGATCGGGCCGGTCTTCGCCGGATCGACGTGGTCGCCTGGCGCGACTTCGACGACCCAGAGGCGGGCGGCTCGGAGCTCCACGCCCATCGCGTGGTATCGGCCTGGGCCGATGCCGGGCTTGACGTCACTCTGGTGACCTCGTCCGTCCCCGATGCCCGCCGGGTGATCCGACGCGATGGCTACCGGGTCGTCCGACGGTCCGGGCGGTACTCGGTCTTTCCCAGGACGATGCTCTCCGGCCTGGTCGGGACCATCGGGGGTGGGGACGGCCTGGTCGAGATCTGGAACGGGATGCCCTTTCTCTCGCCCCTGTGGGCCCGGAGCCCGCGGGTCGTTTTCTTGCATCACGTCCACGCCGAGATGTGGAAGATGGTGCTGCCGTCGGGACTGGCACAGTTGGGCCACGCCATCGAGCACCAGCTGGCACCGCCCATCTATCGCCGCAGCCGCATCGTCACCCTGTCCTCGTCCTCCAAGGACGAGATCGTGTCGCGCCTGCGGATACCCGCTGACCGGGTCATGGTGTCCCCTCCGGGAGTGGAACCGGCCTTCTCTCCCGGAGGCCAGCGTTCCGAGGTGCCCCTGGTCGTGGCGGTCGGCCGGTTGGTGCCGGTGAAGCGGTTCGAGCTGCTCATCGACGCGCTGGCTCGGCTGAAGGGCCGCCAGCCCGAGCTGCGTGCCGTCATCGTCGGCGAGGGGTACGAGCGCGCCCGGCTCGAGGCGCTGGTCGCCCGGCATCGGGCCGCCGACTGGATCTCACTGCCGGGACACGTGTCAGAGGACGAGCTCATCACCCTCTACCGCAAGGCCTGGGTCGTGGCCTCCACCTCATTACGTGAGGGCTGGGGCATGACCGTCACGGAGGCCGGCGCCTGTGCCACGCCGTCGGTGGTCACCCGGATCAGCGGTCACGAGGACGCGGTGGTGCACGGGTGGTCCGGCCTTCTGGTCGACAACCAGGAGGAGATGGTGGCGGCGCTGGAGTCGACGCTGACCGACGAGGTGGCCCGCAAGCGGCTGGGGATGGGCTCACAGGAGCATGCCGAGCAGTTCACCTGGGACGCCACGGCCCGGACCACCCTGGCCGTACTGGCGGCCGAGACACTCGGCCGGCGCGGGCCACGGGCACGATAGTCACCGCCGGGGTCGGGCTCTAGTCGGTACCGCCCGACACGCCCTGAGCGGCGGGCACACCTGATGCTCCGGAGGCCCCCGGCAATCCCGACGGGTCGACGGCATCGCTACCGGACGACGTGCCGGTGGGGTGACTGGCGGGCGAGCGCGCCGAGACCAGGCGCCTGATGATCTCGACGGTGGCGTCCGCCCCGAGGAACACCACGGCCGCCCAGGCCAGGTTGCTGGCCACCTGGAAGTTCGACGCCCAGTCGCCGCTGAGGGTGGCGTGCAGGTGGGCCTGCTCGACGACCGTGTAGGTCCCCGCCGCGATCATCAGGCCGATGGCGGCCAGGCCGAGCAGGAAGCGCGTCCGGGGCACGAGCAGCGCGACCAGGGTGGCCGCCCCGGCCACCACTCCGGTGAGGGGACGGGCGATGACCGCGCCGACCAACCCGGTGACAATGGCCACGCTGAGGGAGGTGAGCCAGCCGGTCGGGGCCCGTCCCGCTCGGAACGGCGTCCACAGCCGTGGCGCGGGCACCTCGCCCTGCCCCACGGTCACCTCGGTGCGGCCGGAGCGGTCGGAGCGGGCATGGGCTGCCCTCGTGGGCCGGCGCCGTATGTGGCGGACCGGGGCGCGCAGGCGGCGGGCGATGCGCCGGCGCCACCGCTCGGGCAGGTAGGCCACCAACAGGCAGAACAGGATGGTCAAGGCGGAGACGATCAGGCCCACGTCCACCCTGGTCTGCGGGGTCCATCGCAGGGTCACGTCGAACGAGCCGGAGGGCGCGGCCTTTGTCAGGTCGGCCGCGGTCACGTTCCAGCCGTTGGCGAACCCGTCGATGAGGACCCCTTGGCCGAGGGACCCACCGCCGCCGAGGTCAGCTGTCCAGCCGTTGTTGATGCTCTGTCCCATGACGAGGTCGAAGGGGGCTGTGGCCCCGCTGACCCGCAGGTGCATGGTGGTTGCCGTCGTGGAGGTGACGTCGACTGTCGTAGTCGGCTGGGCGGGCGGGGCGGCGATGGCCGTCGCCGACACCGGCGTGGCCGGGGCGCCGCCCGGCGCCGAGTCCAGGGCCAGGCGGTCGAGGTCGAAACCGGTGGTGAGCTGGTTGTTCACCAGGGTGTCGCCGTAGGCGGACGTGAGGGTATGGGTCCCGGCCCCGAGCGGGATGCCGCCGGCGTCCGGGCCGCACAGGGCGACGTTCAACGGATTGGTGCGGGCCAGTGCGGTCTGGGTGGTCCCGGACACCGAGATCCAGACCGGCTTGCCGTCGATAGCCAGCAGGTCATTGCGGCAGCTGGACGGGATGGTGGCCGGCAGCGGCGCAGCGTGGAGGCCGGGTATCCCCACCTCGGCTATCCCCAGCGGCAGGGCTTGCTCGGCCTCGGTCGAGTAGTTGACCGTGTCGACCAGGCGGACCGTGTCGAAGGTGACGGTGATGTGGGCTCCGGTGAGGTCGGCGAAGGACAGGGGCACGTCCACCACCGATCCCTCGGTCCGCCCGTTGGCCAGGGGCGGGAGCTGGAGGTGCCGGGACCCGTTCTCCGTGCTCACCGTCAGCGATGTCGGCACCGAATGGCGTCCGTCCGCCACCACCTGGAGGTTCATGGTGCCGAAGGTGATGGGGGCGGGGAGGTCGTACTTGAGCCAGGACCCGGCCTGGTGGGACTTCCCCAATCCGGCCACCCACGCAGTCTGCGAGTCGCCGTCGAGGGTATAGATGGCGCCGGCGGTGAGGTCACCGGGAAGCCGCCCTGACGAGTAGGCCTGGATGCCGCTGCCGTCGGACCCGGGTCGGCCGGTCAGTCGGTCGATGCCGTCGTCGGGGACGAGGGGCGAGATCCGCGCCTGCCCGGTGAGGGAGAAGGTCCGGGCCGTGGGCATCCAGAAGGACCGGGACAAGAAGGGCTCGACGTCAGAACGGGGCGGGGCCCCCGAGCCGCGCAGCCGGGTGAAGAGGAAGGTCAACCGGTCCTTGCTCGAGGACTGCCCCGCCGCCCGGAGCAGGTCCTGGGGCAGGGCGACGGTCTCGTCGGCCCGCACCCCGGGGATGGCCACCTCGGCGAGGCCCACGGCGCTGGCGCCCTGGAAGGTGGTGCTCCCCGTCCAGTCGTCCACGCGGATGCGCATGGTCGAGAACGTCCGGGACGGGAAGGTGAAGTGCTGGCCGGACGGCGTCCTCGAGGAGGGGTCGAGCGTGAGGGTGAGGGGTGACCCGCCGTCGAAGGTGACCGTCACCCGGGTGATCCACCGGTTGGGGTCACCGGTCAGCGGCTGCACCAGGGTCAGCGCCCCGGTGGTGGTCGGGTGCTTGAGCTGGACCTGCCACCACTGGCCGGTCGGGGGGGCGAACGAGTCGTCGAGCCAGGCGGTCTGGGTGTTGCCGTCGATGGCCGCGGAGGGCCGGTCCTCGGCGAAGTAGGTGATCGAATTGGCATACGAGGAGGCCGAGACGGAGGCGAGGTCCTTGAACTGGGTGGTGGTCTGGGCGTCGGCCGGGGCCTGGGGGAAGATGTTCAGGGGGGCGTCGCTGGGGTCGGCGGGATCGATCGGGCTCTGGTCGGCCGTTTGGGTGTAGCCGGCGTTCTCCTCGAGCGAGTTCCATCGGAAACCCCGCTTGCGGTTGGTGTCGGTCACCACCAGGTCGGCCGGCCGGGACAGGGTCGAGGTCCGGAGGGACTTGTCCGTGTCCAGGGTGCCGGCGTAGAGGATGGTGGGGTTGGTGCTCAGCATGCCCATGGCGGCCGCGTCCACGATGCCGCTGGCGTCCCCGTCGACCACCAGCGGGTGGGCGGTGGACTCGCCCCGGACGATGGGCCGCGGCGCGGCCACGGTGTAGGACACAAGTGGGCTGGGCCAGGGGGAATTGTCCGCCAGGCTAAGCGCCGTCTCGTCCAGCCGGGGGATGGTGGCCACGTTGGGCCGGGGCGTCCCGTAGGAGACGGGGTCGGAGAGCCCCTTGGGCGTGGGCTGGAGTTGCCTGGCCAGGACCTGGGGGTTGGGCGTGTCGTAGCGCTCGTAGGCCTGGTCGAACTGCACGAGGACATCTCCGGCGCTCATGAGCGAGGCCATCGGGGCCAGGGCGTTCCAGTCCATGGTCCCTTCCTGGATGGGCACGTCCACCGCGTTCAAGACGTCAGCGGTGGGGAGCGACCCCATGATCTGCTGCTCGTGGGTCACGAACGGTCGGGTCAGTAGGGCCGGATAGGCGGTATCGATGGTGTCGCCCCACCGGTAGGCGGCGAAGTTGTTCCCGGGGATGGCGAAGACGCGGGTCGCGGTGTGGGTGGTGTTGAGGGTCTTCGCCGCCTGATGGACGTAGTCGGGCACGTGTGCCGGTTGGGTGAAGCCGTTGGCGATGATGGCTCCCGTCCACAAGGGCGTGGTGGCGGCGATGACCACCCCGACCACAGCGCCGCCCACGATCAGCCCGATCCGCCGCACCCGGGCCACCAGGGCCGTGACCCCGGCCCCGAGCAGCATGGTCAGGCTCAGGAGCACGAGGGGCGTGGCCCGGTCGGTCGAGCGCATGGCCAACCCGGCGGTGGTGTTCACCATCAGGTACTTGAACACCGAGCCCACTCCGGAGGGGTTGGCGTACGGGTAGGCCCCGACCGAGAGGACCATGCCCACCACCACGATCAGGATGAAGTAGACACGGTGCCGCCACCGCACGAAGACGGCGGCCACGAAGGACAGCGCGGGGACGGCGAAGCTGGCACCCATGAGCCACAGGTTCTGGGTGTAGGCCACCGAGCTCTGGGTCCAGGGCCCGACCCGATCGGTCCCGTAGAAGTACCAGTACCCGAGCCCGCGGAGGATCTCCGAGGCCAGCGACGTGGCGCTGGTCGAGGGAACGGTCTCGGTGTACTTGAGTACGTTCACCCCATAGGCCGCCTCCACCTGGAGCCCGACCACCCACCAAAGCGAGGCCAGCGCGGTAAGGAGCCCGACGCGCCACGCCACCCCCCAGGCCCGTCTCCAGGTGGCCTCCTTGGCGATGACGACGGCATAGACCAGCCAAAGGACGGGAGCCACGCCGACATAGAGGATGGAGCTGGCGTTGATCCCGCTGACCAGCGCCACCACCAGGGCGAACAGTGCGGGGTAGCGCCAGCCGCCTCGGCGGAGGGCCAGGATGACGAAGGCCAGCATCCACGGCAGCCCGGCCCACGGCAGCAAGATGACCGAGATCCGTCCGGAGTACTGCAGGACGTACGGCGTGAGGAGGAAGGTCAACGAGGCCACGTAGCGGCCCGGGCCGGTCAGGCCGACCGTCCGGCACAGGTAGAGCACCCCGGCGCCGGCGGCGAAGAGGATAGCGCCCATCCACAGCCGCTGGGCGACCCAAAGCGGGACGTGCAATTCGGCCATGACCCAGTAGAAGGGGCCCATGGGGAGCAGGTAGCCGATGTTCTCGTGGGTCACCGTGCCCAGGCCCACGTTGGGGTCCCAGAGGGACACGGCCTGGCGGATGTACTTGCCCGGGTCCAGGTAGAGATAGGTCTTGGTGTCGTCGGTCACCGTGCCCGGCCGGGAGGCCAGCATGGGGACGAAGGCGAACAGGGCGACCACGCCGTAGTCGAGGGCGGACCGGATGCGGCTCGGCGACCTGAGGACCGCGTAGGCCGCCCGCCACCTTCCGGGGGTGCTGGCCACGGGGGACCGAGGAATTGGTTCTGGTTCCGGCACGAGTGCTCGGTAGTGTAAACAACGACGCCGCTTTGTATCGACGCGACCAGGAAAGACGACCCATGACGCAGGGGACAGGCCAGAAGCCGCCAGGGACCGTAACCATGAAGCCGGCGAGCCCGGCCGGCAGGCGGCTGACCGGTGAACGTCCCATGCAGGGGGTGACGCCGGACTCGCTGCTGGCGCTGCACGCGGCGGGGTACCGGTCGGTGATCGAGCGCCTCGGGGACGGGCCCATGCTCGACGTGGGGTGCGGCCAGGGCTTCGAGTCGGTGCGCTTCGTCTCGGAGGACCGACCGGTGTTCGGGGCCGACTACAGCGCCGAGGCCGTGGAGTTGGCCAACCGACGGTGGTCGGCGAACGGCCTCCGGGTTGCCCAGATGAACGCCCTCGCGCTCGGGTACGCCACCGGCAGCTTCCGCTGGGCCTGTTCGTCGCACCTGATCGAGCACTTCGACGATCCCGAGGGCCATGTCCGGGAGCTGGCCCGGGTGCTGGCCGACGACGGGACGGTCTTCTTCCTCACGCCCAATGCGCCCGCCGACTTCGAGAACCCCTTCCACATACATCTCTTCGAGCCCCCCGAGCTCCGCGCCCTCTTGGAGCGTCACTTCCACAACGTGGACATCCAAGGGCTCGATGCCGTCCCCCACGCCAAGGCCGACTTCACCGCCCGACGGGTCAAGGCCGACAAGGTGCTCAAGCTCGACGTGCTCGATCTCCGGCACAAGATCCCGAGGGAGTGGTACATCGCCACCTACACCCGGATCCTGCCCATCGCCTACCGGCTCATCGCCCGGGGGGATGCCGGCGGGGCCACCGGTATCACCGATGAGGACTTCTTCGTGACCGACGAGCTCGACGCCACCACCATGGTGTTGTTCGCCACGGCCTCCCGACCTCGTCGCCCCTGATCGGCGGTCCTCCATGCTCACGGTGGGCCTCACGGGGGGGATCGGGTCCGGGAAGTCTGCGGTGGCCGACCTCCTGGAGGAATTCGGGGCCGTGCTCATCGACGCCGACCGGATCGCCCGGGAGGTGGTGGAGCCGGGCGGCCCGGCCTATGAGCCCCTCGTCGACCGGTTCGGGCCCGCCATCGTCGATGGCGAGGGCAGGATCGACCGCCCGGCGCTGGCCGCCATCGTCTTCCCCGACCCGGCAGCGCTGGCCGACCTGAACGCCATCACCCACCCGGCCATCGGTGCCGAGATGGCCCGGCGCAAGGACGAGGCGGCGGGAACGGACAAGGTGGTCGTCCTGGACATCCCCCTCCTCACCGCGGCCCATCGCCAGACGATGTCCCTCGACTCGGTGGTGGTGGTCGACACCCCGGTGGAGACGGCGCTGGCCCGGCTCGTGGACATCCGGGGGATGAGCAAGGAGGACGCCGAAGCCCGGATGGCGGCCCAGGTCTCCCGGGAGGAGCGCCTGGCCGGGGCCGACCTGGTGGTGGACAATTCCAAGGACCTCGAGCACCTCCGAAGCGAGGTGGAGCGGGTGTGGGCGGCCCTCACCTCCTCGCTCCGGGATCCGGCGCCGCCCACCGCAGCCGGCTGAGTCACACCCTCCCGGTACCATCGGACGGTGCCCAGATTCGAAGTCGTTTCCCCGTTCCGGCCCTCGGGGGACCAGCCAGAGGCGATCGCCGCGCTGGTGCACGGGGCCGAGCGCGGCGACCGCTATCAGACGCTGTTGGGTATCACCGGCTCCGGGAAGACGGCCACCATCGCCTGGACCATCGAGGCGGTCCAGCGGCCCACCTTGATCATCGAGCCCAACAAGTCGCTGGCCGCTCAGTTGGCCTCGGAGCTGAAGGACTTCTTCCCCCACAACCGGGTCGAGTACTTCGTCTCCTATTACGACTACTACCAGCCCGAGGCGTACGTGCCCTCCTCGGACACCTACATCGAGAAGGACTCCTCGATCAACGACGAGATCGACCGGCTCCGCCACGCCACCACCTCGTCCCTGCTCCTCCGCCGCGACACCATCGTGGTGGCCTCGGTGTCCTGTATCTACGGCCTGGGCTCGCCGGACATCTACCGGGACAGGATCGTCGTGCTCCGCCCCGGCGAGGTCCACGAGCAGCGGACCCTCCTCCGCCGGCTGGTCGAGCTGGCCTACACCCGCAACGACATGACCTTGAACCGGGGGCAGTTCCGGGCCCGCGGCGACACGGTGGAGATCCACGCCGCCTACGAGGAGCAGGCGGTCCGGATCGAGTTCTTCGGGGACACCGTCGAGCGGATCCGCCCCTTTGACGTCCTCACCGGTGAGATCGGTGAGGACATGGACGAACTGGTCGTCTTCGCCTCTACCCACTATGCGGCCGACGACGACACCCTTCGCCAGGCGCTGGCCGGCATCGAGACCGAGCTGCGCCAGCGGCTGGGCGAGCTCGAGGCGACAGGCCGGCTCCTCGAGGCCCAGCGGTTGCGGATGCGCACCGAGTACGACCTGGAGATGCTGGCCGAGACGGGGGTGTGCAGCGGGATCGAGAACTACAGCCGGCACCTCGACGGCCGCAAGCCGGGTGAGCCACCCTTCACCCTCCTCGACTTCTTTCCAAAGGACTACCTGGTGGTGTTGGACGAGAGCCACGTAGCCGTGCCGCAGCTGCGGGGCCAGTACGCCGGGGACCGGTCCCGGAAGGAGACCCTGGTCGACCACGGCTTCCGCCTGCCCTCCGCCCTCGACAACCGGCCCCTCCGGTTCGAGGAGTTCGTCGAGCGGACCGGGCAGACCATCCTGCTCTCGGCCACACCGGGCCCCTGGGAGATCGAGCACAGCGAGCAGGTGGTCGAACAGGTCATCCGTCCGACCGGGCTCCTCGACCCCGAGGTGGACATCCAGCCCACCACCGGGCAGATCGACGACCTCCGGGAGCGGATCGACGCCACCGTGGCCGCCGGCTACCGGGTGCTGGTCACCACCCTGACCAAGAAGATGGCCGAGGACCTGACCGAGTACCTGGCCGAGTCGGGCGTGCACGTGCAGTACCTCCACTCCGACGTCGACACCATGGCCCGGATCGAGCTGCTCCGGGGGCTGCGCCTCGGCTCGTTCGACGTCCTCGTCGGCATCAACCTGTTGCGAGAGGGCCTCGACCTACCCGAGGTGGCCCTGGTCGCCATCCTCGACGCCGACAAGGAGGGCTTCCTCCGCTCGGGCTCGTCGCTGATCCAGACCATGGGCCGGGCCGCCCGCAACGTCGATGGCCGCGTGGTCATGTACGCCGACACCATCACCGAGTCCATGCGCACCGCCATCGGTGAGACCCAGCGCCGCCGGGCCAAGCAGATCGCCTACAACCGCGAGCACGGCATCGACCCCCAGACCATCCGGAAGACGGTGTCCGACATCCTCGAGCGGGTCCGCGGCGGTGGAGGCAGCGCCTCGATGGACGCCGGCACCCGCGAGCGGCGCGAGGCCGGCGGTCGGGGACGGTCGGGACGGGTCGGCCCCCGCCGGGGCGTGGACCGGCGACCGGCGGCCGATGAGCTGGCCGGCGCGCTCAGCCCCGACGCCGACGAGCTCACCGGACTCATCGCCCGGCTCGAGCAGGAGATGCTCACGGCAGCCGGGGGACTGCAGTTCGAGGAGGCGGCACTGCTCAGGGACGAGATCGCCGAGCTCCGATCGATGCTGACCCGAGACCCGGTCGACGGCAGCCCGGTGCTCCCCGGGGACAGCGCCGACATCACGGCCGAGGCCGAGGTCTGAACGGACTTGCTGACACCCTTGCACCGGTATCCTCACCCAGATGGCTGATCGTTTGGTGGTGCGCGGCGCGCGCGAGCACAACCTCCAAGACGTGTCACTCGACCTGCCCCGGGACACGATGATCGTGTTCACCGGACTGTCGGGGTCGGGGAAGTCCTCGCTCGCCTTCGACACCATCTACGCCGAGGGCCAGCGCCGGTACGTCGAGTCGCTCTCCGCCTATGCCCGCCAGTTCCTGGGCCAGATGGACAAGCCGGACGTGGACTTTATCGAGGGCCTGTCCCCGGCCATCTCCATCGACCAGAAGTCGGCATCGCGGAACCCGCGTTCGACCGTGGGCACGGTGACCGAGGTCTACGACTACCTCCGGCTGCTGTACGCCCGCATCGGCAAGCCCCACTGCCCGACCTGCGGGCGGCCGATCACCCGGCAGAGCCCCCAGCAGATCGTGGACCGGATCATGGCCATGGAGGAGGGGACCCGCTTCCTGATCCTGGCCCCGGTGGTCCGGGGCCGGAAGGGGGAGTACGGGGCCCTGCTCGATGACTTGGCCAAGCAGGGGTTCGCCCGGGCCCGGGTGGACGGGACGACGGTCGAGCTCTCCGACCGGTCCGGGGTCAACCTGGCCCGCTACGAGCAGCACACCATCGAGGTGGTGGTGGACCGGCTGATCCGCCGGAAGGACATCCGGCGCCGGCTGACCGAATCGCTCGAGACGGCGCTGGGCCTGGCCGACGGCGTGGCCGAGGTCGTGGTGGTGGGGGAGGACGGCCAGGAGGAGGAGGCGATCACCTTCAGCCAGCATCTGGCCTGCACCTACTGCGGGACCAGCTTCGAGGAGCCCTCCCCCCGCAACTTCTCGTTCAACTCGCCCTACGGCGCCTGCCCGGCCTGCACCGGGCTGGGGACCAAATTCGAGGTCGACCCGGACCTGGTCGTGCCCGACCCCACCCTGTCGCTGGCCGACGGGGCCCTGGCTCCCTGGTCGGGGGCACGCAGCGAGTACTTCAAGCGGGTGGTCGAGGCGGTGGCCGAGCTCGGGGGCTTCTCGGTCGACGACCCGTGGGAGAAGCTGCGCAAGTCCGACCGGAAGCTGGTCCTCTACGGGGCGGGCTCCAAGCAGGTCCACCTCAAGTACCGCAACCGTTACGGCCGCCAGCGTTCGTTCCACACCCACTTCGAGGGGATCGTCCCCTGGCTCCAGCGACGCCACGCCGAGGCCGACTCCGACTTCGTGCGGGACAACCTGGAGGGGTACCTCCGCGAGGTGCCCTGCCCGGTGTGCGGCGGGGCCCGGTTGAACCCGGTGTCGCTGGCCGTGACGGTCGGCGGCCTGAATATCTTCGAGCTGTGCTCCTTGCCCATCGGGCGGGCCGTGGACAAGGTGACGTCCCTCGACCTGTCCGACCGGGACCACCTGATCGCCGATCGGGTCTTCCGCGAGGTCCGGGAGCGGATGCAGTTCCTCTTGGACGTCGGGCTCGACTATCTCTCGTTGGCCCGATCGGCCACCACCCTGTCAGGGGGGGAGGCCCAGCGCATCCGCCTGGCCAGCCAGATCGGCAGCGGCCTGGTCGGCGTCCTCTACGTGCTGGACGAGCCGTCCATCGGGCTCCACCAGCGGGACAACCATCGGCTGATCGGCACGTTGAAGCGGCTCCGCGACCTGGGCAACACGGTGATCGTGGTGGAGCACGACGAGGAGACCATCCGGGTGGCCGACCACGTCGTCGACGTGGGCCCGGGCGCCGGCGAGCACGGGGGGCGCATCGTCCACTCGGGAACGGTGACCGGCCCCGAGGGGTTGTTGGCCAATACCGCCTCGATCACCGGCCAGTACCTGTCGGGGGTCAAGTCCATCCCCGTCCCCGACGTGCGGCGGAAGGGCAGCGGGGAGGTGTTGACCGTGGTGGGGGCCCGCGAGCACAACCTACGCGACGTGGACGCCGACTTCCCGCTGGGCTGCCTGGTGGCGGTGACCGGGGTCTCGGGGTCGGGCAAGTCGACCCTGGTGAACGACATCTTGCTCCGCTCGCTGGCCCAACAGGTCCACCGGGCCAAGGCGCCGCCGGGCGTGCACAAGACGATCACCGGAGTCGAGCACATCGACAAGGTGGTCGAGGTCGACCAGGCGCCCATCGGCCGGACGCCCCGCTCCAATCCGGCCACCTACACCGGGGTGTTCGACCACGTCCGTAAGCTGTTCAGTCAGACCCCCGAGGCCAAGGTGCGGGGCTATCTCCCCGGGCGGTTCTCCTTCAACGTCAAGGGCGGCCGCTGCGAGGCGTGCTCGGGGGACGGGACCATCCGGATCGAGATGCACTTCCTCCCCGACGTGTACGTGCCCTGCGAGGTGTGCGAGGGGTCGCGCTACAACCGGGACACCCTCGAGGTCACCTTCCGGGGCAAGACGATCGCCGACGTGCTCGACATGTCGTGCGAGGAGGCACTGGGGTTCTTCATCCACCAGCCACCCATCGCCCGCCACCTCCAGACCCTGGTCGACGTGGGCCTGGGGTACATCCGGCTGGGCCAGTCCGCGCCCACTCTCTCGGGCGGCGAGGCGCAGCGGGTGAAGCTGGCCTCCGAGCTCAGCCGGCGGTCCACCGGGCATACGCTCTACGTGCTCGACGAGCCCACCACCGGATTGCACTTCGACGATGTCCGCAAGCTGTTGGACGTGCTCAACCGCTTGGTCGACCAGGGGAACACCGTGGTGGTCATCGAGCACAACCTGGACGTGGTCAAGAGCGCCGACTGGATCCTCGACCTCGGCCCCGAGGGAGGGGACGGCGGTGGCCAGATCGTTGCCGTCGGCACCCCCGAGGAGGTGGCCCGGGTGACATCGAGCTACACGGGCGAGGTGCTCGCCCCGCTCCTCGGGGTGCGGCGTCGTAAGCGGAAGGCCAGCTGACCGCCCGGGCTCAGACGGTGATCAGCATCTGGTCCAGTGCGACCTTGGCCCAGGTTGCCGTCTCCGGGTCGACCGTGATCCGGTTCCGCACCTCGCCCTCGACCAGGCCCTCGAGGATCCAGGCCAGGTGAGCGGCGTCCACCCGGAACATCGTGGAGCAGGGGCAGATCAGTGGGTCCAGCGAGACCACCGTCTTGTCCGGGGTCTCGTCGTTCAGCCGCTTGACCAGGTGGATCTCGGTCCCCACCGCGATGACCGACCCGGCGGGTGCGTCGGCCACGGCCCGGATGATGAAGTCGGTGGACCCGACCTGGTCGGCCAGCTCCACCACCTCGTGGGAGCACTCGGGATGGGCGATGACGATGCCGTCGGGGTACTCGGCCCGGAAGGCAGCGACGTGGTCCGGGCTGAACCGCTGGTGCACCGAGCAATGGCCCTTCCAGAGCAGGAGGCTCGAGGTCTTGAGGGTCACGTCGTCGAGCCCGCCGCGGTCCTGCCGGGGGTCCCAGACGGCCATGTCGTCGGCCCCGTAGCCCATCTGGAAGCCCGTGTTGCGGCCCAGGTGCTGGTCGGGGAAGAAGAGGACCTGGTCGCCGCGGCTCGTCCCGGACTCGTCCGGGCCGAGGGCCCAGGTCAGCACGGCTCTGGCGTTGGACGAGGTGCAGACCACGCCCCCGTGGCGGCCGACGAAGGCCTTGAGGGCAGCCGATGAGTTCATGTAGGTCACCGGGACCACCCGATCGGTGTCGGTGACCTCCCCCAGCACCTCCCAGGCCTCCTCGACTGCGTCCACGTCGGCCATGTCGGCCATGGAGCAACCCGCGTTGAGATCGGGGAGGATCACCTGTTGGTGATCCCCGGTGAGGATATCGGCGGACTCGGCCATGAAGTGGACGCCGCAGAATACGACGAACTCGGCATCGCCCCGGTCGGCGGCGATGCGGGAGAGCCCGAAGGAGTCACCCCGGGCGTCGGCCCATCGCATGACCTCGTCTCGTTGGTAGTGGTGGCCCAGGATCAGCAGGCGGGAGCCGAGCGCCTGTTTGGCGTCGCCGATCCACTGGGCCAGCTGATCGGGGTGCGCAGTCGTGTAACGCTCGGGGAGCGCCGGTTGCAGCCGCAGCATGTTGTGTCGTACCTCCTGGGAGGAGCTCCGGTAATGACCGGCGGGGACAGCCTGGTCGCCCATCCGCGGGGATGTCGGTCCCGGAGCCATATGTCGCCGGAAACCAGGCCGGCGTCCCACCAGCATATTCGTCGGAGCCGGCGGTGGTACGACCAGGGCCCCGGACACGGCACACTGGGACGGTGGTGACCAGACCAGCCAGCGGGTCGGTCCCGGACGGCCCGGGCTCGTACCAGTTCGTCGACAGACACGGTCGGGTGCTCTACGTGGGCAAGGCCAAGTCCCTCCGGTCCCGGTTGAACTCCTATTTCCAGGACCCGGGCGCCCTGGCCCCCCGGACGGCCCAGATGGTCGACCAGGCCGATCATGTCGAGTGGATGGTGGTCGACTCCGAGAGCGAGGCTCTGCTCCTCGAGCACAACCTCATCCAGCAGTTCCAGCCCCGCTACAACGTGCGCCTGAAGGACGACAAGAGCTACCCGTGGCTGGCCATCACCGTCGACGAGGAGTGGCCCCGCCCGGCGGTGGTGCGGGGACGAAAGCGGACCGGGGTCCGGTACTTCGGCCCGTACCCGAATGTGTACGCCATCCGGGACACGCTCGATCTGCTGTTGCGCTCCTTCCCCATCCGGAGCTGCAGCAACAACAAGTTCGACCGCCACCAGCGCCTGGGCCGGCCTTGCCTGCTGTACCACATCGAACGGTGCTCGGGCCCGTGTGTCGGCGCAGTGGAGCCCGACGCCTACGCCGAGATGGTCGACGCATTCATGTCCATCCTCTCCGGCGACACCGCAGCACTGGAGCGCCAGCTCGAGTCGGCCATGCGGGCGGCGTCGGACTCGCTCGAGTTCGAGCGGGCCTCGATCCTGCGGGACAAGCTCGACGCCGTGCGCAAGGCCGATGCCGTGCGCCAGATGGAGCTCGAGCGTCCCGAGGACCTGGACGTCATCGGGCTGGCCGAGGACGAGCTCGAGGCGGCCGTCCAGGTGTTCCATGTCCGCTCGGGCAAGGTGGTCGGGCGCCTGGCCCTGTTCGTGGACAAGGTCGAGGACCTCACTCCGGCAGAGCTGATCGGGCGCATCCTGGTCGACGTGTACGCCGACGCCCCGTCCGGTGTGCCCCGCCAGGTGCTGGTGCCCACGATTCCCGACGATGTCGAGGCGGTGACCGCATACCTCATCGAGCGGCGAGGGGGGCCGGTGGCCATCCGGGTCCCGGTCCGGGGGCCGAAGCGCCAACTCCAAGAGACTGTGACCCACAATGCCGACGAGGCGTTTCTCCGCCATCGCATGCAGCGCACGGCCGACCACAACAGCCGGGCCCGGGCGCTCGAGTCGTTGCAGCGTGAGCTGAGCTTGCCCGACGCGCCGCTCCGCATCGAGTGCTACGACATGAGCCACCTCCAGGGCACCGACTACGTCGGTTCGATGGTCGTCTTCGAGGACGGGCTGCCCAAGAAGAGCGACTACCGCCACTACAAGGTCTCGTCCGTCCCCGGGAACGACGACTACGCGGCCATGGAAGAGGTGCTCACCCGGCGGCTCACCGCCCTGCTCGAGGAGGAGGAGAAGGCGGACCGGAGCAAGGGGTCCGAGCAGGCGGAAGATCCCGATCGGGACGGCCGCAAGCCGGCCCCCCGCCGGCGGTTCGCCTACCCGCCCCAGCTCCTGCTTCTCGACGGCGGGAAGGGCCAGTTGGCCGTGGGTGTCCGGGTGCTCGAGCGTTTGGGGCTGACCGAGCGGATCCCCATTGCCTCGCTGGCCAAGAGCTTCGAGGAGGTCTACCTGCCCGGGAAGGACGAACCCCTGCGCTTGCCCCGGCAGTCAGAGGCGCTCTACCTGCTCCAGCGGCTGCGGGACGAGGCCCACCGGTTCGCCATCTCCTACCACCGGAAGCTCCGGGGGAAGCGCATGACCGCCGGAGTGCTCGACGGCATCCCCGGGCTCGGGCCCAAGCGGCGGGCCCGGTTGCTCAGCCAATTCGGGGGCATCGGCTCCCTGCGCCGGGCCGAGCTCGAGGAGCTCCGGGCCCTCTCGTGGTTGCCCGACGAGGTGGCCGACACGGTCCACCGGCGGCTCCACCAGCCGATGAGTCCCAGCGGGCCTCGCCCGGACCGTGCGAGAGTGGTCGGGTGAGCGAGTACCTGGTGGTAACCGGGATGTCGGGGGCGGGCCGGTCCACGGCCGGCGCCACGCTGGAGGACCTGGGTTGGTTCGTCATCGACAACATGCCGTCCGCCCTCATCTCCAAGGTGTCCGAGCTGGTCCGCGGGTCGGGCAGCGAGCTCGAGCACGTGGCCTTCGTGGTCGGCCGGGGTGGCGGGGACATCGACGACGTCATGCCGGCCATCGAGGCCCTCCGGTCGGGACGGGACCGGGTCCGCATGGTCTTCCTCGATGCCGCCGACGACATCCTGATCCGCCGGTTCGAGGGCACACGGCGGCGCCACCCGCTGGGCGGTCGGGGCGTGGAGGACTCCATCGCCGAGGAACGAGAGCTGCTCCAGCCCCTCCGGGAGCACGCCGACCTGGTCATCGACACGGGCGAGCTCAATGTCAACCAGCTTCGCAGCCGGCTGATGGAGGTCTTCGGGGGCGAGGACACCGA
Source organism: Acidimicrobiales bacterium (assembly GCA_036521415.1). Classification (GTDB taxonomy): domain Bacteria; phylum Actinomycetota; class Acidimicrobiia; order Acidimicrobiales; family RAAP-2; genus DASXMT01. Next base: position 16,622 of record DATDHU010000113.1, read on the forward strand.
CGCCACCATGCAGACCTCCATCCTGTCGTTCGGCTTCAAGCACGGGGTCCCGCTCGACGTCGACCTCATGTTCGACTGTCGGTTCCTGCCCAACCCGTACTGGGTAGAGTCCCTTCGCCCCCAGAGCGGGCTGGACGAGCCCGTGCGGGACTACGTGCTCGGGCGGCCCGAGACCACCGAGTTCCTGAACAAGCTGGACGACATGCTGACCATGCTCATTCCCGCCTATGTCCGTGAGGGCAAGTCGTACCTGACCGTGGCCATGGGGTGCACGGGCGGGCGTCACCGGTCGGTGGCCCTGGCCGAGGAGCTGGCCCGGCGTCTCGACAAGCAGGGGACCTCCACCTCGGTCTTCCATCGTGACGTGGACCGGTGACGGTCCCGGGCGGGTCCTATCGGGTGGCGGCGGTGGGCGGGGGCCACGGCCTGGCTGCCACCCTGACCGCCGTCCGGCGCTACACCGACCAGGTGACGGCCGTGGTCTCGGTGGCCGACGACGGTGGGTCGAGCGGCCGGCTCCGGGAGCTGTTGGGCGTCATGCCCCCCGGTGACCTCCGGAAATGCATGGTGGCCCTGGCCGAACCGGGTTCGATCCTGGCCGTCGCCTTCGCCCGACGCTTCAGCGAGGAGGAGCTGGCCGGGCACTCCCTGGGCAACCTGTTCCTGGCCGGGCTGATGGATGCGGCTGAGGACCCGATCGCCGGGCTCGACGAGGCGTGCCGTCTGCTCGGCGTCAGAGGTCGGATCCTGCCTGCCACCACCGACCCGGTGGTGCTGAAGGCCGACGCCGAGAGCGGCCCGGTCGCCGGTCAGGTGGCCGTCATGGGGACCGGCGGGATCCGCCACGTCTCGCTGGTGCCCGAGGACCCGGTCGCACCGGCCGAAGCCGTCGAGGCGCTGGCCACGGCCGACCAGATCATCCTGGGGCCCGGATCCCTCTTCACCAGCACGTTGGCCGCCGCGGCCGTGCCTGGCATCCGGGATGCCATCCAGCAGGCGTCGGCCATGATCGTCTACGTCTGCAACCTGCACCCCGAGCTCCCGGAGACAGCCGATTACGACGTGACCATGCACCTCGATGCCCTGTTCGCTCACGGAATCGAGGTCGACGTGGCCGTGTGCGACCCCTCGGGCCTTCCCCTCGGCCGGCCCTCCTGCCGGGTGGTCGAGGCGCCGCTGGCCCGGCCCAACGGGCGCGCCCACGACCCCGTCAAACTGGCGTCCGCCCTCTCCGGTCTGGTCGGATGAGTAGTTGTCCCGTATTTTTGGCTAATTTTGATACCCGGCCTCGACAGTGTGTGTCCGGCTGGTCGAGGCACGGATTTCATCCGAGGAGAATCGAGGTACTACCGCAATGACCGTACGGGTGGGCATCAACGGGTTCGGCCGCATCGGCCGGAACTTCCTCCGGGCCGCCCGGGACCAGGGTACGGACATCGAGGTCCTGGCCGTGAACGACCTGACCTCGGCCGAGACCCTGGCTCACCTCCTGCGCTACGACTCCACCCACGGCCGGTTCCCGGGCGACGTGCAGGTGATGGACGGCCACCTGGTCATCGACGGGCACACGGTCACCGTGCTGTCCGAGCGGGACCCGAAGGCCCTGCCCTGGGGCGTGCTGGGCGTGGACGTGGTCATCGAGTCGACCGGGCTGTTCACCACCCGCGAGTCGGCCGCCGCCCACCTCAGCGACGGGGCCAACCGCGTCATCGTCTCCGCCCCGGCGGCGGACGTGGATGCCACCTTCGTCATCGGGGTCAACTCCGACCAGTACGACCCGGCCAAGCACGTGGTCGTCTCGAACGCGTCGTGTACCACCAACTGCTTCGTGCCCATGGTCAAGGTGCTCGACGACGCCTTCTCCATCGAGAGCGGCCTGATGACGACCGTGCACGCCTACACCAACGACCAGAACCTCCTCGACCTCCCGCACAAGGACCTTCGCCGGGCCCGCGCCGCGGCCACCAACATCGTGCCCGCCTCCACCGGTGCGGCCCGGGCCACCGGCCTGGTCCTCGAGTCCATGAAGGGTCGGCTGGACGGGACCGCACTCCGGGTGCCGGTACCCGACGGGTCGATCACGGACTTCACCGCCGTCGTCCCGGGAACGGTGACGGTCGCCGACGTCAACCGGGCCTTCGCCGACGCGGCCTCGTCGGGCCCGCTCTCCGATGTCCTCGTGTACACCGAGGACCCGATCGTGTCTTCGGACATCGTCGGCAGCCCCGCCTCGTGCACGTTCGACTCCAAGCTCACCATGGCCATGCCGTCCGCGTCGGGGATCACCTTGGTGAAGGTCCAGGGGTGGTACGACAACGAGTGGGGATATGCCAACCGCCTCGTCGACCTGGCCCGGGTCATGGGTGCGGCCGGCGTCTGAGCCGGAGACAGGACCGGGGGGAGATCCATGGTGAGCACCGACAACCACAATCCGCTCCTCGAGGGCCTTCCTCTGCTCGGTGACCTACCCCCGCTCGACGGCCGCAGCGTCCTGGTCCGGGTCGACTTCAACGTCCCGCTCCGCCGCTGCGAGGGCGAAGCCACCACGGTGATCGACGACTTCCGCATTCGCTCCGCCCTTCCCACCCTCGACTACCTGCTCGGCCAGGGGGCGGCGGTCACCGCCTGTACCCACCTCGGCCGTCCCCAGGGGGCGCCCGATGCCCAGTGCGACATGGCCCCGGTACGGGACCGGTTGGCCGAATTGGCCCCCGAGGTGGAGTTGCTCGAAAACCTCCGCTTCTACGCCGGCGAGGAGGCGAACGATCCGGAGTTCACCAAGAAGCTGATCCACGGTCACGACGCCTACGTCAACGATGCCTTCGGGGTCTGCCACCGGGCGCACGCCTCGGTGGTCGGGCCGCCGGCTGCACTGCCGAGCGCCGCCGGCTTCCTGCTGCTCCGCGAGATCGAGGCGCTCGGCACCCTCCTGGGCCGCCCCGAGCGGCCCTTCGTGGCCGTGGTGGGCGGGGCCAAGGTGGCCGACAAGCTCGGCGTGCTGAGCTCGCTCCTCGAACGGGTCGACACCTTGATCGTGGGCGGCGGCATGGCCTTCACCTTCCTCGCCGCGGCCGGCCACGAAGTCGGGGGCTCGCTCGTCGACTGGGACCGGCTCGAAGACTGTGCCGCCCTCCTGGCCTCGGGACGGGAGATCCTGTTGCCGACGGACGTGGTCGCCCTGGAGCCGGGTGCGCCGTTCGGACACGCATGCCGGGCCGAGGGAGGAGAGGTCCGCGTGGTGGGCGAGGACGTGCCCGATCAGTGGCAAGGGCTCGATATCGGGCCGGAGTCGGTGGCCCGGTTCGCCGACACCATCGCGTCGGCCGGGACCGTGCTGTGGAACGGCCCAATGGGCGTGTTCGAGGATCCTCGTTTCGTCCGGGGCACCTCGGGCGTCGCCCAGGCCGTGGCCGGCTGCCCCGGCTACACCGTCGTCGGCGGGGGTGACAGTGCCAGCGCCGTGGACGAGTTGGGGCTGACCGAGCAGATCGACTTTATCTCGACCGGGGGAGGCGCCTCGCTCGAGCTGCTCGAGCACGGTGATCTGGTCGGTCTCGCCGCGCTGCGGTCGGCCGCCAATGCACCGCGGCCTCGCCCCGGGGGCGGTCTGGAGCGGGCTCCGTCGTGAACGACCCAGCTCGCCGGCGACCGCTGGTGAGTGGCAATTGGAAGATGAACTTCGATCACTTCCAAGCCATTCACGCCGCTCGTGATCTCGGCCTCCGGCTGGCGGCGGCCGACGTGACCGCGCTCGACGTGTCCGTCCATCCGCCCTTCACCGACCTCCGCTCCGTGCAGACGGTGGTCGAAGCCGAGGGGATCCCGGTGGCGCTGGGGGCCCAGAACTGTGCCATCCAGGACTCGGGGGCCTTCACCGGCGAGGTCAGCGCGCTCATGCTGGCCAAGCTGCACACCCAGTACGTCATCGTGGGTCACTCCGAGCGCCGTCAGCTCTTTTGCGAGACCGACGACGTCGTGGGAGCCAAATTGGGCGCAGTGTTCCGCAACGCCATGACCCCGATCTGTTGCGTCGGAGAGACCGGGGACGAACGGGATGCCGGCATGACACAGCTGCGGCTCACCACCCAGGTCTCCTCGGTGGTCGCGTCGGTGACCACCGAGCAGCTCTCGGGGATGGTGATCGCCTACGAGCCGATCTGGGCCATCGGAACCGGCCGGGCGGCCACGGCCGAGGATGCCCAGGAGGCCTGTGCCTGGATCCGGTCGACGATCCAAGGCGCCGCCGGCGAGGATGCGGCGTCGCAGGTCCGGATCCAATACGGGGGATCGGTGACCCCGGAGAACACCCAGTCGCTCCTGGCCTGCCCGGACGTGGACGGGGCCCTGGTCGGAGGGGCCAGCCTCGACGCCGGCGCCTTCGTGGACATCATCAGGGGTGCCGGCAGTAGGGGCCGCTGAGTTTGGTAGCCTTCGCAACGGTCTGGAGCCTAAGGAGGGTTTCTACGTGTTGTTGACCGCAGTGATCGTCGTGGTCCAGGTCTTGGCCTGTCTGGCCCTGATCTTCCTCATCTTGATGCACAGCGGTAAGGGCGGCGGGCTCTCGGACATGTTCGGGGGCTCGGTCGGGTCAGCCGCGGCGGGCTCCACCGTGGTCGAACGGAACCTCGACCGGATCACCATCACCGTTGCCGTCATTTTCGCCTTCACCAACCTGACCCTGATCCTTCGCCTGCAGTGACCCCTGACGGCGCCGAGCCTGTCGGTCGCCGGCATCCGATGACGACGTTGTGGGCCCGACATCGATCGCGGTGGACCCTGCCCCTGGTCATCATCGTGATCATCATCATCGTGGCGGCGGTGGACCACATCGCGGCCAAGCGGATCGCCCAGGTCGAGCTGCCAACCCCATCGAGCTTGGTATCGACGCACGGGGGATCGGCAACCGTGGACCTCGACCAGCACATGGCCGGGTTCAACCCGAACACCTCGGCCGGGGCGGCGTCGGCAACGCCCACGGTGATGGCGTCGGTCCTCCCCAGCGCCTACATCATCAATCCGCAGCACCTGGCCGTGCCCAATGCCGCCCTGCTCCAGAGCGTCGAGGTGATCAAGCCCGCCCCCCTCACCATCTCCTATGTGATCAATCCCAAGGCGGTGTGGTCGGACGGCACGCCGGTGACCGCCGAGGATTTCATCTATGCCTGGGAGTCGCAACGGGGCGTGGGTGTCGACATCGACGGGAAGCCCTTCGACGTTGCCTCCACGCTCGGATACCGCGACATCGACTCGGTGACGCCGAGTGCCGACGGGAAAACGGTGACGGTCCTGTTCGGAACGCCGTTCACCGACTGGCGGGTGCTGTTCTCGAACATGGTACCGGCCCACATCGCCGAGGAGGTGGGCTGGAACAGCGGCTTCCAGACCTTCAATCCCGCCCGGGACCTATCGGCCGGACCCATGACCATCCAGTCGGTGTCCCCGGACGGGACGGTGGTCTTGGTCCCGAACGACAAGTGGTGGGGTCCCAAGCCCAAACTGTCCCGGGTCGTGGTCAGGCAGAACCAGAGCTCGGCATCGTGGATCGGCTCTTTGTCCCACAGCAATGGAAGCGTCAGCGAACCGACCGGCTTCGACCTGGCCGATCTCAATCGGGTCACGTCGCTGCCCAACGTGCAGAGCCAGGTCGGGAGCTCGATGACCTTTTTGCAGCTCGAGTTCAACGTGAGAAGCACGATCGCCGGGACAGTTGCGGTCCGCCAGGCGATCGCCCACGCCCTGGACCGGTCGAAGCTCCTGACAGACGCCTTCGGCTCGATCCAGGCAGCGCCGGCGATCGATAATGACCACCTGGCCGTGAACACGCAACCTCAGTACGCCGCGTCCACGGCAGCAGGACCCTACGCCAGCGTGGATACGGCCCAAACGGCCAGGCTCCTGGCCACGGCCGGCTACACCCGGTTCGTGTTCGGGTCGTACGAGGACGTCTCGGGCCGACCGCTACAGCTCAGGATGGCCGTGGAGGCGGGAGATCCGTGGATCGCCGGAGTGGCCACGTTGATCGCGGCGCAGCTCGATGCGGCCGGGATCGAGGTTGTCGTCGTTCCCGTGGACGGGGCCAAGGGCATGTCCGACGCCGCTCGGGCCGACAGCTACGACATGGCCCTGGTGTCCAGGACGGCGAGCACCTTCTTGACCAGCACCATGGCCTGGTACTCCACCCAGCTGGGCCTTCCCGGATCCGGCGGCTCCGAGGACTGGAGCAACTTCAGTGACCCCACCGTCGACCAGCTCTTTCGCCAGGCCAGCGTCGAGCTCAACCCGGTCAAGGGTGCGGCATACTACGGCCAGATCGATGACGAGTTGTGGAACGAGATGGTCGCCCTGCCGCTGTTCCAAGAACCTGCGTTCCTGGCGCATGGCGTCCAGATCGGCACCGTCCAGTACAACCCGTCGAGTACCGGCTTGCTCTGGAACGTGACCCAGTGGACCGCGTTGAAGCCGAAGCCGGCCAAATCGGGAAGCTAGGGGACACGCTGCTTAAGCCAGACCTTGCGAGTCGAGATCAGACCGCCGCCGAGGTTGTCCGAGGACGTCCGGACCCGGCCATCCATCAGACCCTGCAGTCGGTGGGGGCTGCCGATCGAGCGCGGTGGCTGCGCTACCATGCCTGACGCCTGATGCACACATTCGGCACCACTCGTCGGAGTGGCGGAATAGGCAGACGCGCTAGCTTGAGGGGCTAGTGCCCG
>DATDHU010000114.1:0-26619 GCA_036521415.1 Acidimicrobiales bacterium
AGGTCCTCGTCGTCGATGCGGAACCCGACGGAGCGCTCGCCCAGCTCTTCCTCGAGCGCCTCCACCAGCTCGATCAGGGCCAGCGAGTCGGCATTCAGGTCCTCGGCGAACGACGAGGACTCGCTGATGCCGGCGGGATCGATCTCCAAGATGTCGGCGAGCAGGTCCCGGATCATTTCGAACACCTGTTGGCGGTCGAGCGGACCCTTCTCCACATGGGTCTCTGCTGGCACGGCATCTCCTGGGTCTGGTCGGGCACAAATGCCCGTTCGGCAGGCGCAATGATACCGGAATCCGTCCAGACGGCTGGCCATTTGGGGCATACCGCCTGGTCAGAGGGGATGAGTCACGACCGGGCCCAGTTCCTATTCGTTATCTGTCAATCATTTTCTTGTCCTATAACGTTGTTTGATTCCGTCGGCCGTTCAACCGGGCTTAGCTACAGGCTCGGGCGTCGGTGCGGCAATGCCGTCAGCTCTCCCGTCGGCCTCATTGTCGGACAGCACCGTCCGGATCAGGTCGACCAGAGCCGGACCGGCCTTCGCCACCGAGCCGCAGTCGAACGGCGGCTGGGGGTCGTACTCGATGGCCAGCTGGATGGCCCTGGCCACGTCGTCACCGGCGATCAACTCGGCCAGGCTGAGGGCCATGTCGATACCAGCCGACACGCCGGCCGCGCTAACCACCTTCCCCCGCACGACGACCCGTTCGGTGACATAGCGGGCGCCGAGCGACTCGAGCAGCTCGACGGCGCTCCAGTGGGTCGTGGCATCGAGCCCTTCGACCAGGCCGGCGCCTCCCAGGAGGAGCGATCCTGTGCACACCGACGTCGTCCACTGGGTTGTCTCGTGTACTCTCCGGATCCAGCCGGTCAGCTCCGGGTCGTGCATGAGACGCCGGGTCCCCGGTCCGCCCGGAACGACCAGGACGTCGCAGCTGTCCACGTCGCCCAAGCGGGCGTCGGCCGTGATGGCAAGCACACCGGTGTCGCTTCGCACCGGCCCGGTCTCGGCCGCGGCGAAGAGGAACCGGGCACCCGGCAGCCGCGACAGGACCTCGTAGGGCCCGACGGCGTCGAGGGCGGTGAAGCCTTCGAACAGAGGGACGACGATACGCATGGGGATCTCCTTGGGGTGATTGGTCAGAGCGGTCATGGGGCGGCGCCGAGAGGGGTGAAATGGCGGCGGTACTCGCCGGGGGTGACCCGTACGGTCCGCCTGAACACCCGGTGCATCGTCTCGACGGTCCCGAAACCGCAGAGGCGGGCGACCTCGGGAACCCCCCGGGCGGTGGTCTCGAGCAGCCTCCGGGCCGCCTCGACCCGGACCGACTCGACGTAAGTCGCCGGCGGCACCCCCAGTTCCCGGCGGAACACGCGGGCGAAGGTCCTCGTGCTCATCCCCACCTGCTCGGCCATCCTTGTCACCGACAGGTCGTCGGCGATGTGATCGGCGATCCAGCCCTCGAGGTCCCGCAGCGACGACCGCAGGGGCCTCTGCGCGGCGAGCTGGGCGCTGAACTGGGCCTGGCCACCGGGCCGTTGGACGAACAACACCAGCCAGCGGGCCACCTGGCGGGCGACGTCGGGCCCGAGATCGTCCTCGACCAGGGAGAGGGCCAGGTCCATGCCGGTGGTGACCCCGGCGGACGTCCACACGTTGCCGTCCCGGACGAAGATCGAGTCCGGGTCGACGGTGACGGTGGGGAACGACTTGCCGAGCAGCGCACTCGAGGCCCAATGCGTGGTGGCCCGCCGCCCGTCGAGCAGGCCGGCCCGAGCCAGGAGGAATGCGCCGCTACAGACCGACGTCACCCGTCGCGAGCGTCGGGCCGCCGAGCGGATCCAGGCAACGAGCGCCTCGTCCCGTACTGCCTCGGCTGTGCCGATCCCACCCACCACGACGAGGGTGTCGACCGGCCCCACCGAGCTGGCGGTAGAGCACTGGGGAGTGATCTCGAGGCCGCCCGACGACCGGACAGCACGGCCGTCGACCGACCGCACCTCGAGCTCGTACGGCCGATCCTCGGCGTCGCCATAGCGCCGGGCCCCGGCCGGGCCGGATGCCGGCGACAGGCGGTTGGCCATGGCGAACACCTCGAAGGGCCCGGTGAGGTCCAGGATCTGCAGGTCGGGGTAGACGACGAAGACGATGCGTCGGGGCACGGGACGATCCTGTGCCGAACCGAGCGTGGCTGCAATGACAGATACATGACGATTTCTGCCAACGAGCGCGCCGTGCGACGGCACCCCCGGGTTCACGGCGCAGAAACACTGCGGCAACCTGTCAGACCCAACGGCGTCGTAGAACAAGGAGGGTGCAGGGTTCGACGCCAGTGACCGCGTGTGAGCACGGTCCCGGTTCCACCTCCCCACCGGATGGGGTCGACCACGAGCTCGCGTGGCCCTCCTATCGCCCCGAGCCCTTTCACGACGAGCTGGTCAACCGGGGCGGCATGCCCCGACCGGTCGCCGAAGCCCTCTGGCGGAGGATCGCCGCGCTCGGTCCCGAGGCCCTGGCTGAACGGCAGGTCGCCGCCGATCGGGAGATGCGAGCCATAGGGGTGACCTTCACCGTCTACGACGACGGCCAAGGGGTGGACCGGGCCTGGCCGTTCGACGTGATCCCGCGGGTCATCCCGGCCGACGAATGGCATCACATCGAGACGGGCCTGGTGCAACGGCTCTACGCCTTGAACCTGTTCATCGACGACGTGTACCACGACCAGCGCTCGGTGAAGAGCGGCCTGGTCCCGCCCGACCTGGTCGCCGGGTCGCCGACATTCCGGCGCGAATGCATGGGCATCGATCCGCCGGGGGGAATCTGGGCCCATATCTGCGGCAGCGACCTGGTCCGAGACGCGGACGGGACCTTCTACGTCCTGGAGGACAACCTTCGCATCCCGTCGGGGATGTCCTACCTGCTCGAGAACCGCATGGTGGCAAAGCACGTCTTCCCCGAGTTGTTCCGGGACTACAGCATCGAGCCGGTCGACCCCTTTGTCGGCCAGATAGTGAACCTGTTGTCGTCGGTCTCGCCGTCTCCCCGGGAGCCCACCATCGTCGTGCTCACCCCGGGCGTCCACAACGCCGCCTACTTCGAGCATGCCTTCTTGGCCCAGCAACTGGGGGTCGAACTGGTGGAAGGGAGCGACCTCGTCGTGCTCGACGACGACTGCGTCTATGTGCAGACGATCGAGGGCCTGGAGCGGGTGGACGTCGTCTACCGCCGGGTCGACGACCTGTTCCTCGATCCTGAGGTATTCCATTCGGACTCGCTAATCGGCGTGGCCGGCATGGTGCGCGCCTGGCGGGCCGGACGGGTGGCTCTGGTCAACGCGCCCGGTGCCGGTGTGGCCGACGACAAGGCTCTCTACGCGTTTGTCCCCGACATCATCCGATACTTCCTGGACGAAGAGCCCATCTTGGACAACGTGCCGACGCTTCGCTGCGCTGACGAGGCATCCCGCCACTACGTGGCGGCCAACTTGAACTCCCTGGTGATGAAACCGACGAGTGGGTCGGGCGGGGCCGGCATCGTGATCGGGCCCCAGGCCAGCGCCGATGAGCTGGACGACACCGGACGGCTCATCCAGGAGAATCCTCGGGGCTGGGTGGCCCAGCCCGTCCTCTCCCTGTCGACTGCCCCCACGTTGTGCGATGGCGAGGTCGTGCCCCGACACGTGGACCTCCGGCCGTTCACCTTGATCGGCCCAGACGGTGCCTACGTGACCCGGGGCGGCCTCACCCGGGTGGCCACCGTCGAGGGATCGCTGGTGGTCAACTCGTCCCAGGGAGGCGGGAGCAAGGACACCTGGATCGTGGATCCCGACCTGTCCGGGAAGCGCCCGGCCACACCGGGACGGGATCCTGTCCCCCGCAGGGCGGTGGGGCCCGGCCAGGCGGCGAGGGCCAGACCGGCCGACCGGCCGTCCCACTGCTTTGGCCCAGCCCAATGAATCAGGCCCAGCCCAATGAGTCGGCCCAGCCCAATGAGCCAGAGCCCGAGGGACTCGCCCCGCACACCAGCCACAAGGAGGAGATGAGGATGCTGCTCGCACGGATGGCCGAGGCCGTCTACTGGGCCGGTCGGTACCTCGAACGGGCGGAGTGCACGGCCCGGATCATCCAGGTGCACGTGGACACGCACATCGACCTTCCAGTCGGGGAGGACGTGGGCTGGGAGCCGCTGTTGGCTATCGCCGGTGTGGACGGCGCCGCATTCCTCGAGGGAGCCGGGACCAGGGCCAAGCCGGTGGACCCGACCGAGGCGGATGTCATCGAGTACCTGCTCGTCGACCAGGCCGGCCATGCGTCCATCCATGCCGCCCTGACCGCGGCCCGGGAGAACCTGCGCTCGGCCCGGGCCGTGGTCCCGCGCGAGGCGTGGGAGGCGTGCAACGACCTCTGGCTGGCGTGCGGGGACGAACGCGACCAGGTCCGGTTTCGGGACGGACGGGTCCAATGGCTCCGCCGGGTGGTGGCCGGATGCCAACGCATCAGTGGCGTGCTGACGGGAACGATGAGCCGCGACGAGGCTCTGTCGTTCTTGCTCATCGGACAGAACCTCGAACGAGCCGACCTGACCTCACGCGTCCTGGACGTACGCGCCGACAACCTGCAGCCGCGGCGGGGAGACGATCCCTACGTGGCGGTCCGCTGGATGGCCGTGTTGCGGTCCCTCGCCGCCTACCAGCCGTTCCGCCGGGCCATGCCGGCACGGCCCCAGGCCGGATCGACGCTGCGGTTCCTGCTCCAAGACGACCGCTTCCCCCGCGCCGTCGCCGCTTGCTTGAGCGAGGCCCGTTCCCACCTCAAGGGGCTGGCCCGGACGGAAGGGGCGCTCGAGGCCTGCACCAACGCCTCCATGGTCGTGGCCGCGGCACCGGTGCCCCGCCTGACCGTGGGTGGCCTGAGCATGTTCGTCGACGAGTTGCAGGTCGCGTTGACCGAGGTCCATGACCAGATCGACCGGACCTACTTCCACCCGCAGCTCACCCGCCGGCAACCCGAGCACGCCGTCTCGTGATCTACGAGGTGACACACCGGACCGCCTACCGCTACAGCGAGCCCGTCGACCGCTGCCGTACCGAAGCGCACCTGCGGCCACGGGAGACGGGCCGGCAACACTGCCTGGCCCACACCGTCGACGTCGTACCCGAACCGGTGACGTTCTCCGAGCGGCTCGACTTCTTCGACAACTCGGTGTGTGCCTTCTCGGTGGAAGGGCCGTTCGACGAACTGGTGGTCACCTCGACCAGCCAGGTGTCGATCGCCGTCCGCTCCCCCCTGCCCGAGTCCGGCCCCACCTGGGAGCAGGCGCGCGACGTGCTCGGGTCGGACCTGGGCGACGACGTCCTCGACGCCCGCCAGTACTGCTACGACTCGCCCCTGGTGACGGCGACCGGAAGGCTGGCCGAGTACGCGGCGCCGTCGTTCCGGGTCGGCCGGGGACTGGTCGACGCGGTGACCGACCTGACCGAACGGATCTTCCTCGACTTCACCTATGCCCCGGGCTTCACCACGCTGGCGACCCCCCTGAACGACGTGCTGACCTTTCGGCGAGGCGTCTGCCAGGACTTCGCCCACGTTGCCATCGGATGTCTCCGTTCGGTGGGATTGTCGGCTCGCTACGTCAGCGGCTACATCGAGACGCTGCCGCCACCCGGAGAGGAGCGGATGGTCGGTGCCGACGCCTCCCACGCCTGGCCATCGGTGTTCGTGCCCGGCTGGGGTTGGTTCGACATCGACCCCACCAACGACCAATTGGTCGGATCTCGCTACATCACCACGGCGTGGGGCCGCGATTACTCGGATGTCTCACCGGTCAAGGGGATCGTCTTCGGAGGGGGTGGCACTCAGACGCTCGACGTGTCCGTGGATGTCGCCCGCTCCGTCACCGTGCCGAGCTGAGCGCGGCGCGTCTAGGCATTGACCAGGCTCCCGGCCGCCATGGCCAGGTACTCGAGAAGCTGCGCCTCGTCCGCGGGCTCCATGCCCCCGGCCTGCACGGCCGCGGTCATGTGCCCCAACCAGGCCTCGGCCTCGGCCGGTCCGATGACAAAGGGCAGATGGCGCATTCGCAGCCTGGGCGCGCCCCGCTGCTCGTTGTAGGTGGCGGGCCCGCCCCAGTACTGGATCAGGAACAAGGCGAGGTGTTCTTTCGACTCGGTCACGTCCTCGGGGTACATGGGGGTGAGGAGGGGGTCGGTGACCACGGCGGCGTAGAACCGGTCCACCAGGTCGACGAAGAACCGCTCGCCCCCCCACCGCTCGAATGGCGTCGGCTCGCCTTCCCTCCTTCGACGAGCGATCTGCACCCAATGACTGTACGTCGCCGGCGATTAGCCTTGGCCGCGGTCGGGGGTGACGTCGCACCCACCAACGCATGTGGGAGGTCGACCGTGATCGAATGGTCCGAGGAACAGTTGATGATCCGGGATGCCATCCGTCGGTTCATCGAGTCCGAGGTGGTACCCAACATCGACGCGCTCGAGCACGGCGATCTTCCCCCCTACGACATCATGCGCAAGCTCTACGCCACCTTCGGCATGGACCAGATGGCGAGGGACCGGTTCAAGAGCCAGCTCGAGAAGAAGGCGTCGGCCTCCGGGGCCCGGGCCACGTCGGCCGCCAAGGACCCGGCCCGCTCGTCGGCTGGCGACGGGGGGGCTGCGGCCCTCGCCCTGATCCCGATCATCGAGCTGTGCCACTACTGCCCCGGCATCGTCACCGCCATGGGCGTGAGCGTGGGGCTTGCCGCCGGGACGGTCATGAAGCGGGGTACCCCGGCCCAGATGGAGCGTTGGGGGCTCGACCTCCTCACCCTGGACAAGATCGGGGCCTGGGCCATCACCGAGCCCGACTCGGGGTCCGACGCCCTGGGCGGCATGAAGTCCTCCGCCCGACGCGACGGCGACGAGTACATCCTCAACGGCAACAAGACGTTCATCACCAACGGCCCCTTTGCCGACACCGTCGTCTTCTACGCCAAGCTCGACGATGGCAGCGATACACCGGTCCGGGACCGCCGGGTCCTCACCTTCGTGCTGGAGAAGGGGATGGACGGCCTGGAGCAGTCCAAGCCCTTTCGCAAGATGGGCCTGCACTCCTCCCCGACCGGCGAGCTCTTCTTGTCCGACGTCCGGGTGGACAGGGACCACCTCTTGGGCGGGACCGAGGACGAGGAAGGCGGGGGTGGCCGCCAGTCGGCCAAGGACAACTTCGTCCAGGAGCGGGCCGGGTTGGCCGCCATGTCTCTCGGCCTGATCGAGGAATGCCTGAAGCTGTCGGTGGCCTACGCCAAGGACCGCCAGCTCTGGGGCACCCCCATCGGTGACCGCCAGCTCATCCAGTTGAAGCTGGCCAAGATGGAGGTCGCCCGGCTCAACGTGCAGAACCTCGTCTTCCGCCACATCGAGCTGTCGGCGGCCGGGAAGAGCCTCTCGCTGGCCGAGGCGTCGGCCATGAAGCTGTACGCAGCCCAGTCGGCCTCCGAGGTGGCCATGGAAGCGGTCCAGCTCTTCGGGGGCAACGGGTACATGTCGGAGTTCCGGGTCGAGCAGCTGGCCCGTGACGCCAAGGTGTTCCAGATCTACGCCGGGACCGACGAGATCCAGGTCACCCACATCGCCCGGGACCTGCTCAGCCGGTAACGGCCACTCCCCGTTCCCACTCCCCGCTCCCGGATTTCCGGGTCTGTGCGGGCTCTCGAGGAGGCTCAGCCTGCGGGGACGGGCACCTCGGTGACGGCTGCGGCTACGTGCTCCACCAGGCCGGCCACGGCCAGGTCGTGGGCGACGGTGATGGCGTTGACCATGGCCAACGCCGAGGAGGAGCCGTGGCTGATCACACACACCCCGTTGACCCCGAGCAGCATGGCGCCTCCGGTCCCCTCGGGGTCGAGCTCGGCGGCCAGGGGCACGAGGTGGGGGTAGAGCACGTCCGCCGCCTCCTGCACGTCGTCACGGGCCAGGATCTCGGTCAGGGCACCGATGAGGAACTTCATGGAGCCCTCCATCGTCTTCAGGGCCACGTTGCCGGTGAACCCGTCGGTGACGATGACGTCGGCCACGCCGTGGAAGAAGTCCCTGCCCTCGACGTTGCCGATGAACTCCAGCCCGGGGCCGCCGGCCCCGGCGGACAGCAGCGCATGGGTGTCCTTCTCCAGCGGCGTCCCCTTCGACTTCTCCTCGCCGATGGACAACAGGGCAACAGTCGGGACCCGCACCCCGTAACGTTCGGTAGCGAACGCCGCCCCCATCTGGGCGAACTGCACCAGCATCTGCGGGTTGCACTCGGCGTTGGCCCCCGAGTCGAGCAGGACGCTGGGCGGTCGACCGGCTCCCGGATTGGGGATGGGGGTGGCGATGGCCGGCCGGATCACGCCGGGCAGCCTCCCCATGCGCAGGAGGGCCGACGCCATCGTCGCCCCGGTATTGCCGGCGGACACCATGGCCAGGGCCGTGCCGTCCCGGACGGCCTCGGCCGAGCGGACCAGCGAGGAGTCCTTCTTGCGGCGGACCCCCTGGCCCGGGTCGTCGTCCATGCCGATGACCTCGGAGGCGTGCAGCTCGGCCAGACCGCCGGTCTCGACCAACGCGTCCGGTTGGCCGACGAGCAGGACGGAGATACCGGACTCCTCGGAGACGCGACGAGCGCCGGCGATGATTTCGCCCGGGGCCCGGTCGCCGCCCATGGCGTCGACCGCGACCGGGAGGGCAGCGAACGCCTCACCGGTTGGCCGCTCGCCGCCGCGAGCCACTAGTCGACTTCGATCGCCTGGCGACCCTTGTACCACCCGCAATTCGGGCACACGACGTGGGGAAGCTTGGCGTGCGAGCACTGCGGGCACACCGAGCGGGCCGGGGCCCGCAGCACCCAGTTGGATGCTCGGCGGCTCCGGCTCTTCGACTTGGAGGTCTTCTTCTTGGGGACGGCCATAGGAGCGGTATTCTACGCCTCTCCTGCCGGCCCCTGGTCACGCAGCGCATCGAGCGCCGACCACCGCGGGTCGACGGGTTGCTCGCACGAACAGGCCTCCTCGTTGCGGTTGATCCCGCACTGGGGACACAGACCCAGGCAGTCCTCGGCGCACAGCGGGGCGAGCGGGAGCTCCAAGAGCACCGCGTCCCTGGCCAGGGGCTCCAAGTCGAGGACGTCGCCCTCGAGCGGGTAGGCCTCGTCGTCCAGCTCGGCCCCGCCGCTGCTGGCTCCGCCCCCATCGGTCCCGCCACTCACGACATAGCGCTCTCGCACGGCGGCATGGACACTGCCCTCGACCGGTCGCCCGCACCGGCGGCACTCAGCGGTCCAGGGTGCCTCGACCGTCCCCGAGGCCATCACCCCGCCCGGATAGGAGGACAGTGTGACCTCGACGGTGACCGGCGCGCCCTCGGGGACGGTCGACCCCATCGTGGCCAAGTCGTCGATGGGAGCCTGCCGGAGCTCGTGCCTGACCGTTCCCGCCACCCGGCGGAGCTTGGCCGCGGGGACGATGAAGGGCCCGGATCGCGATGGGCGCTCTCGGGATCGGGCGCCATGATCGGTGGCCGGTGCCGGCGGCGCCGGGTGCCGATGGGGCGCGGACCGCACCGGTTCCATCCTGCTCAGTCGAGGTCCTGGTCGAAGAAGCCGTCGGGATCCTCGACCGCGCCGCCGACCGGGCCCGGCCCGCTGGCCGCGCCCAGCGCGCCGGGGTCTCCCGAGTGCCCGAAGGAGGGTGCCAGCGAGGTGTCCCCCTGCTCGCCGATCTCCACCGGAGGAATCGGGGAGACTTGGAGCTTCTCCCGCCCGGCTCGGACGGTCTTCAAGGTCCGGTCCAGCACGATCTCGAAGCTGGCCAGCTTCTGGTCGGCATAGTCCTCGACCTCATGGCGGAGGCGCCGGGCTTCCTCATTGGCATCGTCCAAGATGCGTTGGGCGACGTGGTTTGCCTGGCGGACGATCTCGGTGCGCTGGACCATGCGCTCGGCCTGGACCCGGACCTCCTCCAAGAGCACGTCGGCCTCACGGGACTTCTCGGCGATGAAGTCCTCCCGCTCCTTCAGCAACCAGCGGGCCTGGCGGAGCTCGTCGGGCATCCGCTCCAAGGCGGCGTGGAGGAGCTCGGCCACCTCCTCCTTGGAGATGAGGACCGAGGCAGACAACGGCATCTGCTTGGCATTCTCGATGAGCTCGAGCGCCTGTCTGAGCAGACCCTCGGCATCTCGCTCGGCGCCCGCCGCCCGCTGCTGGTCGAGGTCCTCGAACAACTCACTCACCGGCGAACTTCTCTTGGAGCCGGAGGGCCACCACCTTCGGCACGAAAGCGTTCACATCCCCGCCGAAGCGGGCGACCTCCCGCAACAGTCGGGAGGCGATGAACGAATGAGCCGAGCTGGTGGGGATGAACAAGGTCTCCACCCCCGACAGCTGCTTGTTCATCTGGGCCATCTGCAGCTCGTTTTCGAAGTCGGAGACGGCGCGCAGCCCCTTCACGATGGCGGTGGCACCGACGTCGTGGGCCACGTTCACCACCAGGCTGGACACCGACACGATCCGCACGTTGGCCAGATGGGTGAGGGATTCCTCGAGCATCTCCTTGCGCTCGTCGAGGTCGAAGAGCACCTGGCTCTTCTGCGGGTTGCGGAGGGCGGCCACGACCACCTCGTCGAAGAGGCGGGCGGCCCGCTCGATCACCTCGAGATGACCGTTGTGCACGGGGTCGAACGATCCTGGAATGAGCGCGATCCTCACAAAACACCTTTCTCTGCCACCCGATCCGGCCGGGCCACTGTCACGAGCGTACTGCCATACCGTCTGCTCTTGATGACTCGCCACCCCTCCGGGGGGACAATTTCCGCCCCCGATTCCAAGATGGCCAGATCGCCGGGAAGCTGCCCGACCAGCTGGGGCCATCCCGCGTAGGCGTAGGGGGGGTCGCAGAGGATCAGGTCGTAGTGGGACACGGTGCTCGACACCCACCCGTCGACCTCGGCACGCACCAGCGTGGCGTCGCCATCCCGCTCGGCGTCGCCCAGCCCCAACCCGGCGAGATTCTCTCTGATGCAGGTGATGGCGGCCGGGTGGTTGTCCACGAAGGTCACCGACGCTGCCCCGCGCGACAGGGCCTCGATCCCGAGGGCGCCGGACCCGGCGAAGAGGTCGGCCACCTGCAGCCCGTCGACCCCGCCCAGGCTGAAGAGGATGTCGAAGATGGCCTCGCGCACCCGGTCGGAGGTGGGCCGGACGCCCTTCGACGGCGGGGCATGGAGCCGCCTGCCCCGCAGCTCACCACCGATGACTCGCACGCCTTCAAGCCTACCGGCGGCCCCGCCGCCCCCCTGCTCAGCTCTTGAACAGGAATTCGGCCTCGTCGTCGTCGATGAAGAGCCGCAGTTCCTCCTCGAGCAGATGGTGGGCGCCGAGGAGCGGGTCGTCGTTCACGATCGACACCGCCGCCTCCCGGGCCTGGACGACCAGGTCGCGGTCGTTCAGCAACGAGGCCAGCTTCAGGTCGCTTCGTCCCTTCTGCCTGGCCCCCAGGATGGTGCCCTCGCCCCGGAGCTCCAGGTCGACATCGGCCAGCTCGAAACCGTCGGTGGTGCGCTCCATGGCCGACAGGCGGGACTCGGCCTCGGGTGCCTCGCTCTCGGACAGCAGGAAGCACCACGACGGGTCGCTCCCCCGGCCCACCCTGCCGCGCAGCTGGTGGAGCTGGGCGATCCCGAACCGGTCGGCGTCCTCGATCACCATCACCGTCGCCTCGGGCACGTCCACTCCGACCTCGATGACGGTGGTGGCCACCAACACGTCGAGCGCCCCGGACCGAAAGTCGGCCATGACCGTCTCCTTCTCGGGCGGGCGCATCTGCCCGTGCAGGAGCCCGATGCGCAGCCCCTTCAACTCCTCGGCCTGGAGCCGGATGGCCTCCTCGGTGGCCGAGGCGGCCTGGACCCGCTCCGATCCCTCCACCAACGGGCACACCACGAAGGCCCGGTGCCCACCGGCCACCTCGGTCCGCACCCGCTCCCACGCCGCCGCTTCCTCCATCGCCGTCTTGGCCCACTGGGTGGTGATCGGCGTCCGGCCGGGCGGCAGCTCGTCGATGGTCGTCATGTCCAGATCGCCGAACACGACCATGGCCGCCGTGCGGGGGATGGGCGTGGCCGTCATCACCAGCAGGTCCGGGTCGGCACCGAGGCCGTCGTCCCCCCTCCCCTTGGCCTTGAGTGCCGCCCGCTGCTCCACCCCGAAGCGGTGCTGCTCGTCGATCACCACCGCCCCGAGCGAATGGAACCGGACCTCGTCGGTCAAGAGGGCATGGGTGCCGATGAGCAGGTCGACGCCCCCGTCGACCAGGCCCTGGTGCAGGCGCGAGCGCTCGGCTGCCGGCGTCTTCGAGGTCAGGAGGGCGACGCGGAGGGGGCGGTCCCCCTCCAGCGTGGCCGGGTCGGCGACGGTCAGGCCGTCGAGCAGGGCGCGGACCCCGAGGAAATGCTGCTCGGCCAGGACTTCGGTCGGGGCCATCAGGGCGCCCTGATGGCCACCTTGGACGGCGACCAGCAGCGCGGCCACGGCCACCACGGTCTTGCCCGACCCCACGTCGCCCTGGAGCAGACGGTGCATGGGCAACGGGCCGGCCAGGTCGGCGGCGATGGCGGCGATGGCGGCGCCCTGGGCGCGGGTCAGCTCGAAGGGCAGCCTGGACAGGAACTGGTCCAACAATGAAGGCTGCCCGTCGGCCGGGCCGTCCAGCACGTGGCGGATGCCGAGGGCGTCGGACTCGAGCCGACGCTGTCGCAGCACCAGCGCCAGCTGGAGCCGGAACAGTTCGTCGAAGGCCAGCCGCCGTCGTGCCGGTTCCCGGTCGGCCATGGTGGCCGGCCGGTGGATGTCGTGAAAGGCCTGGGTTCGGTGGGCGAGCTCGAACTGACCTCGCCAGCGGGCGGGCAGCGGGTCGGCGAAGGTCCCGGCCCGCCGGAGGGCCTCAGCCACGAACTTGGTGATGCGGGCGGAGGTGAGATCGGCCTTCTCGGACAAGGGGTAGACGGGATAGATGCGCCCGGCGGCCTCGCCGTCGTCGGCGGCGATCCCGTCGCCGTCATCGTCAGGACCGGCGGCAGTCCGGAGCACTTCGACGGTGGGGTTCACCATCTGGCGGCTGTCCCGATAGGTCCCCAGCTTCCCGAAGAACAGCGCCAGCGTGCCCACAGACAGCTGCTTGGCCCGCCAGGTCTGGTTGAAGAACACGACCTTGATG
This sequence comes from Acidimicrobiales bacterium, assembly GCA_036521415.1. Lineage (GTDB taxonomy): Bacteria > Actinomycetota > Acidimicrobiia > Acidimicrobiales > RAAP-2 > DASXMT01. The sequence goes on from DATDHU010000114.1 coordinate 13,242, forward strand.
CCACCGGTGTCGTCGTTGATGGCGAGCTCGACCCGGGCCGGGCCGCGCCGGTAACGGCCCGAGGGCGGCCGGCTCACCCGGCGCACGGTAGCCAGGACGGAAGCGGTGTCGCCCACGCTCAGCTCACGCAACGGGGCGAGCCGGGTGCCGTCGATATAGCGCCGCGGGTAGTGGGTGAGGAGGTCGAGCACCGTTTCGATCCCCAGTTCGGCGAGCTCCCGAGCAGATGCCGCCCCGACTTTGTCGAGCACGGTGACGTCGAGGTCGGCCAGTTGGCGCAGCTTGCGACCGGGGACGTCGGCCAACCCGGTCGTGAGCCCGGCCGATCCGGCGCCACCGGCCCACGTGCCGGGTGCTCCCGCCGCCGGCTCGTTCACTCGATGGAGAAGAGGTACGGGTAGAGGGGTTGCCCGCCCTGGTGGACCTCCGACTCGGCGCCGGGCCGATTGTCCCTGATCCATTCGGTGATCCGTCGGGTTGCGGCCGGGCCGGACCCCTCCCCCTCGATGATCGTGACCAGTTCGTGCTCGTCGGTGACCAGCGCATCCAAGAGGGCGCACGCAGCCCCGGGCAACGTGTCGGCCACTGCCTCAATCCCCTGGCGCGACAGCCCGAGCCAATCCGACGCATGCACCGGGCCGACCCGGCTGTCGGAGTCCCGTACCGCCTGGGTCACCTCACCGGCCACCACCCGCTCGGCGGAGGCTTCCATGGCCGCCACGTTGGCTTCGATGTGAGCTCCCGGGTCGTAGGCCAACAGGGCGGCGAAACCCTCGGCGATCGAGTTGGTGGGGATCACCCGGACAGTCTTGCGGGTCAAGGCGTCGACGCTCTCGGCCACCGGGCGGATGTTCTTGTTGTTCGGCAAGATGACCACCTCGTCGGAGCCGACGGCATCCACCGCCTCGAGGATCTGGGCGGTGGACGGGTTCATGGACTGGCCGCCCGCGATCAAGCGGTGCACGCCCAAAGAGCGGAAGATCCGTCCGATCCCCACGCCGGTGGCGACGGCGACCGCCCCGGTGGTGGGAGGGGGGCCCGGCGGCACGTCCGAGGCGCCCCAGGCCGCGTTGTCCGCCCCCTCTCGGACCCAGCGCTCCTCTTCCACCTGCTCCATCAAGTCGGTGACCCGGATCCTCCTCGGACGCCCGGCGTCGAGCGCCGCCTCCACTGCCGCCCCGATGTCATCGGTGTGGATGTGGCAGTTCCACATGCCGTCGCCGCCCACGACGACGATGGAGTCCCCGATGCCGGCCCATACCTCCTTGAAAGAAGGAATGGTCTCGTCGACCGCCTCGAGCAGGTACATCACCTCGTAGCGCAGGCCGGCCAGGGCTGAGGCCTCGATGCCCTCGATCGACTCGCCCCCACCGTGGCTCACGGCGATGGCGGCGTCGAAGTTGTCGGGGAGCTCGGGCGGCTCGGGGATGGCCCGGTCGTCCACCACCGAGAGGAGCGCGTCGAACAAGAGGAGGTAGCCGGCCCCGCCGGCGTCGACCACCCCGGCCTGGGCGAGCACGGGCAACAGCTCGGGTGTCCGGGCCAGGACCTCCGCCGCCCCGTCGCGGGCCGCATCGAGCACGTCCACCAGTGACTTTCCCTGTTCGGCTGCTTCCGCAGCCCGCTGGCTGGCGCCGGCGGCGACGGTGAGGATCGTTCCCTCCACCGGGCGCATGACCGCCTGGTAGGCGAGCTCACTGGCCCTGGCCAGCCCTCGGGCCACGTCCCCTGGGCCGGCCCGGCCGGGGAGCCCGCCGAGCTCGTCGGCGATCCCCCGGAGGAGCTGGGACAAGATGACCCCGGAGTTGCCCCGGGCCCCCATCAACGAGCCGTGGGCAATGGCCCGGCACGTAGCAGCGAGATCGGGCCGGTCGGAACCCTCATCGGGGACGGCTCCTCCGGCCGGTACCGTCCCCCCGCTGAGCTCGGCGAGGTCGGCGACCACGGTCTCCAGGGTCAATGCCATGTTCGTGCCGGTATCGCCGTCGGGGACCGGATAGACATTGAGACGGTTGATGACGTCCTGGTGGACACGGAGGGCATCGCGAAAGGCGCTGATCGACCTTCGCAGGTCCGATGCGCCGAGCGTCTCCAAGGCCCCCATGAGCAGGATGCTAACCTTATCGCCGTTCCCCGAGGAGTTGGAAGGAAGTCGACGCGTCATGGCAGCGGTGTGTGAGGTCTGCGGCAAGAAGCCGTCGTTCGGTATGAGCATCAGCCACTCCCATCGTCGTACCAAGCGTCGGTGGAACCCAAACATCCAGCGGGTCCGGGCCCTCGTCGACGGGTCACCCCGACGGCTGCAGGTGTGCACCTCGTGCATCCGGTCCGGCAAGGTCACCAAGCCGCCGGTCCGCGACATCCCCGCCTGAACCTGCCTCCCTGCCCGTCGGGGACCAGGCGGCCGGTCGGCCCGGCTACCGCGATGAAAGAACCTGCCGGCTGAGCCCGGCCCATCACCGAGTGGTGTAGCTGGCACCACCGGGGATCGGGTGCCTCCGCCCTGTGCGCGAGCCCGTCGATATGGGACAACTGGTGGATCATGGTTACCCAAGACCCACCCTCGGGCAATGGCATCACCGTCTTTCTGGCCGACGACAACGTCATCGTCCGCGAGGGCGTCCGCGCCTTGCTCGAACGCCAGCACGACCTCTGTGTGGTCGGCGTGGCCGACGACTACGAGAGCCTGGTCGCCGGTGTGGTGGCCACCGAGCCCCATGTGCTGGTCACCGACATCCGCATGCCCCCGACGTTCCGGCGCGAGGGGATCGAGGCGGCCAGGGAGGTGCGCCAGCGGTGCCCGGGCACGAGCGTGATCATCCTCTCCCAGTACGACGATCCCGAGTACGCCGTCTCGCTGGTCGCCGAAGGGTCGGCCGGCTACGGCTACCTGCTCAAAGACCACATCGCCGAGGGCACTCAGCTGGTGGACGCGGTGCGGGCTGTGGCCACCGGCGGTACCGCCCTCGATCCCTCGATCGTGGACGCCCTGGTGAGCCCGGTAACCACCCGCGGCGGCCTCACGGTTGCCGAGGAATCGTTGTTGGGCTGGGTGGCCGAGGGCAAGCCGATCAAGGCGATCGCCGTGGCCGAGCACACCAGCCCCGAGGCAGTCGATTCCCAGGTCGAGGCGCTCTTCGTCAAACTCGCCCAGGGGGTCTCGGCGGGAACCGAGGGGGCAATCCGAAGGCTTCGGCTACTCCACCAGTGCATCGTCGACCGGGAGGAGCAGGGCGAGTCGCTGTCGCGTCTTCTCCCTGGCGGACTGGCGGAGAAGCTGCGACGGGACGGCCGGGACATCGGACAGACCGAGATGGTGGAAGTGACGGTCCTGATGAGCGACATCCGCTCCTACTCGACGATCGCCGAGCACGCCGACCCGAGCCAGCTGGCCGGGCAGCTCAACCTCCACCGTGCGGCCATGAATGCGGCCATCCTCGGACAGGAAGGAACAGTGATGCAGTTCGTGGGCGACGCGGTGATGGCCGTGTTCGGGGCGCCCTTCTCGCAGCCCGATCACGCCGACCGGGCCCTGATCGCTGCCGCCGACGTCCATCGGCTGCAGGCCGAGGTCAATGCGACCTGGGAACGCCAGGGCCTGCCTCCCTTCGGTCTGGGTGTCGGGTTGTCGACGGGCGAGGCGGCCGCCGCCCTGCTCGGTTCGGAGGAGCGGCTCGAGTACACCCTGGTGGGCGACACGGTCAATCTGTCCCAACGCCTGCAGCAGCTGGCCGATTCGGGGGAGACTGTGCTGAGCCAGGCGACGATGGACGCCCTGGCCGTACCCCTGGAGGCGACACTGTTGCCTGAGCAATTGGTCAAAGGGAGGGACACCCCGGTCCGGGCGTGGTGCATCGGTCGCCGACCTCCATTGGCCACGCCGCACCCGGCTCGTGCACCTGAGCTCTCACCAGGGCAGCGATGACATGAGTGCCGAGACCGACGTGCTGGTCGTCCAGGGCGTGCGCAAGACGTTCGAGGCGGAGAACGCCCCCGTTCGGGCGCTGCGGGGAGCCAATCTGCGGGTACCGGCCGGAGACTTCGTGGCCCTGATGGGACCGTCGGGCTGCGGCAAGTCGACCCTGCTCAACGTGGTGGCCGGGCTCGACACCGCCGATGAAGGCACGATCAGCGTTGGTGGCCAGCTGGTCACCGGCCGCACCGAGGACGAGCTCGCACAGATCCGTCGACGGCACATCGGCATCGTCTTCCAATTCTTCAACCTGCTGGAGAGCATGACCGCGTTGGAGAACGTCGCCCTGCCGGCCATCATCGCCGGCACGAAACGACACCCGGCCGAGACCAGGGCCCGGGATCTTCTCGACCTGTTGGGTGTGGGTGACAAAGCCAAGGCCGCGCCGGGGTCCCTTTCCGGCGGCCAACGCCAACGGCTGGCCATTGCCCGGGCGCTCGCCAACCAGCCGACCATACTGCTGGCCGACGAGCCAACCGGTGCACTCGATTCCGACAGTGGTCACGAGATCGTCGAGCTCCTTTCCCGGCTGTACCGCGGAGGGCAGACCATCGTGCTGGTCACGCACGACAACGATGTGGCCCAGGCGGCCCAGCACCTGATCTACATGCGGGACGGGCAGATGGTCGACAGCCCGGACCGAAGTCCGGCGGGCGCTGTGCACGAGGTCCTGTGACCGCGGTGCCGACCACCGCCGGGGACGGGCAGGGCATCGCGCTGGATGCCCTGGATGTGCGCGTGGACCGCGAGCCGCCGCGGGAGCGGGTGTTCGCAGCCGACGAGTCCGGCGGAACGCAGGCGCACCTTTCGCCGGCCGTCCTGCTGGTGGTGCCAGCACTGGTCCTCGTCGGCATCGCCTTCGTCAAGGCCGTCGACGCCGGCGCCACCACCGCCGATGTGATCCGGTTCGAGCTGACCCTGGGCTGGGTGGTCGCCGGCGCGTGCCTGCTGGTACGGGACGCGCTCAAGCCGCTGGGCCGTCTAGTCGCCCTCGCCGCCGCCCTGGGTGGTGCCAGCTTCGCCGCCGCGGTCATGGGCGTGACGACGGCCGGGGGCATCGGGCACGCCGGGCGCGCCGTGGCCACCATCCTTCCCGCCGTGCTCATGGCGGTGTGCCTGCACTTCCTGCTGGCTGTCCCCGACGGGCGCCTGGGCTCGAGGCGGCGACGCACCGCAGTGGGGTTCGGCTACGCCTCCGGCACCGCGCTGGGTCTGTGGGCCTGGTTCGGGGCAGCACGGATGTCCGATGCCCTGGCCATCACCGGATGGTCGATTGCCATCGCCATCGGATCAGCCGCCGCCGCCCATCGGTACCGCTCCGCCCCCGGCATCGATCGACAGCGCATGCAGGCCCTGGCCGCCGGCGCGGTGGCCTGTGTCGAGGTGGGACTGGTGGTCGTGGGCCTGGCCGTGCTGGTCAAGTGGCCGGGCCACCCGTGGGCCGTTGCCGCCGGCGCCACCGTGCTGGTGCCGGTCGGAGTGGGTGCAGCCACCTTCCCCCGCCTGCTGGTGAAGTCCGATCGGATGCTGGTCTGGCTGCTCACCCTGACCGGCCTGTCCATCGCGGTCCTGGCCGTCTACCTGTTGGTCATCCTGGGCTTCGGACACCAGCCGGGGTCGGGCGACCGAGAGGTGCTCGGCCTGTCGATTCTGGCCGCGGCCATCGTCGCCCTCGGCGCGTCGGTCTCCCGCCAGCGGCTCCAAGGGCTCGCGCAGCGTCTGGTCTACGGGACCAATGCCGTGCCCGACGATGTGGTCAAGACATTCAGCACCCGCTTGACCAGAGCGGTGACCATGGACGAGCTGCTCCTCCAGCTGATCGAGTCGCTGCACAAGTCGATGGCGTTGACCAGTGCCGAGGTCTTCTCCGGCACCAGCGAAGTGCTCGAGCGCAGCGCGTCGATCCCGGACCGCGGACCGGGGACCCTGCACATCGGACCTGCCGAGCAACCGGTCGTGGCCCGGGCGGGCGTGTCCGGCAACGCCTGGACTGCAGTGTGGCTTCCCGGCGTCATCGCCGGGCGCGACCTTGCCCAGCTGCGGGTGTGCCCGATCACCTATGGCGGCGACCTGCTGGGGCTGGTGGTCGTCGAGCGGCCGACCACCGAGCCGCCCTTCACCGAGAAGGAGGACATCGTCCTGACCGAGCTGTCCCGTCAGGTGGGGCTGGCCCTGCATAACGTCCGGCTCGACTCAGCCCTCCAATCCACGCTCGACGAGGTTCGGCGCCAGGCCGCCGAACTACGCGCCTCGAGATCGCGCATCGTTGCCGCGGCGGACGCCGAGAGGCGACGGGTGGAACGGGACCTGCACGACGGTGCCCAGCAGCACCTGGTGGCGTTGGCCGTCAACGTCCGCCTGGTTCGCGACCTGGTGGTCGAGGATCCGAAGGCAGCCACCGCCGCCCTCGACGAGATCGCCGCCGAGGTGAAGACCACCGTCCAGGAGTTGCGGGATCTGGCCCATGGCATCTATCCGCCCCTGCTGATGGACAACGGACTGCCCGAGGCCCTCCGGGCAGTCGGGTCGAGGAGCCCGCTCGACGTCGAGACGTCGGCGGACGGGATCGGGCGCTTCTCTGCCGACATCGAAGCGGCCGTGTACTTCTGCTGTCTCGAGGCCTTGCAGAACGCGGCCAAGCATGCGCCGGCGTCGCATGTGCAGGTTCGGGTGTGGGAGGCGGAGGGTGGGTTGCTCTTCACCATCATCGACGACGGGCCCGGATTCGACCCCAAGGTCGCTCAGGCCGGGCACGGATTCATGAACATGAGCGACCGGCTCGGGGCCATCGGAGGATCGGTCCGATGGGAGTCGGCGCCGCGGGCCGGGTCCACCGTGCGGGGCTCGATCCCGCTGACGTGAGCCTGGCGGGCCCGGGCGATCCGACGGTCAGCTGGACAGGAACTCGATGGTGTCCCGCTTGCTCCAGATGCGCTGCAGCTCGGCCGGTCCGAACTCCTCCTTGTTGACGTAGGCACGGGCACCGCTGGTGGAGGCGTCCGGCGGGAGGTCCTGGAGGTTGTAGGTGGAGCAGAGGACCACCACCACATCGGGCTCGGCGGTCACGATCCGGCGAGTGGCCTCCACTCCGTTCATACCCGGCATGTTGATGTCCATGAGCACCAGGGCCGGGCGGAGCTCGGCGGCCATGGCCACCGCCTCTTCCCCGTTGGTGGCCTCGCCAACCAGGTCGAAGCCCTCCAACCGGCGCACCACGGCACGGGCGGCAGCACGGAATGGTGCCTGGTCGTCGACGACGAGTACCGGCAGCTGATCATCCACGATGGCTTATTGTCCCACGAGTGGCGCGGGCCCGACAGTGAGCTAGCACTCCCCATCGGTGTGGCTACCCGGTCACCTCGCCGCTGAGATAGATGAGCACAGCCTTGACCCTGCGGTTGACATCCTCCTCCTCGGTGAGGCCGAGCTTCGAGAAGATGGAGTTGGTGTGCTTCTCCACCGCCCGCTCGGAGAGGAACAGTGCCGCGGCAATGGCGGCGTTGTTCTTGCCCTGGGCCATCTCGCCCAGCGTCTCGAGCTCGCGCGCGGTAAGCCGGTCGAGGTCCGAGGGGCGACGGGGAGCCGACGCCCCGACCAGGGAGTCGACCACCGCGGGGTCGACGACGGAGCCACCCTCGGCCACGGTCCGGATGGCCCGGACCAGCTCGTCGACGCCAGTGATCGTCTCTTTCAACAGGTAGGCGCGGCGCGCCGAGCCTTCGGCCAGCAGGGCGAGCGCGTACTCCGGGTTCGCGTATTGGCTCAACACGACCACACCGACGTCTGGGCGGCGTTCCCGGAGGTGCGCCGCGGCCTGGATGCCCTCATCGGTGCCGGTCGGGGGCATCCGGATGTCGGTGACCACCACGTCGGGCTGGACCGCGTCGACCAGAGTGAGGAGCCCGGGCAGGTCGTTGGCCGTTCCCACCAGCTCGAGCCCGCCCTGATGGGCGATGAGCTTCTCCACCCCCTGACGCAGGAGAGCGTTGTCCTCGGCAAGCACCACCCGGACCGGTCCCATGGGCGACAACCGTAGCCGGGCCCTCCTCGTGATCGGGGCCCAGCGAGGGTGCCATCAGTCCTGGTGATCCGGCCTGGGCAGTGGTGGTAGTACACCCGGAACCGGCGGGTTGCCGCCCTTGGACCGTGGGCCAAAGTCGATCAGACTGCGGGAAGGATGGGCATCTGGCTGATGGCGTGGCACAGGGACGTGGGCAAGACCGGTCCACACGAGTGCGGAGGCACGAGGTGAGCCTGTCCGTATTCAAGACCGCCTGGTACCGCTTCACCACCACCTTCAGCCACCAATGGGGCGGGTACCTCACCGTGCTCGTCCTCACTGGACTGCTGGGAGGACTGGCCATGGGATCGGTGGCCGGTGCCCGGCGCACCCTGGCCTCCCCGGCGGTGTACATAGCCAGTAGCAACCCGCTCAGCTTCGGTGTCGGCACCGGGCTGCTCGGTCAGTCCGGCAGCTCCAGTGGCTACGACCCGAGCCTGGTCACAACGATCGCCCACGTACCTCACGTCTCCCACGTCGCCACCGTCACCGGTCTCAACCTCGTCGCCTTGAACAGGGACGGTTCCCCGAATCGACTCGATGCCAACCCCGGGAACGGCTCGGGAAGCGTTGGCGGCTTCTATTTTGATTGGAACAAGGTGACCGTTCTCCAGGGACGGATGGCCGATCCTCGCAATCCCCACGAATTCGTGGTGAACTCCCTTGCCGCTCAGCCCCTCGGGCTCCATGTAGGCCAGGTCGTTCACTTTGGGATCTACACGAACGCCCAGACCCAACTACCCGGTTTCGGCACCGCCGCCGTTCCGCCTCGCCGCACCATCGACGCCAAACTGGTCGGGGTCGTGATCGACCCGACCACGGTGGCGCAGGACGAGGTGGACACCGGAACGTCGCTGCAGATCTTCACCCCGGCACTGACGCGGCAGTTGCTCTCGTGCTGCGTCAACTACGCGGTGACCGGGGTGAAGGTGAACGGCGACGCGGCCGCAGTGAGAGCGGTGGAACGGGAGGTTCGCCACTTGCTGCCCAAGGGCGCCCCGGTGTCCATCACTTCCACCGCCACCGGTGAGGCCAAGGCGCAACGGGCGGTCAAGCCCGAGGCGATCGCTCTCGGGGTGTTCGGCGGGATCGCCGGACTGGTGGCGCTGATCGTGGCCAGCCAGGTCATCGCCCGCCAGCTCCGATTCGGTGCCGAGGAGCGGAGCACGATGCGGGCACTCGGGGCTGATCCGGCCGAGGGGGTGATCGACGGACTTCCGGGTCTCCTCATGGCCGTCGTGGTCGGCTCCCTCGTCGCCGTGGGGGTTGCCGTGGCGTTGTCTCCGATCGCCCCGATCGGCGTGATCCGACCGTACTACCCCAGCCTCGGTGTGGCCTGGGACTGGACGGTGCTCGGCGTTGGATTCGTCGTCCTGACCGTGAGCCTGGGCGCCATCGCCACGGCGATGGCGTATCGCCAGGCTCCACAGCGACTGGAGAAACGACGAGCTCGCACGGACCGCACGCAATCGGGCTCGGCCGGCGTGGCGGCCAGCTGGGGCTTGCCGGCTCCGGCAGTGGAGGGTGTCCGCTTCGCCCTCGACCCGGGGAACGGACGCAACAGCACGCCCGTTCGTTCGGCCATCTTCGGAACCGCCTTGGCCTTGTTGGTGGTGGTCGCCACGGTGACGTTCGGGGCCAGCCTCGACTCGCTGGTCTCCCATCCGAACCTGTACGGGTGGAACTGGGACTATGCACTGGCCGCCGGGGGTGGATCCGGAAACATCCCGGCCCAGCCGGCGGCGGGACTCCTGGCCCAGGATCCCTCGGTCGGGTCGTGGTCGGGGGTGTACTTCGCCGACCTCGAGATCGACGGACAGCCGGTACCGGTGCTCGGCGCACATCCCGGCGCCGTGGTCGGACCTCCGATCCTGTCCGGTCACGGGCTCGATGCGCCCGGACAGATCGTGCTCGGTGCTGTGACCTTGGGCCAACTGGGCAAGCAGGTCGGGGACACGGTCGTGGTGGACAACGGAGTGACGGCACCAACCCGGTTACAGGTGGTGGGGACGGCGACCCTGCCCACCATCGGAGGTGGGCTGGGTGGACAGCATTTGGAGATGGGAAGCGGAGCCGTGGTTCCCTACACGGTCATTCCGCCGGCGGATCGGAACCCCTTCGCCGACCCCCAGACCGGCCCCCAGGTCATCCTGGTGCGATTGAAGCACGGAGCCAACCACGGGGTCGCTCTCCGATCGCTGCACCGAATCGCCGATGCAACGAGTACCCCGTCGAACTTCGAGGTGGCAGTGATCTCCGTGCTTCGGCCGGCGGAGATCGTGAACTACCGCTCGATGGGGACCACACCCGTGGTGCTCGGCGGTTCCCTGGCCGCCGGTGCAGTGGCGGCGCTCATGTTGACGCTGGTGGCTTCGGTTCGCCGGCGTCGGCGCGATCTGGCGGTCCTCAAGACCCTCGGCTTCACCCGCCGCCAGCTGGCCGCCACCGTGGCCTGGCAATCGAGTGTGTCGGTGGTCATCGGGATGGTGGTCGGTGTGCCCCTGGGGATCATTGCCGGGCGGCTGCTGTGGAACATCTTCGCCACCGGGATCAACGCCGTGCCCGCACCGACCGTCCCACTCTGGTCGATCGTGAGCATCTCGGTGGGTGCCCTGGTGCTGGCCAATCTGGTGGCGGCGGTCCCGGGCCGCATCGCAGCCCGCACCCCGACCGCGCTGGTCTTGCGGGCCGACTGACTGTTCGTGCTCGTTGCCGTGAACGAATCGTGCTGGCACCACCGCACGAAGAGGTGCTTGCGCCCTGTTGCCGACGTCGTCGCCGTGCGTCAATGGCGGTGCACTCGCGTCGAGCGCGCAACCACGATGGGAGATACTGATGAAGCGACGCATCGCAGTGGCCGTGTCGGTACTGGTCACGATCTGGGTGGTCATCTCGGCTGTCGGCGCGGTCACCGCGCTGCCGGCCGAAGGGGCGACCCCGGGCGCCCCATCGACGGGAACGGTGATAGCCGCCGGGCCGAGCCCCTACGGGAAGGTGCTCTCCGTCGCCTCAGGGCAATTCGCCGGCTACTCCGTCTACTTGTTCAACCGCGACGTGCCCGGTCACGTTGCCTGCGACACCATCGTGGTCGCCGCCGTCAAGGTGTCGTGCACGGGCGCCGAGACCGATCTGACGGCAGACTGGCCGGCCGTTCTGACCACCGGCAAGCCGGTGGCTGGGGCCGGGGTGAACCGCCGGCTGCTCGGCAGCATCTACCGGAAGGACCTCCATGGCCGCCAGGTCACCTATGCCGGCCGTCCCCTCTATCTCTTCGACATGGGGCCGCACCAGTACGCCGGAGAGAACTTCGTCGAGTCGGTGCTCCCACTGCCACCCTGGCGCGGGATCTGGTACCTCGTCTCGCCCACGACGGGAGCGCCGGCGATCAGCACGGCCACCATCTCCCCCCAGACGCTGACCACGGGTCAGTCGGTGATCAGCGCCATGATGTTCCCCGCCGTGGGAGCCACCGCCGTCACCACCTATACCTACAGCAAGGACTCGCCGCACCACAGCACGTGCCTCGGCGCCTGCGCGCTGGCCTGGCCCCCCGTGCTGACCACCGGCTCGCCCGAGGTCACCGGCGCGCTGTCCAAGGGCTCGGTCGGTGAGATCGTTCGCCCCGACGGGACCCACCAGGTCACCTATCACGGCAAGCCCCTGTACTTCTATTCCGGAGAGGTTCCCCGACTCGACGCCAGCGGGAACCCGCTCGATCCAGCCACCACCGGCAATGGCAACGGCCTGAAGGGACCGCGCAACTTCGGCGGGCGCTTCGCCCTCGTGTCAGCCGGCTGACCGGGACCGGTCGCCCGTGCCGACACGAGACTGCCGACACCCGTCGCCCGGGCCGACAGCCGACACCCGAAACCCGAAACCCTCGGACGCAGCATCGGCTGCAGGACGGAGGCCCGGCGGCTCGATCGGGACCTAGCCCTTCCACATCGGGACGCCGGTGGCTCACTGGGACAGCGCCGAGGCCATGTCCTCTCGCAGCCGAAGGGCCGAGGCCCGGAGCCGGGACACGTCCGGGCCGCTGGCCAGGACCGAACGCGACGCACTGGGAAGGACGGACCCCGGGAGGCAGCCCTTGAGCAGCGCACCCACGCCGGTCGCGGTGGCTCCCTGGGCGCCCACACCCGGCGACAGGACCGGACCGCCGAGGTCGGGCAGCGAAAAAGCGGACGGGGCCAGGGTCGCCCCGATGACCGCCCCGACCACGCCGGGTGTGGCGGCGTTCCGATCGGCGATCTCGGCCAGGAGGCTGTCGGCGATGGTCCGGCCACGCCCATCGGTCACCTCTTGCAAGGCTCTCCCTTCTGGGTTGGAGCTTCGCGCCACGACCATCACGCCGTTGCTGTGGGCCCGGGCCATGTCGATCATGGGCTCGATGGCACCGAGGCCCATGTAAGCCACCGCAGTCATCGCATCCGAGGCGAGGGGGCTGTCGGGGTCGAGCCAGGCCGAGGCGTAAGCCGAGGACGTGGAGCCGATGTCGCCGCGCTTGGCATCGGCGATGACCAAAAGGCCCGCTTGCCTGGCCCGGCGGATCACCGTCTCCAGGGCGGCGATGCCGGCAGCCCCCATGCGCTCGAAGAAGGCGACCTGTGGTTTCACCACCGGAACCGTCCCGGCGAAGGCATCGACACATCGGCATCCGAACTCGAGCAGGCCATCGGCACTGTCCGGCAGTCTCCACTCGTTCAGCAGTGACGAGGAGGGGTCGATCCCGACACACAGCGGGCCGGTGACCGACACGGCCGCAGCCACCCGTGCCCCGAAAGTGCCGGGCCCACCTGAGCCCCCGCCGTCACCCGGAGCCGAGGACACACCCGAGCCTCCGGACCCAACCGGGCCACCGGACCCGTCGCTGTCACTCATGAGCCGCTCCTCGCAGTTCGGAAACCGATCGAACGCCGTGCTTGCCGCACCAGGCCGTCAGCTCGTCGAGCACCCGACGGGGGGCACGCGGGTCCCGGAAGGTTGCCGTGCCCACCTGGACGGCGTCGGCCCCGGCCATGAGCAACTCCACCGCGTGCACCCCGCTCATGATCCCGCCCACACCCACGATGGCCGCGTCGGGGAACGCACTCCGGCAGTCGTAGACGGCCCGGACGGCGACCGGGTGCATGGCCGCACCGGACAGCCCGCCACCGCCGGCCCCGAGGACGGGGCGGCGGGCCTCGACGTCGACGGCCATACCCAGCACGGTGTTGACGAGGGTGATCGCGTCCGCCCCCGACGCCAGCGCCGAGCCGGCGATCTCGGCCAGATCGGCCACGTTGGGGCTCAGCTTTGCCCACAGGGGCAGGGTCGTCGCGTCACTGACGGCGCTGAGGACCTCG
>DATDHU010000115.1:0-13077 GCA_036521415.1 Acidimicrobiales bacterium
ATCCCGGCATCGACCTCGTCGAACACGATCACCCCCGGCGAGCCGGTGAGGGCCAGCCGGACGGCCAGCATCGTGCGGGCCAACTCCCCGCCCGAGGCCACCTTGGCCATGGGCAGCGCGGGCTCGCCCGGGTTGGCCCCCAACAAGAAGGTGACCTGGTCGGCCGAACCGTCGCCGGCCACGGACACCTCGAAGCGGGCCGAGGGCATGGCCAGCGTGCGGAGGGTCGACTCGATCTGGTCGGCCAGGACGGGGGCGGCCTGGTGGCGCCGGCGGGCCACCACCGCCTCGGCGTCGGCCACCGCGGCTGCCGCTCGCTCGATCTCGCCGTCGAGGGCGAGGGCCCGGGCTTCGGCCGACTCGAGGTCAGCCAGCCTGGTCCGGGCCTCTGCTGCGAAGGCGAGGATCTCGCCCGGCGTGGCGCCGTACTTGCGCCCGAGCTCGTGGAGCAGCTGGCGCCGGGACCGCACTGCGTCGAGCCGCTCGGGGTCGTCGTCCCAGGTCTCCACCACCGTGCGGAGCTCGGTGCCGAGATCGGCCAGCTCGGCCATGAGGGCGCGGGTCCGCTGCTCCATCCCGGCCAGGGGGGCCCGGTCGGCCAGGGCCCTGGCGGCCTCCGCCACCCGGTCCTGGGCGGTCTCGGCCTCGGCCTCGGTCCCGCTGCCGGTGAGGGCCTCGAGGGCGCGGGCGGCCGCCTCCCGGTGGGCCGAGGCCGCAGCCAGCCGGTCCTCCTCGGCCGCCAGGCGGTCGTCCTCGGCCTCGTCCTCGAGCGCCGCCGCTTCGATCTCGGCCACCTGGTAGGCCAGCAGGTCGGCGTCGCGTGCCCGTTGGTGGGCGTCACCGCCGAGGCCGGCCGACTCGGCCTCGAGCACCCGGAGGCGGTTCCGGGCCGCGTGCATGGCCGTCAGGTCGATGTCGGCGAAACCGTCCAGGGCGGCCCGCTGCGCCGCACTGTGCACCAGTGACTGGTGCAGGTGCTGGCCGTGCAGCTCCACCAGCTGCGCGCCGACCTCGCCCAGTCCCCCGACCGAGGCCATCCGGCCGTCGACCCACGCCCGGCTGCGCCCGGCCGTGGCCACGGCGCGAGACAGGATCACCTCTCCGTCGCCGTCCTCGGCCAAGCGGCCCTCGAACATGTTGTCGGCGAAGCGACCTTCGACGACGGCCTCGGTCGCCCCCGATCGCACCAGGGTGGGGTCGGCCCGGCCTCCGAGCAGAAGGGCGAGCGCCTCGACCAGGAGTGTCTTCCCGGCCCCCGTCTCACCGGTCAGGGCGGTCATCCCCGGCTCGAGGGTCACGGTGACGTCGTCGATCACCCCGAGGTTCTGCACCCGAAGCTCCCACAGCATGCCGGTCCGCCCCCGGTCCTCGCTACCGGTCGGCCAGGCGGAACTTGGCCCGGAGGATGGCGTGGAAGTCCGGATCGGAGAACATGACCAGGCGGGCAGGCCGGTCGCCCTCCCGGCAGGTCACCCGGCAACCTGGCTTCAGGGAGGCCAGGTTGAAGCCGTCGACCACCAGGACGGCGGAGCGGGGCTCGAGGACGTCGAGCGCGACCCATTCGGAGGGGTCGAGCACGAGGGACCGGTCGAACTGCATGTGCGGGGAGACGGGTGTCAGCACCAGGGCCCGCATGCCCGGCGAGAGGACCGGCCCACGGGCCGAGAGGTTGTAGGCGGTGGAGCCGGTCGGGGTGGCCACCAACAGCCCATCGGCCTCGTAGGTCATGAAGGGTCGGCCGCTGATCGACGTTGCGATGCGAACGGTGTGTCCGGGGAGGTCCTTCTCCACCGATGCCTCGTTCAACGCCAGTCGCTCGACCCGATCTGTCCCGTCCTCGTCGGTGAGTGTGACCTGGAGGGTCATGCGGTCCTCGACCTCGTGCTCGCCGGCCAGGAACGCCTTGAGCGCCTGCTCGAGCCCGGAGGGCTCGATCTGGCTCAGGTAACCGAGCCGGCCCATGTTCACGCCTAGCACGGGCACGTCGTCGGCCATGGCCGTCTCCACCGCCCGGATCAGCGTCCCATCACCGCCCAGGCTGACCAGGAGGTCGGCGCCGGCTGCAGACACCGACCCATCGGGCCGCGTGGCCGACTCGGCCTGGTGTCCTCGGGCCGTCAGCCACGCCGATGCTCGCGCCGCCAGTTCGGCCGCGTGCTGTCGATCGGGGTGGGCGAAGAACGCGATGACCGCCATCAGGCACCCATCATGGCTCGCGGCTGTCGATGGTGTGCGAAACCTCCTCGAGTGCCGTACTGTCGGCGCGCTCGTGCGCGGCGGATACGGCGGCATCGAGCACCCGACCGGTCACGGCGCCCGCGGCCTGACCTGTGTCGGCGTGTGCCCGGGCATGGACCAGGAACTCGACATTCCCGGCGTGACCGGTGATCGGGGACGGCATCGCCCCGGTGACATGTGCTCCTTCGGCTGCCAGGGCGTCGCACACCTCGCCCAGCGTACGGCGATGGACGGCGGCGTCGCGGATGACCCCTTTGCCCTTTGAGGCCTCGGACCGGCCCGCTTCGAATTGAGGCTTCACCAACACGACGAGATCGGTGCCGGGGCGGGACAGCTCGCCGGCCAGCACGGGCAGGGCTCGGGTCAGCGAGATGAACGACAGGTCGGCCGTCACCACGTCGTAGGGAGTACCGCCGGCGTCCTCGAGGGTGAAGCCGCGGACGTCAGTCTGCTCCCGGACCTCGACGCGCTCGTCGCTGCGCAGGCGCTCGTGCAGTTGCCCGCGGCCGACGTCGAGGGACGTGACCGAAACGGCACCGTGTTGGAGGAGGCAGTCGGTGAACCCACCGGTGGAGGACCCGGCATCGAGCGCTCGGGCGCCGGCGACGTCGAGCCCGAACTGCTCCAGCGCGGCCTCCAACTTCTCGCCACCACGGGAGACGTAGCGGGCCCGGGGGCCGGTGAGGCGGACCGGCTCGGAGAGAGCCACCAGCCGCGACGCCTTGACGGCCACCGTGCCCGAGACGAGCACACCCCCGCGGTCGATGAGGTCGGCCGCCTGCTGGCGGCTGGCGGCGAGCCCTCGTGCGACCATGACCTGGTCGAGGCGGCGCCTCGGGGGCTTGGTCAGTCGGCCGACCCGGGAGCGGTCTTCTTGGCGGCGGTCTTCTTGGCCGCTGACTTCTTGGCCGGCGCCTTTTTCGCTGCTGTCTTCTTGGCCGCTGTCTTCTTGGCCGTCTTCTTGGCCGCTGTCTTCTTGGCCGACGCCTTCTTGGCTGACGTCTTCGCCGCCGTCCCCTTGACCGGTGTCGGCGAGGTACCGCGCCCGATGACCGAAGCGACTTGGCGGGCCAGTTCCTCCAGGCTTCCGATGCCCAACGAGGACAGCTGGTCGGAGACCTCCGCGTGGACGATCGACAGGAGGGCCTCGGTGCTCTTGCGGCTCCGCTCGAACAGGTCCTCCACCTTGGCCTGGGCCTCCTTGCGCTGGAACTCGCCGTTCTTCATGAACTCCTGCACCAGTTCTTCGGCACGGGCCATGGTGAGCTGGGTCAATGCGGCTCCGGCGTCGATATAGCGCCGGAAAGGATCGTTATCGGCCATGGATCAACGATAACCCCGTGTGCTAGCTGACAGCAAGCACTTTTTGCCGTCAGCCGAGGTCAGCGGCGCGCCGAGAACTGTTCGACCAGCTCGGCGAAGTCCTTGGCCCGGTACGCCACCGGGACCTCGGTCACCACCTCAGCGGACGGGGTGACGCCTGAGTCGACCAGGGCGAACGGCACCCCCAGCTCGATGGCCAGATGGCCGTCGGTCATCGGCCGGTCCCCCACCATGATCACCGGGCCGGATGCACCCTCCAGGTGGAACCTCGACCGCAGAAGGGCCACGGTCGCCGGGTGCGGCTTGCCCGCGATCTCCGGTTCGACCCCGCCCGCCGTGGCCACCGCAGCCAGCAGTGCCCCCGAGCCCGGCACCGGACCCGATGGGGTCGGGTAGGTCGGGTCCTCGTTGGTGCCGATCAGCCGGGCACCCTCGCGGACGGCGCCGGACACCCGGGTCAACGATCCGAAGTCGAAGTGGTGGGTCCACCCGACGACCACGGCATCGACCGGCCCGCGGTCACGTACAGCCACCCCACGGGCCGCCAGAGCCTCGAGCACCCCGGCTTCGGCCAGCACCTGGGCGGTGCTCCCCGGCTCGAGCAGGGATGCAGCGGCCTGGGCCGAGGTGACCAGGTCAACGGCTGCGGCCGGGATCCCGGCACGGGCCAACCGGGCGACGAGCTCACCAGTGGCGGGAGCGGAGTTGTTGGTGGCGAAGACGGTCCGGACGCCTCGACCCCGCAGCGCCGAGAGCGCGGCTGCCACCGCGCCGATCGGCTCACCGGCCAGCCACACCACCCCGTCGAGATCGACGATCCAGGTGGCCCCGTCGGACAGCAGCCGTTCGTCCGGTTTCTCCCCGCTCATCCGGTGGGTGCGTCACCCGTCGGGGTACCGCGGGACGTCAACGTGCCGCGCGACGTCAATACGGTGCCGCCTCGCACACGCCGCGTGCTCGATGCCAGTTCGTCGGCCGATTCCATGGCGCGGTGTATCAACCCCGACAGGGCCTGGCGGGGGGCCGCCGCCGATTCGGTGTCCGCCGGTGCGTCGCCCACCGTGGCTCCGGCTCCGGCCTCGCTCCCGTTCCCTTCGGTGCCCGGGACCGCGTTGGGCGTCCGGAGTGAGGTCATGCCGTTGGTGGCCGACCCGGCCAGCCGGGCTGCCCGCTCCCAATAGGAGCGGAACATGCCGATATCGAAGGCGCCGTCGCGCAGGCGCGACTGGGTCAGCAGGCGGGCCGGGGGAAGCTTCACGTCCCGGATGACGTGCACGGCTGCGAGGGCCCGCAGCACGTACCAGGTCATGTCGATCTCCCACCACATCAGCCCCTGACGGGCCGAGGCGGGGAGGTAGTGATGGTTGTTGTGCCAGCCTTCGCCCCCGGTGACCAGGGCGATGAACATCGAATTCCGGCTGGTGTCGGGGGTGGCGAACCGGCGCCGCCCGAAGACGTGGGCCAGCGAGTTGACGATGAAGGTCCCGTGCCACAACAAGACGGTGGACAAAAAGAACCCGATGATGAGGCCGCCCCATCCCCCGACGACGAAGCACAGCACCCCGAGGACCCAGGGACCGACCCAATGGAGCTTGTCGACCAGCCGGAGCTCGGGGTAGGCGGCGAAGTCGCGGATGGCGCTCTCGTCGGTGTCCTTGTAGCGCCGGGCGAGGATCCAGCCCACATGGCTCCACCAGAACCCGTCCCTGGGTGAGTGGACGTCGCCATCGGTATCGGTGAACCGGTGGTGGATCCGGTGATGGCCGGCCCACCACAGCGGCCCCTTCTGGGCGGCGGTGGTGGCACCCAGCGCGACCAGGAACTGTGGGACCCGGCCCATCTTGTAGCTGCGGTGGGCGAAGTAGCGGTGGTAGCCGGCGGTGATGAGGAACATGCGCCCCGCATAGAGGACGGCACAGAGGACCCAGTCCTGCCAGGTGACGGTCACGAAGAAGGCCAGGAAGGGAACGAGGTGGACGAGCAGGAACGGGATCGCCGACAGCCAGGCGGTGCCTTCGGCCCCGAGCTCGCCCGGCATCGAGTCGTCGAGCACGCCCTCCTCGAGGGCGCTGTCGGTGGAGATGGTGTCGCCGGCGGTCGATTCGGTCACGGCGTCCTCGTGGGGCTGGGAGCGTGGCACGGCCTGTGCCTGCCATGCCCGGAATCGGTCCATCCGGGGGGCACGGCCTCATCGTACCGTGGACGCACTGGTCGGGAAGGATCCGGTTGCCCTGCCGGCATCAACCGTCCACGTAGAGGTTGCCGCCGCCATCGGCCACGGGGATGCGGGTGAGGCCCCGTGTCGCCGGGCCGACCTCCACCGCCCCGGTCCGGGCATTGAACTCGGACCCGTGACAGGGACAAGCGATGATGTCGTTCGACTTGGCGAAGGCCACGGTGCAACCGGCGTGGGGACAGATCGCGTTGAAGGCCACGAAGCTGCCCGCCGCCGGCTGGAGGACCAGCCCCGGGGCGCCGGTGGCCGGATCGGTGAACTGCGCCGCCCCTCCGACCGGGACGTCCGACGACGGGCCCAGGAGGTGCCCGGACGGCTTCGGCGCCGTCGTGGTGGGGCTCCCGGTCGTCGGGGTCGTCGATGCCGGCGCCGTGGTCGTCGTGCCGTGGCCGGCCGGTGCGGTGGAGATGGTCCCGGTCCCCTGGTCGGCCGCGGTCCCCTTGGTGCCGCCAGCCAAGCGGCCGATCCAGGCCACCAGTCCGCCGGTGGCCAGGACGGCGAGGGCCACCACTCCCGTCGTTGCCCCTCTCGTCAACACGGAGCGTCGGTCGATCGCCACCCCGGGCACCGGGGATCGCACCCGGCCCAGGCGGGTGTCCAGGGCGGGTGCGCCACCCGCCCCGGCGATGAGAAACGGCGTCCAGGCGAAGAAGAAGACGATGTCGGAGCCGGTGAAGTAGGGCGAGGCATGGAAGCTGATGGTGAGGAACAGGCCGAGGGAGATGGCCATACCGCCCAGTGCGGCGATGCGTGTCCACAGTCCGAGCAGGACCCCGAGCCCGACAGCCACTTCACCGATGGCCATGACCAGTCCGACGGCGGGGGCCACGTGCAAGAGCTCGCCCAGCACCCGGTGGATGGGGCTGGTGCGCTCAGCCCCGAGCAGCTGCGCTCGGATCGAGATGGGGCTGGCGTCGTTGAAGAACTGGGGATTGGCCAGCTTCTGGAGCCCGGCGAACAGGAAGGTCACCCCCAAGAACAGCCGGAGGGGAATGAGCACCCAACCCACGTTGTCGGTCACCCCGGGAGGGGGCTGCCACCACGGGCGCCCGGTCGAGGGCTCGGAAGCCGACCTGATCCCTTCCGGCACCGGCGTCAACTCGAGGGCTGGCGGGCCGGGAGCCCGGCGGCGGCGTAGACGGCGTCGATCACCGTCATGTTGGCCACCGCGTCGGCCATCGTGGTGATCACCGGGCCGCCGTCGAGCACGGCGGCGGCAAAGTGCTCGAGCTGATGCTGGTAGGTGGAGGGCCCGGCCATGTGCTCGACCCGCTTTCCGGCCGGGCTCCGCACCACCAGGCGGTGATAGTGCTGGGGGGCCGTCGGATTGAGCACACGCAGCTCGCCCAGGTCACCGGTCACCCGAACGGCGATCCGCAGCACGGTCGACGACAACATCGACGTGTGCATGCGGGCGGTCCGACCGTCGGCGAAGGAGAGGTCGGCCACCATCGCCCGGTCCACGCCGGGCGAGGACAGCTTGGCCCGGGCCGAGACCACCCGGGGCTCGGCCGCGGCCATGAACCTGATCATGTTGCGGGCATAGCAACCGGCATCCATGGTGGCGCCTCCGGCCAGGTCCAGCCGGTAGCGGATGTCCTTGCGAAACGGGAGCGGGAAGCACATCCACGCTTCGATGTGGCGCACCTCGCCGATGAGGCCCTGTTCGACCACCGCACGCATCCGGGCGGCCAGGGGATGGTGGCGGTAGTGGAATGCCTCCATGACCACGACCCCGGCGGCGTTGCCCGCACCGGCCACCGTGCGGGCCTCCTCGGCATTGGCCGTGAACGGTTTCTCGCACAGGACGTGCTTGCCCGCGGCCACGGCGGCGAGGGTCCAGCGACCGTGGAGGCCGTTTGGCAGTGGGTTGTAGATCGCGTCCACTTCGGGGTCCTCGACCAGTGCGGCATAGGAGGGCATGACCCGCCCGATGGCGTGCTTGTCGGCAAAGGCGCGGGCCCGCTGCGGATCGCGAGCGGCGACGCTGACCACATCCACATCGGGGACCTCCCTGGCCGGTCGGACCAGGGCGGACGGGGCGATCTTGGCCGCGCCGAGAATTCCGAGACGCAGACGAGCCATGGGCCACGACGATACCGGCTGGTCGCACCGGCACGGAGGTCGGTCCCTGAAAGGGGGCTGAGCGTTTGGTTGGCCTGTTCGACCTGGCCAGGGGACGAGCGGCGCCCGGGCTGTCACGGCCGTCGATCGCTAGCCTGGCATCGCATGGCCACCGACTGGTCGACGATCGCCTCGCTGGGTACGGCCGTAGGCACCCTGTTCCTGGGCGTGGCCACCTTCTCGTCGGTGCGCTCGGCCAACCGGACGGCAAAGATCGCCGAGGAGAGCCTCCAGGTGGGCCTTCGCCCTCTGCTCGTCGCCACCCGGCCCGACGACCGGCCCGAACGGGTCATGTTCATGGACGACCGCTTTGTCACCGTCGACGGCGGCCGGGCCGCGGTCGAGTGGGACGGCGACGTCGTCTACTTCGTCATGCCGATCCGCAACGTGGGCAACGGCGTGGCCCTCCTCCATGGGTGGGAGGTGATACCCGAACGCTTGCTGGGCGTCCAGGACCGGCCCGACCCCGACTCGTTCCGCCGGCAGACGCGGGACCTGTACATCCCCAACGGGGATCAGGGGTTCTGGCAGGGGGCCATGCGAGACTCGGCTGACGAGATGCGCCCGGCGGTCCTCGAGGCGGCCAAGAACCGCACGGCCATGACCATCGACCTCCTCTACGGCGACTACGAGGGCGGTCAGCGAACGATCAGCCGCTTCGGTCTCGTGCCCAAGGAGAACGGGACCCAGTGGATCGCCAACGTCTCCCGCCACTGGAACCTCGATCGTGCCGACCCGCGTTAGGTGGCGAGAGCCCGCCTCAATCGGAGCCGATGCCGGCCAGGCGCTGGCCGGGGCGCTGGGTCAGCCGTCGCCGGGCTGGGGGACGTCCTGGTCCGAGAGACCCTCTCGCCACACCTCTTCCTCCACGAGCTCCCGGCTCCGCCAGCCCTCGCTCGTCCTGACCAGGGTGTGGTTGTAGTAGCCGCCCCCCGGCGCGTAGCGCTCGGAGCCGTCGGGGCCCTGGAGGTACATCGGGTTGAAGAAGTAGGCGCGGACGGCGGCGGTGTCGCCGTCGATGGTGACCCGCTTGTTGCCCAACAGGTGCTGGCGCACCGGGAAGATGGCCAGGGCCATGGCCAGCCACTGCTTGATCTCGGCCCGGTCCCCGGCGATGCCGCCGGCCGACGTGTAGTCGATACGGGCATCGGGGGTGAACACGGTGTCGAGGAGGTTCCACTCGGCGTTGTCGACGGCCATGGTGTACCGAGTCAGGAGGTCGTCGATCTCGAACCGATCGAGGAGCTCCTGCATCGATGCGGGGGACATGGAGTCTGACATCACGCTGCCTTTCCGATGACCTGATCGGCAAACTGCTCCATCAGCTCGATCTTCCGTTCGATGGTCGAGTTGTAGCCCCGGTCGTCGCCCTGAGCGGCCACCATCCAGGGCGCACAGATCCAGTCGGTCACACCGGCGTCCTCGAACCGCCGGATGAGGTCGGGCTCGGGCTGGGCGGCCACCGTGGCGAAGATACGAAAGCCGTCGATCGTGCGTCCCTCTGCCGCCAGCGCGTCCTTGACGCTGTCGATCTGGGCCATGGCCGCATCGGGGGCCAGGACCCGGGGCGCCACCCAGCCGTCGCCCAGGGCGGCGGTCCGGCGGAGGGCGGGGGTGGAGTCGCCGCCGACGATGATCGGGACGGGCTTGGTCGGCGCCGGGTTCACCTGCATGAGCGGGACGTCGTAGTGGGACCCGTGGTACTCCACCCAGCCGCTCCGCCACAGGGCCCGCAGGGCGGGGATCATGTCGTCGAGTCGCGGGCCCCGATCGGCGAACTCCTGTCCGGTGAGATCGAACTCCTCTTTGCACCACCCGGCCGCCACTCCGAGGTTCACCCGGTTGCCGGACAGGACGGCGGCCGTGCCGACCAGCTTGGCCACGGTCATGAGGTCCCGTGCCGGGGCGACGTAGACGCCGCTGGTGAACTGGAGGGTGCTGGTCACCGCGGCCATGGCCGAGATGACGCACCAGGAGTCGGGCCAGTCGCTCTCGGGGGCCCAGACCGGCGAGCCGTCGTCGTAGGGCGAGTAGGTGTACCGGGACCGGAGGTCCTTGGGATAGAAGAGGTGGTCGGACACGCACATCCCTGAGAAACCCAGGTCCTCGGAGGCCTGAGCCAGCTGGACGTACTGGTCGGTTTCGAGGAAGGCCACGGCCTGATGGAACTGCATCGCACTCCTCCCCCATCGCCAGCCGGTTGCCCGGCCCCGGTCGAAACGCCGCTGTGGGCACGGTAAGCGGGTCCGGTCGCGCCGGTCAACTCGCCCGGCTGGGTGGCCCGGGCTACTCGACGGGGAGCTGGGGGCGCCGCGAGCCGTTGCCCATACGCCGGACGGCGGCGGCCGCGTTCCAGCGGAGCGCGCCGGCCAGATCGATGGCGTGCTCCAACCGGGTGTAGTCGGGCCGCGCGGCGGCGGCGGCCAGCGCCCGGTCGAGGTCGAGGTCGTGCTGATCCAGGACGATGGAGAAGTCGCGGCGCATGGGCTCGGCCAGGTCGTAGCCGAATGACCGGTAGGTCCGGGCGAACAGCGGCTTGTACAGGCGCACCCATTCGTGCAGCCCCGAGGAATGGGACATCGGGTTCTTGGGGCGACGCCGGATGTAGTCGGGAAGGAGGTCGGCGAACGCCTGGCGGATGACCCATTTCTCCACGCCGTCGCGCACCTTGAGGTCGATGGGCAGGCGCATGGCCAGACGGACCAGGGCGAGGTCCAGGAACGGCACCCGGGTCTCGACCCCGTTCCCCATGCTGGTCCGGTCGACCCGTTGCAGCTCGGTACGGCTCAGGTTGCGGATCTTGTGCTGGAACAGCCGCTGGCGCAGGTCGTCCCCGACCTGGCGGTACATGTCGTACCCACCGAAGAGCTCGTCGGAGCCGTCTCCCGAGAGCACGACCTTCACGCCGCAGCGATGGACCCGCTCGAAGAGCGGCTTGGAGACCAGGGCATTGATGATGTCGCCGTACTCGGTCAGCTCCGACATGCCGATGGCCGTGCGGACATCGTCGAAACGGAGGGCGTTGGGCCGGAGCTCGATGACCTCGTGGGGCACGCCCAGCTCGGAGGTCAGCCGCCGGGCGTAACGGAGGTCATCGCTGTCGGAGGTGCCCACGGTGAACGCCACACAGTCGGGATGCAGGGCCTGGACATGGAGCAGGGTCAGCGCGCTGTCGACGCCGCCCGACAGGATCACGCCCACCGTCAGGTCGGTGTCGACCCGGATCCGGATGCTGTCCTCCAGGGCGGAGCGGACCAGCTTCATGGCCTCGTCGGGATCCTCGATCGGGTCCTCGTCCTCGCCCAGCCGCATCAGGTCGACGTAGGGCGTCACCTGGGGACTCGATCCCGGGCCGCCCCATCCATGGTGCCCCGGCGGGACCTCGGTCACCGCCGCGCCCACCGGCACCAGCGACTTGACCTCCGAGGCGATGTGCAGCCGGCCACCTCGCTCGGACCAGTAGAGGGGCTTGACCCCGACGGGGTCGCGGGCCAGGTACACGCGGCCGGTCGACCGTTCGACCACAGCGAAGGCGAACTCGCCCCGGAAATGATGGACGGCATCCTCGCCCCACTCCAGGAACGCCTCCAACACCACCTCGGTGTCGCTCGAGCTGCGTAGCTGGTGGCCCAGGCCCTGGAGCTCGGTGCGCAGCTGGCGATAGTTGAAGACCTCGCCGTTGTAGCAGAGGGCCCAGGCCCCGTCGGCCGAAGTCCACGGTTGGACGGCCCGCTCCCGGTCCACGATCTGCAGGCGCTGGGTGCCGAGGAGCATGGCCTCGTCGCACAAGGTCTCTTCGACGTCACCCCGGGGGGCGATGGCCACCAGCATCCGGTCGAAGAGGGCCCGATCGGCGCCGTCGCCAAGGATGAGGGCGATGCCGCACATCGCCCTCAGCCGCCGAACGCGGCGGTGTAGTCCTGCTTGAGCTGGTCGCAGACGACCGGGCTGACGCAAACGTGCCAAGCCTGGCCTTCGTCGATCACGTTGACATCGCCCTCGTCCTGGCGCTGGAGGAGGGCCGCGGCCAGGATCTCGTCGGCGCCGAATCGCTGGAACCACCGCATCTCGACGTCCATGGCGTAGCCGGCGCAGTGGGCGCTCGGGATCACGGCGGCATAGCCCAACGCTCGAAGTCGGTGCTGGTGCTGGACGCTGCGGACCAGGCTGGTCACCCAGAGGTCCGGCGTGCTGGAAGGTGCCTTGGCCGAGAAGTCGCTGGCCAACTGGTTGAGCAGCACCACCGACTCCGGGCGCGCCCGGGTGAAGAGGAGCCCGGAGGTATGCGGGCGCCGCCCCGGCCAGGTCCGCCGTACGCCCCAGTCGCGGGCCCGGCCCGGGAGGCCGCGGGGCTGGCAGCGGTAGCGGAAGCCCAGCAAACGCCGGGCCCGGAGCGGGTCCAGGTCGACCAGGTCGTCGGAGGCCAGCACGTCGGCGTCGGTGTCGAATGTCGGGGTGCTCCCCCACCAGGCCGCGTCGATCTGGGAGAGCAGGTAGATGCGGATCAGGGCGGAGAGGCCGTCGGCGCTGCTGGCCGGGTTGGGCTGGTAGTCGTACACGTGCCGGAACAGACGATCGGCGGCCGCGTCGATCCCCCCGGGCACGCGGGTGAGCACCCGCTCGAGCTCGGGCGTGGGAAGACCGGCGTCCAGGGCCTTTTCGGCCCCTGGCCGATCGGCATCGTCGGGCCCGCTGGCCATGTCGGCCTCGTCGACGAGCTCGGACACGGCCGATCGATAGGTGGCCAGGAGGTCGCCGGACGACAGCGGGTCCGACGGCTGGCGTCTCGGTGCGGGTCTGTCTCCAACCATGTACGAATTGATCTCCCAAATGGAGGTACGCGTTGCTCCTCTGAGATCCGCCTCCACGCCGGGCGCACACGACCCCTCCGAGTCAGATGCACCATAGCGCCACGACGGTCACAAAAGGCTCTTC
Organism: Acidimicrobiales bacterium; assembly: GCA_036521415.1. Lineage (GTDB taxonomy): Bacteria > Actinomycetota > Acidimicrobiia > Acidimicrobiales > RAAP-2 > DASXMT01. The sequence continues at coordinate 12,857 of DATDHU010000115.1, forward strand.
GAGGCGGCTCCCAGCGACGACATCTTGCCTGACCAGGGTCGATTCCCGACGACCGGCCGTGGGACCGGTCGTCGCCCGCTGGACCGGATGGGTCCGACCTCACCCTCGCCGGCGTAGGGCCGACCGGATGCCGGCGACGTCGCGGAGCACCTGCCCCCGCTGCCGTCGAGCCACGGCCTGGGCCAGTCCCGGAAGGCGGAGGGCCGTCCCCTCCAGGTGGG
>DATDHU010000116.1:0-5156 GCA_036521415.1 Acidimicrobiales bacterium
GACGCTGACGGCCGCGATGATCGATGCGTTCTGTGCCTGCTCGGGCGTGATCGAGTACACGATCGGCGACCCCGAGGCAGACTTCGTGCCCGTGGGCACGGTGCACAGCGACGCGAAGTGCGCCGGAGGCTGATTGGTCACCACGGCGACCACGGCCCCGACCGCGCCGAGCACCACCACGAGGGCGACACCGAAGAAGATGCGACGCCGGGTGTGGCGTCGCGCTCGACTCAGACGCAATCCGGGCCCCTCGTCTTCATGATCCGAGCCACCCTATCGGGCACCGGCGGGCATGTCGGCGTCACCTCTCCCTCGTCCAGCCTCCATGCTGCCGCACGCCGGGGTGCTCGGAGGTGGCCGCCTCCTACCTGTTCCCGCCCCTGTTCCCGGCCCGTTGTACCCGAGCGGGCGAGCCTCATCGGTCCTGGGCCACGCTCACTGGAGCCGGGCGCTGGCCAGGACGTGTCCGTTCGGGCCGATCAGCTTGGCGGTCCGGACGCTCCCGGCAGCAACCGGAAGGGGGGCACCCCATGAGGACGGTCGTCCGGCCACGACGGGAAACGTCCCGATCGTGCGCGTGGTCCCGTCGGTCGATGTGACGGTGCACCGGAGCCGACCGGTCCACGAAGAGGGGCCCACGGTCATGAACAGCCAGGGCGAAGCGCCCGGATAGACGAACACCGTTCCGCTCGATCGTCCGTCCTGCGACACCAGGGCGGCTTCGGCGACATAGCCGCCGGGCGTCGCGGTGGCGTTCCGGGTGGGAGACGGGCTGGAGGAGTGCACCACCCAGCCGATGCCGAAGGCCAGCGCCACGACGGCAGCGGCCACCGAGACGAGGAGCGAGCGGTGCCAACCGCGGCGGAGGGGGGTGATCACGGGACGTACCGGCATCCGGTCGAAGACCCGGGTCTCGAAGCCGACGGGCGGATCGACCTCCGGGGCCAGGTGCACCAGGCTGTCCGCCGTCGCCGTCAGCTCGTTCAACTCGGCCGTGCAGCTGGCGCAGGAAGCCACGTGGTGGAGCACGGCTGCTCGTTCCCGCCCGTCGAGGACGCCAACGGCAAGGTCGGACAGCTCGGCAGCGTAGAGATGGTCATCCGGTTGCCGTTGATCGGTCACGACAGCTCCTCGACGTCGCGCAGCGCGGCCCGCAGTTTCGAGAGCCCGGCGCGGATGCGCGTCTTTGCCGTGCCAAGTGGAATGGCCTCCGATGCACTGATCTCGGATGCGGTGCGCCCGTACAACGCGGCGAGCACGGTGGCCCGGCGCTGCTCGACCGGCAACGTGGAGAGTGCTGTCCGCAGTTCGGGCCCGAGGTGGCCGGCGGTGGCGACGTCCTCGGCCGAGCCCCCCGTACTGGCCAGGCTCAGCGCGACCAGGGATTCGGGGTCGGTGGGTACGGCCCGATGCCGGCGGATGGCATCGATGGCCAGGTTGCGGGTGATGGTGAGCACCCAGGTGGTCACCGATCCTCGCCGAGCGTCGTACACCGGCGCGTGCCGCCAGGCGCGCAACAGTGCCTCTTGGGCTACGTCCTCGGCGATGCCCGGATCGCCCAGCATGCCGATGGCCAACCCGTAGACCCGTTTTTGGTAGCGGCGGACGAATGCCACGGCGGCGTCGTCGTCCCCCACGGCCATGCCGGCGATCAACGCCTCGTCCGACGGGTGTCGCCCCGGCCCGTCGTTCTTCGGTGTCAGCACCAACCCAGTCTGACCAGCATCGTGGAGGCGGGCAACGCCTCGCCTCCCGTTGGATACCGCCTGGTCGGTCGACTCAGAGACCGGCATGGGCGTGCCCGGGTTCCCGTTCGTGGCTATCCGGATCGGCGCGGGCAGCCCGTGGCGTTGCTACCGCCCCCGCAACTGTGCCCGGGGCCCCCGATGCCGGCGCCGATCGGCGCGGCCACAGCGCTAGGGCCAGGAGGACCAGCAGAGGCCCGGTGCCCGGGTCGGTGCCGTGCCCGGTGAGGATGCCACCGAGGTCCTGTCCTGCTGTACCGAAGTAGACGGCTGCCACCAATCCGAGGCCAACGGCCAGCCGCCGGGTCTTGGGCACGAAGATGCCCGCGCCGACCAGTAACCCCGCCGTCCCGACGGCGATGGCGAAGAGCAGCCCCTGTCCGCCCACCACGGAACCGAACCAGTGGTTGATCGAGGCAATGAAGGACGGCTCGCCTTGGCCGGTGTTGGTGAGCTGCGCCGCCGGCACCGAAGGGGCGTGGTTGACCGCTTCCAGCTCGAGGAGTGCGCTGCCTATCCACACCGCGGCCCACGAGATCCGGGCAACGCGCGGGCCGAGCAATCCGTGATCGGCGACCGATCCACCGACATCGTCGTGCCGCGGCCACAAGAGCAGCGCCAGCAGCGCGTACAGCAGGGCTGCGCCCGGTGCCCCGGTGAGGAGCCCGGTGCCGGGCATGAACATGGCCCCGAATCCCTCGCCGAGGACCCAGACTGCGAGGCTCCACGGGATGGAGACGGCCAGGGCCGCTCGGGCACTGGAGCGTCGCAGCAACCCGATCCCCAAGAGGACCTGCAGTGTGGCGAAGGCCGTGTTCCAGAGGACGAAGTGGGCGCCGAGGATGTTGGCGGCGCGGTAGTCCCAGTCGCCGACCACGCCGGGCAGACCCATGTTGGCCATGCCCAGGATGTCCTGGAAGAAGGACCGTGTGAACATGTACGGCTGAAACTGGAGCAGCCCGTCGACCAGCCAGAGGCAGCCCAGTGCGATCTCGAGCCGGCGGCGGGTCACGATCGGAGCGGGCGCGAGGGCAGGGCTCGGAGTGGGACCGGCGTGAGGCTTGATCTCGACGGTGCGGCCGACCAGGGTGTCTGTCACGGGGCCCGTCGCAGGCGGATGGCCGACCGCGCCGGCCAGGTCAATGCGGCCAGGGCGCCAAGTGCCACGATGCCGGCCGACTCCACGATGACGGTGGGTACCACCAGCGGGGCCTGCAGGGAGTCCTGCCACCCGAAGAGACCGACCGTGATGCTGATGATCAGTCCGGCGAGGGTCCCGGCCGTGGCCAGCGCCCCGGCGGCGAGGGCCCACGGGAGCAGGCCGGAGGGGGACACCAGGACCACGAGGGCGAGCAGCCCGGCACCGATCACGTCCAAGAGGAACAGCCACCCGATGGTCGGGATCGACCGATAGCCGGTCAGCCACAGGTTCAGGTGGATGCCGGCCACAGTCCCCAGCACGCCGGCACCGACCACTCGGCTGACCAGACGAACGGCCCGGTTGTGCCCGAGTCGGGCGAACGTGCCGGTATGCGAGACGGCCGGGTCCGCAACAGCGTTAGAAGGCGGCGCCGCCACCGGAGCTGCCTCCCGAACCGGTGCTGCCCGAGGAACTGCTGCCCGAGGTCGATGCTGTACCCCCACCCGACTTGACGGTGAGGTTGACGTTCATGCCCAGGGCCTGGTGACCCGGGACCGGGCAGAAGACGTCGTACTTTCCCTTCTTGAACGTCACGTTCAGGTTGGCCGATTGCCCGGGCGACAACACCGCCGTCTTCTTGCCTGTGACACCGGGACCGGTGATCTCCAGGGCGTGCACGATCTTTCCGTTGTTCTTGGCCACGAAGGTATAGGACCCGGGGGAGAACTTGGTCTTGGACAGCCCGATCTTGAACTCGGTCAGCGACGCGGTGACCTTGGTCGGCGTCGCCGCCGACGCCGGGATGGCTCCGGCGGCGAGGCCGGTCCCGGCGACCGAGGCTCCGAGGGCCAGGGCGATGACCGGTCGACGCCAACGATGGGGAATAACGGCGTGGCGCTCGGGTGTCATGGCAGCTCCTCGGGGGTCGGCGGTTGGCTCCGCTACAGCGGTTGGTCCTGGTACTACGGATGAATCCCCGGAAGAGATTGCTTTGTTCCCAATTGTGGGTGTCGGCACTGGACCAGGTCGGGCGTCGACATCCGGATCCCGGAGCGGCGCGGGTCAGTCACCGCCCAGCAACGAGTGGCCCTTCCTGTGGTCGCCGGGCTGGCCGGGCGTGTCGGGAGCGGTCGAGGGGGTGGGTGTCGTCGGGGCCGTGGTGGTCGGCACCGTCGGACGGGTGGGAGCGGTCGTGGCCGGCACCGTCGGACGGGTGGTGGTCGGCACCGTGGGGCGAACCGGAGCGACGGCCACGGAGACGGCGATGGTCGTCCCGATCGGGACTCGACCCGACGGGCTCAGGTCGAGCACTGTCCCCGGCGCGGTGTCGGAGACCGTGTCCTGCCGGGAGGGTTGAAGGCCGACGTCGGACAGGGATGTCGCAACCGAGGCGTATTGCTGGCCGATCAGCCCAGTCGAGGCGAGGTCGACGTAACCGCTCGACACGGCCAGGGTCACGGCCGACCCCGAGCGGACTCGGGTGTTCGCCGCCGGGCTCTGGCCGATGACCTCACCGGGCGGCGTGCTCCCGTCCACGTTGTGTTGGGAGATCCGAAAGCCGGCCTTGGTCAGCACCGGTGTCGCCGTCGAGACCGGTGTCCCCTCCACCTGCGGAACGAGGACGCTCGGCGGGGCGTCGGAGGCGGCTCTCACCGGACCCTTGGAGGCCCACAGACCGAGGGCGACGCCGAGGACGACCACGGCGGCCAGCAAGGCCGCCGTTCCCCACCGGCTGCGCCGGTGCGCTCCCCGGTCGTGGGTGCGGTCATGGCCAGGTGCGAGCAATGTGGACCCCGTACCCGGTCGTGGGTCACGTGGGTCACCCCCGAGCGGAGTGGTCATGACCTCGGTTGCCGAGGTGGGTCGGGCAGTCGGAAGGCGACGGACCGGGCCAAGGGCGGCCCCATCGAGCGGGAGGACTTCGACGGGCGACGCCCTCGTCGGCGGCGGGCTCGGCCGGACGACGAGCTGGTCCCGGACCTGGGTGGCGGCGGCGGCGAGCGCGGCGGCCGACCGGGGCCGCTGGGCCGGGTTCTTGTCCATGAGTCGGTACACGAGCTCTTGGACGGCCGACGGGACCGTGCCGGGAAGGGGAGGGACGTCCTGGCGAACCTGGGCCACGGCCACAGCCACGGACTGGCCACCGGCGAAGGGAGTGTGCCCGGCCAGGCACAGGTACGCGACCACGCCGAGGCTGTACAGATCGGACGCCGGCGTCGCCGTCTGACCGTTGAGCTGTTCGGGCGACAGGTAGGCGACGGTCCCCAGGA
>DATDHU010000117.1:0-6817 GCA_036521415.1 Acidimicrobiales bacterium
GATCACGGTGCGAGTGACCATGCTGATCGGCGTCACGGTGGCGCTGGCGTCCTGTGGTGTCGGCCAGCCGACTGCTGTTGGTCGGACTCCCGGCACCGTCCCGGCGGCGCGATCGACCACAACGCTGAAGCCATCGCGCACCACCACGACCCGCCCGTCGGGGACGCCGACACCCGGTGGGCAACAGACGGGCACCGCCGGTGCGCCGCTGCCCACCCCTGCGTCGCTGGCGCCGTTCAGCGCGCCCGCGGCCGCCGGAGGGGGCGCGTGGAGTCCCGCCGGACGAATGGTCGGCGGAGTGCCGGCGGTCTACGAGACCACATTGGTTCCCCCGGGAGGCTCGGAGCCAGCCGGGGTCGCCTGGATGGACACCCGCCTCCTGTCCGCCCGGCTGTACTCGGGCTCGAAGAGTCCGGGTGGGGGCCCGTATCGCTACACCGCGCCGATCCAGCCCGCAGAGGCCGCCTCGGTGGTCGCAGCGTTCAACGGAGGCTTCGTCATGAATGTCGCCGGCGGGGGCTATTACACCGAAGGCAGCATGATCGACCCACTGGTGTCCGGGGCCGCCTCGCTCGTCATCTACTCCGACGGGTCCGTCAATGTCGGCGCCTGGGGCAGCGACGTGGCGATGACTCCGAGCGTCGTCAGTGTCCGCCAGAATCTGGTGCCACTTGTCGCTGCTGGCCAACCGACGGCGCAAGCGGCGAGCCCCAACTGGCAGGCGTGGGGCGACACGTGTGGCGCGACCTCGTGCTCCGCCGCAGTCCCGGGCATCGAACAGCAGTGGCGCTCTGGGGTTGGTGTCACCGCCGATGGGGCCCTGGTCTTCGCCACCGGCCCGACTCTCGATCCGCTGCAACTGGCTCAGCTTCTGGTGCACGCCGGGGTCGAGCGCGGCATGCAACTCGACATCAACCCCAACTGGACCGTCCTGGTCACCTACGACCCACCTATCCCGGGGGGCCTGGCCGCACCGGCCAACGGGAGCCAACTGCTCGCCGCGACCGTGCAGGGACCAGGAACATTCTTCGAGCCTTCGTGGGCACGCGACTTCATCACGATGTCGGCCCGACCGGCCCCGCCCGGATGAGCATGGCTGAGCATCGAGCCTTCGCCATTCGGATGGTCGAGGAGGTCGCGACACGAAGACGATCTGCGCACGAGTGAACCGGGACCGATGACACCCGTGCCTCCGCAATATGATCGGGTCCGTGCCGGTTCCAGCCACGGGTGAGCTCGTGACCTATCAACTCGTCGACGGCGCGGCGATGATCGTCATGGATGACGGCAAAGCAAACGCGCTGTCTCTCGGGATGCTCTCGGCGCTCAATCAAGCCCTCGATCGAGCTGCCTCCGACGGTGCGGTTGTCGTGCTGACGGGGCGGCAGGGCATCTTCTCGGGAGGTTTCGACCTCAAGGTATTGGGGGCCGGCGGTCCCGACGCAGCCCTCATGCTCGAGCAAGGCTTTCTGCTGGCACTGCGCCTTCTCGAACATCCGGCGCCCGTGATCATCGCCTGCAACGGTCACGCGGTGGCCATGGGTATCTTCCTTCTCTTGTCCGGCGACTACCGCATTGGAGTCAATGGTCCTTTCCGGCTGGTGGCCAACGAGGTGGCCATTGGCCTGACCATGCCTCAGACAGCGATCGAGATCTGTCGCCAACGACTTGCGCCATCGCACTTCAACCGGGCGATCATTCTCGCCGAGACCTATGCGCCGGCTGGCGCGGTCGAGGCCGGGTTTCTGGACCGGGTGGTGGACGGACCGGATCTATTGGAGACTGCTCGGACGGTGGCAACGGAACTCGCCCAACTGGACCGTGCGGCTCACGTGGCGACCAAGTCCCGGGCGCGCGCTTCATCCATGGCCGCCATCCGGAAGGGACTCGAGATCGACCAGAAATTCTTTGGGAGCCTCAATGCGGTACCAGCAGGGGACGAATAGTCGTCGGTCCAGACTTATCGCTCCTGGCTCGCATGACCATGGCCAGGGGCCTGACGCGACGCAAATGGGGCCTGGGCCTGTGGGTGGGGACGGTGGGATTCGAACCCACACTGGAGACGGTTTAAGCGCCCTGCCTCTGCCGATTGGGCTACGCCCCCGAAGCACCGCGTGCCTGGGCCCCATTCTGTGCCAGATGGACACCCACATGTGACGCACGGCGACGTTCCGGGTTCCGAGGAACGCTTGACCGGACGGGAACCGCCGAGACGATGCTCTGTCGCCGGCCGGCTCAGGCTCCGATGGGGGCGAAGAGCGGTCGGTGCTCCTCCCACAACGACAGCTCCGTGTTGCGGGGCCCGTCCACCGCCCCCGACTCGTGACCGAACACCATGGTCGACCGTGTCGTCGGGTCCCAGGTCGGCCACGGGCCGAGAGCCTGGTGCGAGGGATCCCCCGTGCGGGCAAAGGCCAACCATGCATGCTGCATGAGGGCCGAGAGCGTATCGACCTCGGGTCCACTTCCGGTGAAGAGTTGCACCGCTGGATGGCCCACGGCACCAAACACAAAGGGAACTTCAAGCGCATGGCAGGACCCGAGCATCCCCCCCAAGGCGGGCGATTCCCACTCGAAGAGGTAGACGAACGTCTGGGCCCCCTGCGCCGTCTGCGCCGCGGCCAACTGGAGACTGCGCCAGCGAAAGACGTCGTCGGTCCCCATGGCCCACCACAGGGCCCGGGGGTCGACCGTCTCGGACCGGTCAAGGCGGGCCTGTCGGTAGGTTTCGATCAGTTCCTCGGTGGGCATGTCGGGGGCGGCGTGTTTGACCAGGAAGGGAAGGCTGGCGGCGTCGAGTTCCAAGAGGGACGGATCACCCAGGCCGAAGAGCGTGAGCTCATCTCTGTTCGTGCCGATAAGGAGGTCGACGCCCGAGGCCGCGCCATGCTCAATCGCGGCGAGGGGATGCTGCGGGAGGAATGACCCGTCGACGACGGGAAGAAAAGGTAGGGGAATCATGCCGGGGTCAGGAATGCGCTTGCCCACCACCGAGGTGGCCGCCACCAGGTCGGCCGCCGGGACCGACTCCAGCGTGGTTCGATCGCACGCCGCCAGGCCCAAGGCGGCGACCAGGCGATCGGCGGTGCGCTCGGCCTCCTCGACGGTGTGGACATGCACCCCCCCGCTTTCGACGATGGCGCGCCGGAACAAACCGGCGGCTCCGGGCGTCCCCATGAGAGCGGACACACTGAATCCCCCGGCGGACTCGCCGAAGACGGTGACGTTGGCGGGGTCCCCCCCGAACTGGGCGATATGGTCGCGGACCCACCGCAATGCGGCCACCTGATCGTGCAAGCCCCAATTGCCGATGAAGCCGTCGGGATCTCGGAGCTCGCGATGACCCAGGAACCCGAGCGCGCCCAGACGGTAGTTGCAGGTGACCACCACCACGTCCCCTTGGCGCACCAACTCACCGCCCCGGTACACGAAGTTCGACCCACTCCCGCCGGTGTATCCCCCACCGTGAATCCACACCATGACCGGACGTCGTGATGCGGGCGACGACGTCTCGGGCAGGTCCGGCGTCCAGATGTTGAGGGAAAGGCAGTCCTCGCTCTGCGGTTCGGACCCGTCGAGATCCGCCGGACTTGCGATGCCGGGTACCGAGAGCGACTGGGGCGCGATCGGGCCGAAGGACGATGCGTCGCGCACGCCGTCCCAGGAACGTGGCGGCTGTGGTGGACGCCAGCGGAGGGCTCCCTCTGGTGCCTGGGCATAGGGAATTCCGGAGAACGACCACACATCACCGCGCTGGACGCCGCGGACCCGTCCAGCGGAGACCGTCACGATCTTGTCCATAAGGCACCATATGGAGGGTTCGCGGCAAGGGTCAACAGCTACAGGATGTGGCTAGCGCCGGGGTCAGCCAATTCCGCTCACAGGCCCAGCCCAGAGGCCCAAATTGCCCATTGGCACGTGTGGGTCGAGGGGGTACTGTTGCTGGTGTGGCAACAGTGAAGTGTCGGGACACTGGCCGCCGGCCGCCCCATGCCATTTTGGCACGCGGGGCAGTCGTCGCCACCATGATCGGTCTTTTGGGCGCCGGAGCGTCCGGGCTCGGGGTATTCCCTACCGCCCCGGCTGGAGCCACGCCGTCGGCGACGCCGACGACCACCCCGGGCCCGGCTCCCAATCAGTCGCAGATCAACGCCGCCCAGGCGCAGGTCAGCGCCGTCGAAGCCACGCTCTCTCAGGAAGAGCAGCAGTCCTCCGCCCTCGACAACCGCTACACCATCGCCGTTCAGGACCAGCAGAATGCCGAGGCGTCGTTGGCCGTCATCTCCACCCAACTGGTGCAGACCAAGGTCTCGGTGGCCGCCGACAAGCGCCGCCTCACCAACGACGCCGTGAAGGCCTATGTCTACGGCACTCCGCAGACGAAATTCACGTCGCTCTTCACGTCGTCGGCCGATCTCAGCGGTGCCCGCAACCAGTACACCCAGCAGATCGTCGGCAATCTCGACCAGGCTCGCAATGCCCTGCAGTCATCCGAGTCGCAACTGTCGAACCAGGAGTCGCAGCAGCAGAGCCTCGCCTCCCAGGCTGCGTCGCAGGCCAACCAGGCAAAACTGTTGGCGCAGGCCAACCAGCAGGAAGCGGCGGCCACCCAAGCGACCCTGAGCACGGTACGGGGGCAGTTGGCCCAGCAGGTCGCCCAAGCGGCGGTCGTAGAAGCGCAACAACAGGCGGCTGCGGCGGCCCAGGCCGCCAACGCGGCCCAGGCGCAACGGGCGGCCGCCGCCTCCCAGGCGGCCGCCACCGTGGCCGGATTGGTCGGAGGCTCAGCCGGCGGGGCCGCCGCCACCACCGCGGCCAATCAAGCCGCGCCCGTCGGACCGGTCGGGGGTTCCGGGGCATCGACAGGGCAAGGGCAGGCGGCCGTCAACGCAGCGATCTCCCAACTCGGTGTTCCCTACGTCTTCGGGGGCGAGAGCCCGGGGGCCGGCTTTGACTGCTCGGGACTGGTGCAGTGGGCCTGGGCTCAGGCGGGTGTCTCCATCCCCCGGACGACCGAGAGCCAGTGGCCGGCCCTGCCCCACGTCTCGCTCGACGCCCTGGAGCCGGGTGACCTGCTCTTCTATTTCAACCTCGACAACGACGATCAGGTTGACCACGTGGTGATGTACGTCGGCAACGGCGAGATCATCGCTGCGCCGTTCACGGGTGCCTCCGTCTCCTACTCCCCCATCTTCACCGGAGGCCTCATCGGAGCCGCCCGCCCCTAGCAGGTCGCCCGTACGGGCGACCTGACGAGGCACCGGGCCGGTGCCGGTGGAGAATGGGCCCAAGATCACGAGCGAGGAGAGCACCGACTCAGGAGCCGAGGGCGGCGGGCACGCGCCGTTGCGGCTCACGCTCGTCATTCCCGCCTTCAACGAGGCACGGCGTTTCGACGATGGCGTCACCCGGCTCCTGGCCGCCGTCACCTCGGGCGGCATCGACCCCGAGACGACCGAATTCGTGGTGGTCGATGACGGGAGCACCGACGACACGGTGTCCCGCGCCGAAACCCTCTTCGGTCCATTTCCGCACCGGCGGATCGTGCGCCTGGCCGAAAACAGGGGGAAGGGTGCGGCCGTGCGCGCCGGCGTGACGGCGGCCTCGGCCCCGCTGATTGCCTTTGCCGATGCCGACATGGCCATCGACCCCTCCCAGACCCCCGAGTTCGTGCGCGCCCTGGCCCGGGCCGATCTGGCCATCGGCTCACGTGCCGCGGTGGGGGCGTCGGTCGATCGGCCCAACCTGCGGCGATCGGCCATGAATCGCGCCTTCAACCGGCTCGTGAACGTGGTCACCCGGGTGTCGCTCAGTGACACCCAGTGCGGGTACAAGGCGTTCCGGGCGCCGGCGGCCAAGCTGCTGTTCCACTGCTCGATCACCGAGCGCTTTGCCTTCGACGTCGAGATCCTCACCCTGGCCCGCCGCCTCGGCCTGACCATTGCCGAGGTCCCTGTGCACTGGTCCCGGGTCCGGGGCAGTCGGGTCCGACCCTGGCTCGACCCCGGCACCATGACCCGGGACGTCATCCGGGCCAGCCGACGGGCGAAGTCGGCTCCCCCCGTGCCCGCTTTGACGGTGGACCCCGGCCCGGGACGGTCCGGGGATCCCGACACCTCGGTGGCCCTGAAGGCGCTGGTCCAGGAGCTCGCTCCGTTCCTCCCGGTCGTGCGCCAGGCCGGCGGCTCGTTGCTCGTGCTGTGCCCCCTCATGACCGAAGCCCAGATTGCGAGCACCGCGGCGCGTATTACCTCCTACTTCCCCCGGGCGGCCCCGCAGCGCTCGCTCCTGACCACCGCCCAGCTGAGTGCTCGTGCCCCGCTGTCCTTGAGCGCGGATTCGTAAACAGGACCTCGTCCTGCTCCGAGATGCGCCGAGTTCCAGGGTCGATACCATGGCGTGGTGACCATCGGGCGCGGCGTCACCACCGAGACTCAGGGATCCAGGGCGATCGTCCCGATCCGGATCCCGCCCGAGTCGCCGGAGTCCGGAGAGGACCCGCGCCGGTCTGATGTCGATGAGTGGGGCCGCTCCGAGCACACGCGGGCACTCGCCCGTGCCGTGTACGAGCCCATCTACTCGAAGTGGTTCAGGGTTGAATGGGATGGGCTCGAGAAGATCCCAACCGAAGGTGGTGCACTCCTGGTGGCCAACCATGCCGGCGCCATCCCTTCCGACGCCCCGGTGATCATGCACGGGATCGAGAAGGAGCTGGAGCGTCCCGTGTATGGCCTGGCCGACTACTTCTTCCGTACCGTCCCGGTGGTCGGCACGCTCTGGGCCCGGTCCGGGGGCGTCTCGGCTCGTCCCGCCAATG
>DATDHU010000118.1:0-5721 GCA_036521415.1 Acidimicrobiales bacterium
GAGAATGTACGCCGATGCGCCGGCGAGTCTGCGGTCGTGGGCCTTCTCCGAGACGACCGGCACCTCAGGCGCTGGTCTTCAACTACCAATCGTCACCCGGCTGACAGAGAGGTGGAACACGGTCGGTCGGCTATCGGCTACCGGCCCTCGGCCAGGTTGTAGACACGGCGGGCGGTTCCCGCCCCGATCATGGCCGCAGTGGCAGCAACTTCCTCCTTGGTACGAGCCTGTCGGGTCACCAGCGGCTCCAACACCGACGCGAGCGCCTCCCGGAAGGTCACGGCTCCCAGACGGTGCAGCTCGGCCAGCCCGAAAGCATCAGAGGAGTAGAGCATCTTGTGGAATGGGGCGGACTCGAGGGCCTCGGCCAGAACGGCCGCCGCCCGGTGGCCCACGTAGTTCATCGCCAGCCCGACGTCGAAGTACACGTGCGGGTAGACCCCGGCGAGATAGGCGGCCTCGCGGTGGTAGGGGTAGCAGTGCAGCAACATGATCGGCGTGCCGAGTGGGGCCGCACGCCGGATCAGACCGGTGAGCAGTGCCGGGTTGGACCGGTGGAGCTCCAGGTCGGCGTCGCCGTAGCCGGTGTGCAGCTGCAGGGGAACACCCGCCCTGAGACCGGCCCAAATCAGGTGGCGCAAAACCACCGGGTGGGACACCCGCAACTGCCCGGAGGCTGCAGCCCCCTGGATCCACTCCGCGGCCGCTTCGCGAACCTCGCCCGGGCCCGGCTCGACTGGGTCGACGTCGAGTCCGCACCGGTAGGCCACCACTGACTTGGAACCAACGGCCGGGTCGGGGCCCGAGAGGTCGGCCGCCAGCCGCTCGGCGAGCTTCTCGGCGAAACGCGAGGGCCTTACGCCGTCCGCCGCCACGGCCTCGGCAAGCTGCTCCAACCGGACGATCCGTCGCACCCGGGTCGCGGCCAGTTCGGCGAGATCGGACACATCGACGAGGTCATCTCCTCGGAACCCGTGGTCGACCAGCAATTCGGCCAACTCGGCGCGACGCAGGAGGCGCCGGTTGACCTCCTCCCCTCCCAGCTCCATGCGCCGGGCCACGTAGTCGTCAGCCGTGGCGGCGGGAGGGAGGTCGAGAACCGGGGCGCAGGTTCGCAACAGGGCCGCCCCGAGGAAGGAGTCGAAGTAGCTGCAGCCCGGTGCGGCCGGCTGGCCCGACTCGGTGAGGAAGCGCTCGAAGGCAGTCCGGTCAGCGACATCTCTGACCACGCTGTGAACGTGATGGTCGACGAGGGGCACATCGTCCCCGAGCCGGGGTGCCGAGCTGCGGGCTGCCGGGCCGGACATCAGTGCCGCCAGCGTGTCGCTGTCGCCACCTGGTCCGGCGTGCACTCGGCGAACAACGCGACCTCGGCCCGTCGGACGGCGGCGATCGTGTCATAGAGTGCATCACCGAGCGCCTCGGCCAACACGGTGCTCGTCGAGTAGCGCTCCAGCGCTTGGGGCAGGCTCTGTGGCAGCCGAGTGGCTTGGGCCTCGGTCAGTTCGGCTTGGGACAAGCTGGCTGGATCCACCCGCACCTCCGGTGGCAGTCGCAATCCCTCCCCGACACCGGCAAGTCCGGCCGCCAACACCGCCCCGGCCACCAGGTAGGGGTTGGCGCTCAGGTCGAAGCACTTCACCTCGAGGTTGGCGCTGCGAGCCTCGTCGCCGGCGGTACCAGTCACCAATCGCAGCGCCGCCTCCCGGTTTTCGAGCCCCCAGGTCTGGAACGCCCCCGCCCACTGCTGGGGGACCAGGCGCAGGTAGCTGGCGACACTCGGACACCCGATGACGAGCAGTGCCGGTAGCTCTCGGAGGATTCCGGCGGCGAAGGACTCGCCATCGGAGGTCATCCCGTGGGGGCCGTCACCGCCGGCAAAGAGGTTGTGCCCGTCGCGCCAAACGCTCAGGTGAACGTGGCCGCCATTGCCCACCTGCCCGGCGACCACACTGGGCGAAAAGCTGGTCCTCAGCCCGTGGTCTAGCCCCACCGCACGCAGGGTCAGGCGCACGAGCGCGCTGTCGTCGGCGGCGCCGACAGGGTCGGTCGGTGCCACGGACACCTCGAACTGGCCGGCGGAGTACTCGGGGTGAACCTGCTCGACCGAGATTCCCTCCGCCGCCAGAGCGACCAGCAGGTCGCGCAGGTAGCCGGAGCGCTCGATGACCCGAGTCATCCCATACGCGGGGCCGAGCGCCGCCGGGGTGAACTCGTCGCCGCTGCCCGCGTCGAGGGCCCACTCCAGCTCGAAGCTCATGACAGCGGACATCCCCGCATCGGCGGCCTGCTCCACCATGCGGGCGGCAAAGCTGCGCTGACACAAGGGATGCATCTCGCCCGATTGGCTACGCCGGTCGACCGGCGCCCAGGCCCAGCCCGGCTGAGCGGCCAGGGTCACCAGACGGCCCAGGTCCGGGTAGAGCCGTACGTCGCCGACGGGACCCGTCGAGGTTCGGCTGGCGGTGACCGAATCGTCGAGGAGGAACAGGTCGAACACTGGCGACATCCCGACGCCGGAGGTCATCACGGCGCCCAGGCGGGCGGTTGGAACAGCCTTGACCCGGGTGATCCCCGAGTTGTCGACGTACGTCAGGGCGATGGCCTCCACCCCCCTTGCCGCCAGCTCGTCGGCCAGCGAGGATGGGTCGGGCACCCCGGACCGGTCCCCGCCTCGCACCACTCCCCCCGTTTCAGCCACGACCAGCCCTCCAGGCTCGTGTGCTGGCGGGCCGACCAAGTGGCAGGCCAGCGGCGACTTGAGGCGCAAACATAGCGTGCCTGGCCATGGGATCTGACCAGCGGCGCTTTGCGCAATCAGTTCCTTGCCCAAGGTCCATGTCGCCCCTCAACTTGGCCTGCGACTCGGCTGGCAAGCCGCGGTTGGCTGTGGTGAGTGCCGTCCGTGGCTCAGACAGGGCTGCCGGGTTGCATCGGTACAGGACCGAGTGCGCGCCCGAGGGCGTCGGCCGCCACGATGGCGTCAACCATCATGGCGGGAGTCACCTCGAACGGCTCGTTGTGCGCCGTCTCGCCATCGGCCAAGCTTCGTTCGGCGATGCGCTGCAGGAGGGTCTCGTCCCGGTCTTCGAGACCCAGCTGCGAGAGCGTGGTTGGCAGCCCGACCTGTCGCGCAAAGTTCATGACCGTTCGTCGCTCTTCGGCGGGTCTGCCCTCGAGGACCAACTGGACGAGCAAGCCGAACGCCACCTTCTCGCCGTGGAGGGAGCGGTGGGTGCCCGGTGCCACGGTCAGGCCGTTGTGGACCGAGTGCGCGACCGCCAGGCCCCCTGACTCGAAACCGAGCCCGGAGAGCAGCGTGTTGGCCTCCACCAATCGCTCGAGGGCCGGCGTCACCACCCCTTGGCGCACGGCCTCGCATGCCGCCGGCCCCTCCGCCACCAAGGTGTCGAAGCACAGACGAGCCAGGGCTCCGGCAGCCATCGTCGTCGCCCCGTGGAGCTGGTTCGCCCGGTGCGCCTCGATCACGGTCCGCGCCTCGAACCAGGTGGCAAGGGCATCGCCCATGCCCGCAACCAGCAGCCGCAGCGGTGCCCTGGCCACGACTGAAGTGTCCACGAGGATCAAGTCAGGATTGCGCCGATAGAACAAGTACCGATCGAACTCCCCGTCGTCGGTGTAGAGGACGGACAAGGCGCTGCAGGGTGCGTCGCTCGACGCTGTGGTCGGGCAGTTCACGACCGGGAGATCGAGCTCGGCTGCCGCATCACGAGCGGCGTCGAGAACCTTGCCTCCCCCAGCGCCCACGATGACTCGGGCGTCGACCGTCCGGGCCGCGTCCACGATCGTCGCAACCTCGCGCGGCGTACACTCGCCGCCGAATAGGTGCACGCCGTGCTCCATGCCGGCTCCGCTGAGACTTCTCTGCCATGTCGCTCCGAGGAGCTGCCGAGGTGACGGGCTGGCCACGATCAGTGCTGGTCCCACAAAGCCCATGTTGGACATCTCGGGACCGAGCTGCTCCGTGGCATCACGTCCCTGCACGTAGCGGCTGGGCGAACAGAACACGCTGAGCACGAAGAACAGGATAGGAAGCGACGGACAAGCGCGCTGGCGATTGGAGTACCACCCAATGGCAGCGGCAGGAACGGAACCATCACCGAGCACCGGTTCCGGAGACCTCTTCGCGAACATACGCCCTCCAAGAGCTGCTCCACGCCGCCGAGCGGCAGGTCGAGGCCTGACCGGAGCCGGAACGGAAGGAAACCCCAGAGGCCGGGCTCAGGTGGTGAACATACCGCCGTTGATCTCGATGGTCTGGCCGGTCATCCACGACATCTCGTCGGACGCGAGCCACACGCAGGCGGCTCCGACGTCCTCGGGCGTGCCGGTTCGCCCAACCGGGATGGCCCGAGCCAGGTGCTCGGTGACCTTCGGGTCGGGCATGCCCATGAGGCCGAGGGCGATGGAATTGGCGGTGACGCCTTTCCGGGCGACCTCGAGGGCGAGCGAGCGTGTGAACGAGATGCCGCCGCCCTTGCCGGCGCTGTAGGGCGAGACCCCGAGGGCGGCTCCGTTGGTCCCGGCGGCTGAGGAGATCGTGATGACGCGGCCCCGGCCCCGGTCGCACATGCCGTTGATGACGGCTCGGCTGCAATGCAGGACACCGTAGAGGTTCACCCGAATCGGGCCCTCCCATGCCGCCGGGTCCATCTCCCGGAACTGCTCGGGCCGCATGCCCACCGTTCCCCCGTTTCCGGCGTTGTTGACGAGGATGTCGACCGGGCCGAGCGCCTCGGCGATGCCGGCGACCCCGGCCGCGACGTCGTCGTAGATGGTCACGTCGAACGGCACGGCGAACGCTCGACCACCGGCGGCCGTGATGGCGGCGACGGTGTCAAGCGCCCTCGCTGGCACGGCATCGTTCACGGCGACATACGCCCCCTGCGCGCTGAGCATGCGGGCAATGCCGGCACCGACGTTCTGGCCGGCACCGGTGACAAGGGCGACTCGCCCGGTAAGGTCGAACAGCATCAGGCCTGCTGCCCATGTCGGGCCACCATGGCCGGGGACGCCGCCGTCACCAGATCGTCGAGCAGCGGACCGATCGGCGCCCCACATGATCCGGTCGACACCCGTGCGGGAGCGATCGCATGTTCGGACACTACGCGCATGCCCTCAACCACCTCGAACGTCCGATCGTCTCTTCAGCAACCCCTCGAGCTGCTCGACCACGAAGGCGACATCCGAGTCATCCATCCCGTGGTTGCACGGCAGCAGGAAGGCCCGCTCCATGATGGCGTCGGCATTCGGCAGCCCTGCCTCCGGCATTCGGAAGTGAACGTCTCGCATCATCGGCTGGCGTCCCACATTGCCGGTCCATACGGTCCGGGTGTCGACGTCATGGCTGTCCAGGTACTCCTGCACCTCGGCCCGGACGAGCCCAGCGTCGGGCTGGATGAGAACCGGGTAGCAGAGCCAGGCCGTGTCGAGCCCCTCGAGCTGACGCGGCGCTTGGAAGAGATCGGCATGATCGGCGAACCACTCGGTGTAGAGGTCGAAGTTCCGCTGCCTTCGGGCCCGATTGGTGGGGAGCTTCTTCAGCTGCTCGAGACCGAAGGCGGCCCCCAGCTCAGACGGCTCGAAGTTCCAGCCCAGCTCGTCGAAGATGAACTGGTTGTCGTAATGAATCCCGTCCAGATCCTCCCAGAAGGTATGGTCACCTCGCTTGGAGCCAAAGAACTGCAGCTCGGAGCGCCG